>NZ_LMGP01000018.1:0-340087 GCF_001427445.1 Acidovorax sp. Root568 | reverse complement strand
TGGCGGGGTCTCGCTCAACTCGCGCCGCTGCGCGTCGCTCAGACACACGCGAGCCCTGATCCGCCAAACCCTGCGCTCCTCGGCGCATCCAGAGGGGCACTGGGAGCAGAACATCCACACGGGCCTTTGCTGCGCTCGGCCCCACATCGCGCTGCGCAGCCCGGACCGAGCGCAGCAATGGCCCGAATGGTTGTTCGGCTGTTGGATGTTCGGCTGTCCACCCCCTGCTGGCTGCGCCTGCGGCGGGGCGGTTGCGGGGTGAGCATGGGCGTCGGAGCGCCCATGCCTCGTGCTCTGACTCGCCGTGGATGTCTGAACGAAGCTGCAACGCAGCGCAGTGAGTTCCACGGCGCACCCCGTAGCCGCCCCGCCGCAGGTTTGCCCCTTCGCAACGCGAAGGGGTCGCAGACTGGGGGTCGCCTTTCTTTTGGGTACTTTTCTTTGGCGAAGCAAAGAAAAGTACCTCGCCTGCCGGGCGACTCCCGGCCTCCGCCCTTCATCAAGGCATGCCATTAACCAGGCACACAACCCTTTGCGCAGAGGGAGAGCGCTTCAAAAAGCATAGCTGCTAGCGCATATTCCACTAGCGCATCCAGCCAAAATCACCCCAAAACCCCAGACACCAGCCTCACCACCCGGTCACACCGCGCCGCCAGCGACTCATCGTGCGTCACCATTACAAACGCCGTGCCCTGATCCCGCGCCAACTGCAGCATCAAGTCAAACACCCCGTCAGCCGTACTCCGGTCCAGATTGCCCGTAGGCTCGTCCGCCAGCACACACGCAGGCCGGGTCACCAACGCCCGCGCAATCGCCACCCGCTGACGCTCACCGCCCGACAGCTCGGCCGGCCGGTGCATCAGCCGCTCCTTCAAACCGACTGACGCCAGCACCCGCTCCGCCTCCGCATGGCACTGGGCCAACGGCAGGCGGCGGATGCGCAGCGGCATGGCCACGTTGTCCAGCGCACTGAACTCCGGCAGCAGGTGGTGGAACTGGTAGATAAACCCCAGGTGCTGGTTGCGCAGCTGCCCCTGGCGCTCCGCCGACAGCGACGACATCTCCTCGCCCTTGAGGCGCACCGTGCCCGCCGTGGGTGCATCCAGCCCGCCCAGCAGGTGCAGCAAGGTGCTCTTGCCCGAGCCCGAGGCGCCCACTATCGCCAGCGTTTCACCCGCATGGATCCGCAGGTCCACGCCCTTGAGCACGGTCACATCCAGGCGGCCTTCGGTAAAGCGTTTGGTCAGGCCCTTGGCTTCCAGCACCACCGGGTGGCTGTTGGTATGGGGGGTGGGGTTACTCATAACGCAGCGCCTCGGCAGGGTTCACACGGCTGGCGCGCCAGCTGGGGTACAGGGTGGCCACAAAGGCCAGCACCAGCGAGATGACCGCAATGGGCACGATGTCGCTGCTCTGCGGCTCGCTGGGCATCTTGCTGATGAGGTAGATGTCCTTGGGCAAAAAGCTCGCGTTCAGCGCGCGCTCGATGGCCGGCACGATCACATCGATGTTGAACGCGATGCCAAGGCCCAGCAGCAGGCCGACCAGCGTGCCGATCACGCCCACCATCGCGCCCTGCACCACAAAGATGCCCATGATGCTTTTGGGGCTGGCGCCCAGAGTGCGCAGGATGGCGATGTCGGCGCGCTTGTCGGTCACCGTCATCACCAGCGTGGAGACCAGGTTGAACGCGGCCACCGCCACGATGAGCGTGAGGATGATGAACATCATGCGTTTTTCGAGCTGCACCGCGGCGAACCAGGTGCGGTTTTGCTGCGTCCAGTCGCGGATCAGCAGCTGGCCGCTCAGGGACTGCGCCAGCTGCTGCGCCACCTCGCGGGCCTGGTGCAGGTCCTTGAGCTTCAGGCGCACGCCCGTTGGGCCTTCCAGGCGGAAGATGCGCTGCGCGTCTTCATGGTGCAGCAGCACCAGGGCCGAGTCATATTCGTAGTGGCCGGAGTCAAACGTGCCCGCCACCGTCATCTGCTTGAGGCGCGGCACCACGCCAGCCGGCGTCACCTGGCCGGCGGGCGCAATCAGCGTCACCGGGTCGCCCACCCGCACGCCCAGGGCACGGGCCAGCTCGCCCCCCAGCACCACGCGGAACTCGCCGGGCACCAGCAGGTTCAGCGTTTTCTCATTGGTGGCAGCCAGGTCGGTCACCGCACCCTCCAGGGCCGGGTCGATACCGCGCACCAGCGCACCCTTCATGTCTTCGCCACGCGCCAGCAGGGCCTGTGCTGCCACAAAAGGCGCAGCCCCGATCACGTTCGGGTTCTTCTTGGCCTCGGCCAGGGTAAGCGCCGGGTCGGGCAGTGCGGCCCCCAGGGGCGCAAAGATCTCGATGTGCGAGACCACGCTGAGCATGCGGTCGCGCACGTCCTTCTGAAAGCCGTTCATCACCGACAGCACGATGATCAGCGCCGCCACCCCCAGCGCAATGCCCAGCATGGACACGCCCGAGATGAACGAGATGAAGCCATTGCGCCGCGTGGCGCGGCCCGCGCGCGTGTAGCGCCAGCCCAGGGCCAGTTCGTAGGGAATTTGCATGGATTAGGAAAGAAGGACCTGTACGGTGCGGAATGCACGCTACGGGCCGGGCCGATTGTGGCATCCCGGACAATACGCCCATGTCGGACACCACCCATTTGCTCATTCCCTACGCCGCCAGCGCCTCACCGGGATGCCAGCAAGCCCAACAGGGCCTGGCCCTGCCCCACCTGGACCGGCTGCTGGCCCGGCTCAGCCCCCGCCCCGAACACAACGACACCGGCGAAGAAACCAGCTTCTCAGCCCCCCATGAACGCGCCCTCGCCCGCGCCCTGGGCCTGCCCGCACAAGACGGCCGCATCCCCTGGGCGGCCTGGCACCGCCACCAGCAAGGCCTGACGATCCACGGCGAGGCCTGGGCCTTCGTCACGCCCTGCCAGTGGCAGGTCAGCACCGACCACGTCACCCTGCGCGACCCCGAACAGCTGGGGCTGGACGAAGCCGCGTCCCGCGCGCTGCTGGCCATCGTGGCGCCCTGGTTTGCCGAGGACGGCATCACCCTGCACTACGACCAGCCCACGCGCTGGCTGGCCAGCGGGCCGCTGTTTGCCGACCTGGCCACCGCGTCGCTGGAACGTGTGCTGCTGCGCGACGTGCGCGCCTGGATGCCCGATGTCAAACAAGCCCGCACCCTGCATCGCCTGCACAGCGAGATGCAGATGCTGCTGTACACCCACGCCTTCAACGACGAGCGCTCTACGCGCGGGCTGCCCGTCGTCAACTCGTTCTGGGTGCATGGCACGGGCGCACTGTCCAATCCACCGCCCGCCCCCCCATCCCCCCACATGCCCCACATGCCCACCACCCTGCGGGACGCCGCCTTGCACGACGACTGGCGCACCTGGGTCAGCGCCTGGGCCGCGCTGGACGCAGGCCCCGTGGCCGACCTGCTGCGCCGGGCCGAAAGCGGCACGCCCGTGCAGCTGACCCTGTGCGGCGAACGCAATGCGCTGGGCTTCCACACCGCTCCACGCAGCCTTGCACAGCGGTTTCAAGGTCTTTTTCGCCCCATGCGCTGGTCGAATATGCTGGTGCAGCTATGAAAATAATAGCAAGAGACATTCCGCCCCGCGCCGCCTGGGCGCTGGAGCAGGCCGGCGTGCACCCGCTGCTGGCGCGCCTGTACGCCGCGCGTGGCGTGCGGGCCAAGGACGAGTTGGACGATGGCCTGGGCCGCCTGCTGCCGCCCAGTGGCGACCACGGATTGAAGGGCATTGACGCTGCAGCCCGCCTGCTGGCCGATGCCATGGCACAGAACCAACGGCTCATCATCGTGGCCGACTACGACTGCGACGGCGCCACCGCCTGCGCCGTGGGTGTGCGCGGCCTGCGGCTGCTGGGCGCCCAGAACGTGGACTACCTGGTGCCCGACCGCGTGACCGACGGCTACGGCCTCACCGCCTCGATCGCCCGCCGCGTGGCCGAGCGGGGTGCCGACATGCTCATCACCGTGGACAACGGCATCGCCAGCGTGGACGGCGTGGCCGAAGCCAAGGCGCTGGGCCTGCAGGTGCTGGTGACCGACCACCACCTGCCTGGCCCCGAGCTGCCTGCGGCGGACGCCATCGTCAACCCCAACCAGCCCGGCTGCCCTTTCGAAAGCAAGTCCATGGCCGGGGTGGGCGTGATGTTTTATGTGCTGCTGGCCTTGCGCGCCGAGCTGCGTGCGCGTGGCGTGTTTGACGCCGCCACGCAACCCAAGCTCGACCCCTTGCTCACCCTGGTGGCGCTGGGCACCGTGGCTGACGTGGTCAAGCTGGATGCCAACAACCGCCGCCTGGTCGCCCAGGGCTTGAAGCGCATCCGCGCGGGGCAGATGCCCGCAGGCATCGCCGCCCTGTTCCACGCCGCCGGCCGCAAGGCGCCCGTGGCCACCACCTTCGACTTTGGCTTTGCTTTAGGCCCACGCATCAACGCCGCAGGCCGCCTGGCCGACATGACGCTGGGCATCGAATGCCTGCTGACCGACAACGCAGGCCGCGCCGCAGAACTCGCCAGCACGCTCGACGGCATCAACCGCGAGCGCCGCGAAATCGAAGGCGGCATGCGCGAGCAGGCCATGCTCATGGCCGAGAGCCTGTTTGATGAGAGCGAAGAGCCGCCCCCAGCCATCAGCGTGTTCGACCCCGACTTCCACGAAGGCGTGGTCGGCATCGTGGCCAGCCGCATCAAGGACAAGCTGCACCGCCCCACGTTCGTGTTTGCCGCGAGCAGTGCGCCGGGCAAGGAGCATGAGCTCAAAGGCTCGGGCCGCTCCATCCCCGGCTTTCATCTGCGCGACGCTCTCGACCTGGTGGCCAAACGCCACCCGGGCGTGATCCTCAAGTTCGGCGGCCACGCCATGGCGGCGGGCTGCACCGTGGCGGAGGAATCGTTCGACGTGTTCGAGCAGGCCTTTGCCCAGGTGGCGCAGGAATGGCTGGACGCCGCCACCCTCACCCGCCGCATCGAAACCGACGGCCCGCTGGCCCCCGAATATTGCCGCGCCGACATCGTGGACACGCTGCACCGCGAGGTCTGGGGCCAGGGCTTTGCGCCCCCGACCTTCAGCGAAGAGGTGCAGATCGTGAGCCAGCGCCTGGTGGGCGAGGCCAAGAACCACCTGTCGCTCAAGCTCATCCACCAGGGCAACCCCGTGGATGCCATCTGGTTCGGTCACACCGAGCAGTTGCCTGCCCGGGTGCTGCTGGCCTTCCGCCTGGATGTGAACGAGTGGAAGGGCGAGCGCAAGGTGCAGTTCCTGGTCGAAGGCGCGCAGGTGTAGCGCGCCACCGCTCAAGCCTGCGTCGGCCCCTTGCTTCGCTGGCGGATCACGGTCACCGGCTCTCCGCCTTGCCCCCAGTTCTCGGGGTCCACCTCGTCGATGATGACGGTGACACTTTCCGGCCGCTTGTCCAGCACCTGCTGCATGAGCTGGGTCACGCCCGCAATCAGGGCGGCTTTCTGGGCTGCGGTAGTCGGCAGGTCGCGGCGCGCAAGGCGGATGTTGACCAGGGGCATCGGAGAATCCTTTCAAGGTGCACCAAAACAAAAGGCAGCTCACGCTGCCTTGCTGTCAAATCGGCCGGAATACCGACCACAAAAAATAGCCGCCAGCGCTTGATGGTCATGCGCTGGCCGCTATCGATTTAGAAGCTCTCCCAATCGTCATCGCCACCCTGCGCCGCTGCCTTGGCAGCAGGTGCGGGGGCGGGTGCCTTGGCCGCAGGCAGGCGCGCCGGTGCGGGCGCTGGGGCCTTCGGCGCGGCGGCCGATGCCACGCGGGGCGCGCTGGCCGCTGCCTTGACCACGGCGGGCCGTGGCGCAGGCGCCGGCGCTGCAGCGCGGGGTGCCGCTGTCGGCGCCCGGGTGGCCACCGCTCCCACGTTGAATACCGACACCACCTGCGCCAGGTGCTGTGCCTGGTCACGCATNGCTGCAGCGCGGGGTGCCGCTGTCGGCGCCCGGGTGGCCACCGCTCCCACGTTGAATACCGACACCACCTGCGCCAGGTGCTGTGCCTGGTCACGCATCGAGGCGGCTGCGGCCGTGGACTCTTCCACCAGCGCCGCGTTCTGTTGCGTCATCTGATCGAGGTGTGTGACGGCCTGGTTGACCTGCGCGATGCCGTCGCGCTGTTCTGTCGAGGAGGCCGTGATCTCGCCGATGAGGTCGCTCACCCGCTGTACGCTGGCAACGATCTCTTGCATGCTTTGCCCTGCCTGCGCCACCTGGGCCGAGCCCGATTCCACGTTCTCCACGCTGGCGCTGATCAGGGTCTTGATCTCTTTGGCCGCCTCGGCGCTGCGCTGCGCCAGGCTGCGCACTTCGCTGGCCACCACCGCAAACCCACGGCCCTGCTCGCCTGCTCGGGCGGCTTCCACCGCTGCGTTCAGCGCCAGGATGTTGGTCTGGAAGGCGATGCCGTCGATGGTGCCGATGATGTCGCTGATCTTGCGGCTGCTGTCGGTGATCTGCTGCATGCTGGTGACCACCTGGCCCACCACTTCGCCGCCCCGCGCTGCAGCCTGGGCTGCCGTGCCGGCGAGCTGGTTGGCCTGGCGGGCCGTGTCGGCCGACTGGCTCACGGTGGCCGTGAGCTGTTCCATGCTGGCTGCCGTCTCTTCCAGGTTGGAGGCCGTCTGCTCGGTGCGCGCCGACAGGTCGTGGTTGCCGTTGGCAATCTCCACCGAGGCCGACGAGACCGAGTCCACCCCCTGGCGNTTCCAGGTTGGAGGCCGTCTGCTCGGTGCGCGCCGACAGGTCGTGGTTGCCGTTGGCAATCTCCACCGAGGCCGACGAGACCGAGTCCACCCCCTGGCGTACTTCGCTCACCACACCACGCAGCCGTGACGACATGGCCGACAGCGCCCGGGTGAGCACGCCCAGTTCATCCTTGCGGTCATCGTGGATGTCTTGGGTCAGGTCCCCGGCCGAAATGGCTTCGGCCAGCACCACGGCCCGATCCAGCGGCCGCGTGATGGAGCGCACCAGCAGGGCCGCCAGCAGCATGCCCAGGGCCACCACCGCGATGGCTGCGGCAGCCCCGATCAGCACCAGGTTGCCGCGCGTGGCACGTGCGGCCTGCACCGCATCGTCACGCTGGCGCTCCTGCACGGCCACGAACTTGTCGATCGACTCCAGATAAGCCAACACCTTGGGCCGGTAAACCTTGTCCACATAGGCCTGCTTGGCGGCTGCATCGCCCGCATCGGTCAGCTCCTTGAGCTTGTCGGTCTGGCCCCGGACATCGGCACGCGCAGCGGCCACCGCGGCCAATACCGCCTTGTCCTCGGGGGACACCGCCGCCTTGTTGATCTTTTCCTGCACCGGGGTGATGCGTGCGGTGAGCGCAGCCACCCGAGTATCAAAATCTGCCTTGAGCGCCTGGTCGGTGGTCACAAACCCGGCCATCGACATGGTGACCGCCACTTCCGCCAGGCCACGCCAGCTGACCGCCGTGGTGATGGCGGACTCGTATTTGTTGACGGACTCTTCGGTCGCAGCAGTGACCTGCCGCCCATACCACTGGGTCCAGACGGCGGCCACCAGCATCAGCGCCAGCAGGCCAAGAATCACGCTCCACATCTTGTGGGCGACGCGCAGGTCATTGAATTTCATGGTTGCTCCTGATGCTCTGCAAAAACCCCGAGGTTCCGCGTTGTTGTATCTTGCCCAAGGAAAACCACCACACTGCCGGCGTTCGACCCGGCTGAACACCCGCCAGCCAGGCGAAGTGTGCATGTAACAAGTGTTAATGGATTCCGTGGGGCGCGTTATCAGTACAAGCCCTAAAATGAATCGGTGACCTCCATACTCAACGCCGACCTGCACTGCCATTCCGTCGTTTCCGACGGAACCCTGACGCCCGAAGACCTGGCCGCGCGGGCCAAGGCCAACGGGGTGGAGCTGTGGGCGTTGACGGACCATGACGAGATCGGCGGCCAGCACCGTGCGGCCGCTGCCGCCCGCGCCCAAGGCATGGCCTACCTCACCGGGACCGAGATTTCGGTCACCTTTGCCGACACCACCGTCCATATCGTGGGTCTGGGCTTTGACCCTGACGACGCCCAGCTGGCCCAGGGCCTGGCCGCCACACGCGGCGGGCGCGGCGAACGGGCGCAGGAGATGGCGGCCCAGCTGGCCCAGGTCGGCATCAAGGGCGCCTACGAAGGGGCGCTGCAGTTTGTGGGCAACCCGGCACTCATCTCGCGCACCCATTTCGCGCGTTTTCTGATGGAAACCGGCGTGTGCAAGGACACCTCCGAGGTGTTTCGCAAATTCCTGACCGAAGGCAAACCGGGCTATGTGCCCCACCGGTGGGCCAGCCTGGGGGATGCCGTGCGCTGGATCACACAGGCCGGGGGCATTGCGGTGATCGCCCACCCGGCGCGCTACAAGTTCAGCGCCAATGAAGAATTCGCGCTGTTCTCCGAATTCAAGCAGCACGGTGGCCGGGCGGTCGAGGTCGTCACGGGCAGCCACAGCGCAGCCGAGTACGTGACCTACGCCGACATGGCGCAGGAGTTTGGCCTGGCCGCATCGCGTGGCAGCGACTTCCACAGCCCCGACGAGTCGCACACCGACCTGGGCACGTTGCCCCTGCTGCCCGGCGCATTGACCCCCGTGTGGGAACTGCTGTCCGACCGAATTTTGCGATGACCCCGCGCCGCCGCAGGCGCGCCAGGCGCCCTCTGGACGACCTGCCACCAGGCAAGGCACCCACGCGCAGCGCCACGCATCACTGAGAACCTGCCCCATGGCCCAGTATTTCGAAGCCCATCCCGACAACCCGCAGCCCCGGCTGCTCAAGCAAGCCGCACTGCTGCTGCAAAAGGGCGGCATCGTGGCCGTGCCCACGGATTCGAGCTATGCGCTGGTCTGCCACCTGGACGACAAGGACGCAGTGGACCGCCTGCGCCGCATCCGCCAGGTGGACGAAAAGCACCACCTCACGCTGCTGTGCCGCGACCTGTCGGAGCTGGCCAACTACGCACGGGTGGACAACCGGCAGTACCGCCTGCTCAAGCTGGGCACGCCAGGCCCGTACACCTTCATCCTCGAAGCCACCAAGGAAGTGCCCCGCCGCGTGAGCCACCCCTCGCGCAAGACCATTGGGCTGCGGGTGCCCGACCGCAAAGGCCTGCAGCTGCTACTGGAGCTGCACGGCGCCCCGCTGCTGGCCACCACGTTGATCCCTGCGGGTGAGACCGAGCCCCTGAACGACCCGCAGGAAATCCGCGAGCGCTATGAAAAGCTGGTGGATGCCATCGTCGATGCCGGGGCCTGCCCCCTGGAGCCCACCACTGTGGTGGACCTGACCCCCATGGGCACGGGCGGCGACCCGGTGGTGGTGCGCGAGGGCCGGGGCAGCCTGCAAGCGCTGGGGCTGTAAGAGCCCCCCCGAAGCGGCGCCACCCCCAATACATTCGCTGCGGTGCAGCGGGCTTCGCTCAGCCACCGATAGCGCGCCTTGGAGGGGAGAGCCGCGCGGCGGCTCAGAGACTCGTCAGAGCTTGAACGCCCCGACCGCCTGCTCCAGGTCGCGGGCCTGCGCCGACAGGGCCGACGCCGTGCTCACCGCATGCTGCACCAGTGAGGCCGTCTCCTGCGTGCTGCCGTCCATGTGCGACACCGCCCCGTTGACATGGCTGATGGCTTCGCTCTGCTCGCGCAGGGCGGTGGAGATTTCGCCCAGCAGCGCGCTCACCTGGCCCACAGCGCCGACGATCTCTTCCATGGTCTTGCCCGCCTTGCCCACTTGACCGGCGCCGCTTTCGACCTGCTCGACCGACGCGCTGATCAGCGCCTTGATCTCACGCGCGGCCACCGCGCTGCGTTGCGCCAGGTTGCGCACCTCGCTGGCCACCACGGCAAAACCCCGGCCCTGTTCGCCGGCACGCGCGGCCTCCACGGCAGCATTGAGTGCCAGGATATTGGTCTGGAAGGCGATGCCCTCGATCACCTGGATGATGTCCACGATCTTGCGCGAGCTGCCACTGATGGCCTGCATGGTCTGCACCACCTCGCCCACCACCGACCCGCCCTGCTCGGCAATCGCCGACGCTTGCACGGCCAGGCCGCTGGCCGAATGGGCGCGCTCGGCGTTCTGGCGCACGGTGGCTGTCAGCTGCTCCATGCTGGCTGCCGTCTCGGTCAGGGACGACACCTGGTCTTCCGCCCTACGCGACAGGTCGGTGTTGCCATGGTCAATGTCTGCCGCAGAGGCCGTGATCGAATCAGTGCTTTGCTTGATGCGGGACACCAAGTCGGTCAGCGTGTCCTCCATGGTGCCCAGCGCGCCCAGCAGTCGGCCAAAGTCGCCCTCCAGGTCGGAGTTGAACTCCTGGCTCAGGTCGCCAGACGCCACCGTTTCGGCAATCAGGATGGCCTGGTTGAGCGGCGCCACGATGCTGGCGCGCAGGCTGAGCGTGGCCACCAGGGCCAGCACAAACACCACCACGCTGCAACCGATGACCCAGTTGCGCGCACTTTGCAACTGTGCCAGCGCCGCCTGGGCCGGGGGCGTGGCGCCCTGCAGCGCCTGTTCGGCACCGCCGATGCCGGACAGCGCCATCACCATCAGCAGCAGCACGACGAGTGCGAGGCCGCCAAACGCCAGCAACAGGCGCGTTCCTATCTTCAAGTTGTTCCACATGGCTTCAATGTCTCCAGGCCTGTTGTATGTCGTTGTGGGAGGGGCCGCCGCGCAGCGCAACGCACCAAGGGGCACAAACTGGCACGGGCTGCGGGCAAAAGGTTGATGCTAGCAACGAACACCCCGCCTGGAGACCCGTCAGCATACGTACAACCCACAATACGCGGTTGCCGCCGGGCGCCTGAACACCCGCCGGGTCACCCTGGCAACGCCGGGGGCAGCGGGGCGTCTGAGACAATCCCGGCGTGGACACCTCCAATCTCATCCAAACCGTTCTGATCTACGCCCTGCCGGTGCTGTTTGCCATCACTGTGCACGAGGCGGCCCATGGCTACGCGGCGCGCCACTTTGGCGACAACACCGCGTACATGATGGGGCGCATCACGCTCAACCCTTTCAAGCACATTGACCCGGTCGGCACCATCCTGATGCCGCTGCTGCTGTACTTTGCGACCTCGGGCGCCTTCCTGTTTGGCTACGCCAAGCCGGTGCCGGTCAACTTCGGCAATCTGCGCAACCCCAAGAAGCACATGGTGTGGGTGGCCCTGGCCGGGCCCGCGTCGAACTTCATCCAGGCCATCGCCTGGGCCGTGCTGCTGGTAGTGCTGGTGGGCACGGGGATTGAGGAGCGCTTCTTCCTGGAAATGGCACGCGCCGGGGTCATGGTCAACCTAGTGATGTGGGCCTTCAACCTGTTTCCGCTGCCGCCGCTCGATGGCGGGCGCATTCTGGTGGGCCTGCTGCCCTGGAAACAGGCCCATATGGTGTCGCGCATCGAGCCCTGGGGCTTTTTCATCGTGATGGGCCTGGTGATCGCCGGGGTGGTGGGCACGCTGTGGCTGCGCCCCCTGATGGCCGTGGGCTACACCGCCATCAACCTGTTGCTCACCCCGTTGACGGCCTTGCTGCGCTGAGCGCAGCACAGCCTGTGAGCCCGCCACTTCCTGTTCATTTGATCTGCTGAGTTTTTGTTTCCCATGAGCACCACCCGTTTTCTCACCGGCATCACCACCACCGGCACCCCCCACCTGGGCAACTTCGTCGGCTCCATCCGCCCGTCGGTGGCGGCCAGCCTCACGCCCGGCGTGCAGAGCTTTTACTTTCTGGCCGACTACCACGCGCTCATCAAGTGCGAAGACCCGGTGCGCATCCAGCGCTCCACGCTGGAGATCGCGGCCAGCTGGCTGGCCGCAGGGCTCAACCCTGAAAAGGTCACCTTCTACCGCCAGTCCGACATCCCCGAGATTCCCGAGCTGACCTGGCTGCTGACCTGCGTGACCGGCAAGGGCGTGCTGAACCGTGCCCACGCCTACAAGGCCAGCGTGGACAAGAACACCGCCGCCGGGCGCGAGCATGACGACGGTGTCACCGCAGGCCTGTTCATGTACCCGGTACTGATGGGCGCGGACATTCTGATGTTTAAGGCCCACAAGGTGCCGGTGGGCCGCGACCAGATCCAGCACATCGAGATGGCCCGCGACATGGCGGCCAGCTTCAACCACCTGTACGGCGAGCACTTTGTGCTGCCCGAGGCGGCTATCGACGACCATGTGGCCACACTGCCCGGGCTGGACGGCCGCAAGATGAGCAAGAGCTACGACAACACCATCCCGCTGTTCAGCTCGCGCGCGCAGCTGCAAAAGCTCATCGGTGGCATCCTGACCGACTCGCGCGCGCCCGGCGAGGCCAAAGAGGTCGAAGGCTCGGCCCTGTTCCAGATCTACCAGGCCTTTGCCACGCCTGAAGAGACCGAGGCCCTGCGCAAGGCCTATACCGACGGCATTGCCTGGGGCGACGCCAAGCACCTGCTGCTGGAGCGCGTGGACCAGGTGATCGCCCCCATGCGCGCGCAGTACGAAGAACTCATCCACAACCCCGCCCGCATCGAACAGACCCTGCTGGCCGGTGCCGAGCGCGCCCGCGCGCTGGCCACGCCGTTCATCCGCGAACTGCGCAGCGCCGTGGGCCTGCGCAGCCTGGTGCAGGCCAGCACAGCCGCCAAACCGGCCAAGGCCGCCAAGGCCGCACTGCCCGCTTTCAAGCAGTACCGCGAGGCCGACGGCAAGTTCTACTTCAAGCTCGTGGCCGCCGACGGCCGCCTGCTGCTGCAGAGCACGGGCTTTGACGCACCCAAGGAGGCTGGCCAGGCGATTGCCCAGTTGCAGAAGGACAGCGCAGCCCTGCAGACCCTGGCCCCGCGTTTGGCCCCCGTGGACGGCGTGGAAGCTGCCGAAGTGACGGCCGCACTGCAGGCGCTGGCCGAGGCCGCCGCTGCATAAGCCGGCGCGCCACCGAGCGCAGCGTGCAAGACACACAGCCCGAGCCGCAAGGCTGCGGGCTTTTTTTGTACGCCTTTCAACGCCTATTTGCTACATTTTTGATAGCTACTTGGGCATATCGCACTGGCGCTACCGGCCAAAAAGGCCTCACACACCCTTCCATCACCCGGTAAAGGCGCCCTCTGCACACTGGGCGCCCCTTCAGTCCCGGTACCGCACCAGGGCCCACAGCGTGGGCCGCTCCCCGGTGCGCAGCCCGGTCTGCACCGTGCCGGTAAAGCTCCAGCGCCGGTCCTGCAACTCCCAGCCATGGGCCAGGGCCAGGCTCCAGCCCGGGGCGCGTTGCACAGTGTTGGCCTCGTCGATGTAGCGCATACCGCGCCAGGTCAGGCGCAGCAGCGAAAAGCTGCGCGCCTCATGGCGCCATGTGGTCTGGCCCAGCACCACGTGGCGGGCAAAGCCGGGCAGCCAACGCCCCTCCAGACCCGCCCCGATGTTGCGCGATGTGGTGTGGATGTAGCTGCCCAACACGCTCCAGCGCGGACCCAGCAAATGGTTGACGGACACCGTGGCCTGCGCCAGCTGCCCCTGCCCGAAGAGGGGCGTTTCCTCATAGGTGTTGAGCGTGGTCTGGGCATTGAGCACCACGGGCGCAATGGTGGCCACGTTGTCGAACAGCGCCCCCGTGTTCTGTGCAAACAGGCGACCGTTGGCGGCCACCAGGTTGCTGATGCGCTGCCCCGACAGGCTGGCACCCCAGAAGGTGGTGGGGCTGGCCTCCCAGTCCAGTTGCACCGCGTGCTTGCGGGCGTAGCTGCCCGCCAGCAGGTACTGGTTGTCCACGGCAATGGCGCCCGTGGCGACGGGCGACAGGGTGTGCGTGCCGGGCGCCCGCACGCTCTCCTGCCAGGCCCAATGCAGTGCGCGGCCCGGGCCCAGGCGCAGGCTGGCGCCCAGGCGCGGCAGCAGCCGGTGGTGGTGCGCCGCGCCGTCGTCCTGCGCGGGCAGCAGGTCTTGCCCCGTCGCCGTGTCTGCATAGCGGTCGCGCTGCCGGGTGGTGAACCGGGGCCAGTACGCCTCGGCCATCCAGGTCCAGGCACCGCTGCGCCATTCGCCCGCCACCCAGGGCATGTGGTAGCGCTCGGTGTTGGTGCGCGGCGTGGTGATGCCGGGGTCAGAGATCGCGCTGACGGTGTCCCGGTCCACGCGCTCCCAGCCCACACTCATGCGGTGCGCGCCCCAGAGCACCGTGTGGCGCAGGAACAGGCCCTGCTCGTCACTGGCATAGCGGTAGTCCTGGGGACCCCAACGCGCATCGTCCAGCACCAGGCCGGAGGTCTGGCGCCCGCTGTGCACCTTGAACCAGGTCTGGCTGTCGGCCGACCAGCGCCACGCAGCGCCCAGGTCGGTGCGGCGGGTGCGCGTCTCGGCGCCGCCGGTGAAGGTGATGCCGTTGCCGAAGTCCAGGCCTTGCGGAAAGCGATAGCGCAAGGTGGTGTCACCATGCAGCGCGAACAGCGACAGGCTCTCGTTGGGCCGCACACCCAGCGCCAGGTCCACCCCGGGCGACGACAGGCGGTACTGCGTGGTGGCGGAGCCTTCGCGGGGCCACATCTGCACGTCGTTGGCGCGCACCAGCCAGGCCACAGGCACGCTGCTGGCGGCAAAGCCGCGGTAGCCCACATCGGCCGTGGCGTTGTGGCGCAGCGGGTTGCGTTCAGCGCTCGTGCCCATCGACCATTCACTGCCTGCAGACAGCAGGAGCGGTGCGCGCTTGTCGCTGGCGCCAAACACGGTGGGGTCGGTGAGGTAGCCCTGGAACAGCTCGGAGCGGCGGCTGAAGTCGCTCTCGTACCGGTCGGCCAGAAAGAAGTGGCTGCCCGCCCACAGCGGGTAGTACGACGCGCTGGCGTAGGCCCGTGCCCAGTGCTCCATGCCGAAGTCGCCCAGCGCCTTGCCCAGGTTGGCAGAGCCCTGGCTGTCCGAGGCCAGCGGGTTGAGCGACTTCAGGTAGGGCAGCCGGGTGAGTGCCTCGCGCGCTGCGGCCATGGCCGCCGCGGGCTCGCCGCTGTCGTTGCGCAGCATGGCCTCCACCTGCCAGGGCAGCGGGTCGCGCGCGTCAGCCAAGCGTGCGCGGTCCAGTGCGTCCATCGCTGCGGCGCGCTCGCCCAGCGTGTATTCGGCCACCGCCAGCCACACCTGTGCGCGGGCGTATCGCGGCTCGATCACCAGGGCCTTGAGCAGCGCGGTGCGGGCGGCCTCGGCATCGCCCTGCCGCAGCGCCAGTAGTCCGGCAGCCGCCAGGGCCACGTAGTCGTCGCCCGACTGCACCAGGGCGGCATCCAGGTCGGTGCGCGCCTCGGCCAAGCGCAGGGCTTCGATGGCCGCCGTGGCGGCTTCGCCCCAGTAGGCCGCTTGGTCTGGCGCCAGGGCCACGGCCTGCGCCAGTGCACTGCGGGCCGCACGCAGGTCTCCGCGCACTTGCAATGCGCGGCCCAGCCCTGCCAGGACGGCAGCCCGCTGCGCATCGCCCTCCGCGTGGGTCAACGCCTGCCGGTACAAGGCCAGGGCAGCGTCGCCCTGCCCTTGCAGCCGGTGCCAGTCGGCGTCGGCCTGCAGCAATGGCGCAAAGCCGGGCGACGCGGCCCGCGTGGTATCCATCCAGGTGCGCGCTTCTGGCAGGCGGTCCAGCGCCATCAGCAGGTCGGCGCGGCCTGCAGCGGTGCGGGGGTCTTGCGTGCGCTGCCAGGCCAAGGCCAGGCGCTGCTGAGCGGCGTCGGGCTGGCCGTCCAGCACCTCCAGGTCCGCCAGGGCCAGCTCGACCACCGCCCCACCATCCCCCTGCGCCGACAGGGCCTGCAACATGGCACGCGCCTGGGCCCATTGCCCCGCGCGCAATGCGGTGTGTACCTCCGCCAGAGCGGCTGGCGCCGTTTTCACGGGCTGGAACTCGGTCCAACGCGTCAGGTCGCCCGGGTAGGCGGCCACCCACTGCACCCGCTCGCGGGGGTTGACCAGCAGCCGCTTTACGGGCGCCTGGCCGGGCTCGGCCACGCCCTGCTCGGCGGGCCCCAGTTGCACGCTGCCCAGGTCGTTGCGCAACTCCACAGCGCCGGACAGCACGGTGAGCGTGGTCCGCCCCGCTCCGTCCACCTCCACGTCCCAGTCGGTACCCCGCACCACGGCCAGCGCTGCAGGCGTTTGCAGTTGCAGGTTGGCCGGGGCCTTCTTGGTGCGCGCCCACAGCCGGCCCGCAGCCAGTTCCAGCAGGGTGCGCGCTGGCTGGGCCTCGCACAGCCTCAATTGCGCGTTGGCCGACATGCGGATCTGCGTGCGGTCTGCCAGCAGCAATGCGGCGGATGACAACGCCAGCGTGCGCATGTCTGCCCCCGGTCTCAACGGCTGGGCGAGCGTGGCAGGCAGCCAGGGCTCGGTGCCCGGGGGGCGCGTTTCGCCTTGGCCGCTGAGCGCCACAATTTGCGCAGCCACTGCGTCAGGCGCCAGAGGTACACCGGCACATTGCGCGCTGGCACTGGCAGCACTCCAGGCCGACAGGGCGACACCCACCGGCGTAAGCCACGCCAGGCGTGACGGGGATGACACAGGAGGGATGGGCATGGTGGGCCTCTCTGGGGGAGTCTTGCGCCGGGGACTCAGGTCTTGTCCAGCGCCCGCGCGGTGAATACGGGGGTGGCGCCCACTGCAGGGCCATCCGCCAGGGCCTGCACCCGGGCCTGCCAGCGCAGCGCCTGCCCGTGCCACTGCGGGGCATGCGCTGCCGCGTGTGCGCACGCATCGGCACAGCACTGCAGGGCCTGCGCCCAACGCGCAGCCTGCCAATGGCCCCGCAGCGTTTGGCTGATGGAGGCCAGCGTGGTGTCACCGCACGGGGTGTACACATCCACGCCGGTGCTGCGCCCGGCCAGCACCACGGTGTCCAGCCACATCAGCATCGCCTCTGGGGCACCACCCGCCTGCTGCGCTTCCATCGCATCGCGCGTGGCGCCCGACAGCAGGATGCCTGTACCAAAGGCCTTGTTGGCCCCCTCCAGCCGCGCGGCAGTGTTCACCGCATCGCCCACGGCGGTGTACGTAAAGCGCTCATGCGACCCCAGGTGTCCCACCGCCGCCTCGCCCGTGTGCAAGCCAATGCGCAGTTGCACCTGGGCAAACGGTGTGCCCTGCCACTGGGCCCGCAGGTCCACCATGTCGGCCTGCATGGCCAGTGCGCAGGCCAGAGCTCGGTCCGCATGCCGGGTATCAGGCAACGGTGCGTTCCAGAACGCCATGACGGCGTCGCCGATGAACTTGTCCAGCGTGCCACCGTGCTGGTGCACCGTGTGGGTCATGCGCGAGAAGTAGGCATTCAGCGCCTGGGCCACGGCCTCGGGCGGCAAGTGCTCGCTGGCGGCGGTGAAGCCTGCCAGGTCAGAGAACAGCAACGTCAGCACACGGCGCTCGCCATGCAGTTGCGGCTGGGCTCCGTCGGCCACCAGGGCGTCGACCACAGCGGCAGGCACGTAGCGGGCAAAGTCCGCGCGCAGCTGTTCGCGGCGGCGGTGCTCGCGCCAGTAGCTGTCGGCTGCACCCACGTTCAAATGCAGCGCCACGCCCACCAGCGTGGGCAGCGCCGTCCACCACACCCCTGCCAGGTAGGCCCACAGCCCACCCACCAGGGCCAGCACTGCCAATGCTGCGCTGAACAGCACCGCCCGCCCACCGCGCCAGCGCCGGGTCAAAGCGGCCACACAGCCCACGGCCAGAATGGCCTGCAGCCAAGGGCCTGCCGGGTGGGCGGGCACCACCCAGTCCCCCGCCAAGCCGTTGACCAGGGCCGTGGCATGCACCAGCACGCCGGACTGCGTGCCCGCGCCCAGTGCACGCAGGGGCGTGGCGAACTGATCGACTCCATCCACCGGCGTGTTCTGTCCCAGCATCACCAGGCGCCCCTGAACGGCCACAGCCGGCAGCGCCCGGCCGGCCTCCAGCGCCTGGGTGTAGTGGGCATAGGGCAGCGGGACTTCTGGGGCGTAGTAGCGCAGCAGTGCACCCGGCGGTGGGGGCTGAAAACTGCGCCCGCCGCTGCGCGCCAGCTCCTTCCACAGGGCATCGCCCTGGGTGGGCGCAAGGCGCAGCACACCGTCATCGTCTGGCTGCACGGCCACACTGCCCTGGCGTGCCATGGGGAAGACCGAGGGCACGGTCTGCCGGTACTGGGCTACCTGCGAGGTGTTCACCGCCACATCGGCTGCCGCCAGCACCACTGGCATGCGCCCTTGCAGGGCCGCCGCAAGCGCGGCATCGTCCTCAGAGGACTGTGGTGCGGCAAACAGCATGTCGATGCCCAGCGCCGAAGCGCCTGCCGCAGACAAGGCCTGGACCAGTTGCGCGTGCAGGCGGCGCGGCAGGGGCGGGGTCAGGTTCAGCGCCGCCAGACTGGGTTCGTCCAGCCCGACCACCAGGACGCCCACATCGGGCGGCGGCGCAGCGGTCCAACTGGCCAGCAGGTCTTGCTCCAGCCGCTGCAGCGGCGTCCACACCGGCAGAGCGGGCAGCAGCGCCATGAAGCCCAGCGCGAGCAGTACCCGCAACGCCCAGGGCCGCCAGGCGTCTTGTGTAACCGGTGCTCGCGTACTTGCACTTGCCATCCCGCCCCTCCACCGCTGCATGCAGCAGTGCACGCAGCACCCACTGTAGTGGCTGTGCCTGCGCGTGCACAGTGGGGGCTTACACGCATGACTCGCGCCATGGATGCCCCGCACAACACCTATGGGCAGCCACCGGGCATGTGCGTAAACTGGTCTTTTGATCGGTTTGGGAGACTTCCATGAAACTGCTATGTGCCTCCGTGTCCGTGCTGGCCCTGCTGGCGGGCTGCAATGCCACCAACCCCTACGGCCCATCGGGCCCCATGGCCTCGGGCCGCGACCGCACCTTCAGCGTGCCGGTCTACGGGCCCGACACTTCCCAGGCGTATGCGGCGGCCAGCCGCGAATGCCAGCGCATGGCCTTGCACGCCAAACTGTTGCGCAACGATGGCTCGCGTCTGTTGTTTGAATGCGTGAGCGAGTTGCAGGACAAGCCTTGAGGCCAGCGGCCCCACCAGCGTGCCGCCGCTGGGCGAGCGGTGCGGCCTTGCTGGCTCTGTCCGCACTGCTGGCGGGCTGCCAGCACACACCGTCCACCCAGGCGGGCACAGTCACATCGCCCTGGGTCAACAGCCTGGGCATGGCCTTTGTCCGTGTGCCTGCGGGCACCTTCTGGATGGGGGGCGTGCCCCCCGTCGAAACGCTGGAAAAGAACTTCCCGCTGCTGGAGCGCAAGCGCCTGACCGACCTGGCAGATGAATCGCCAGCGCACGAGGTGCTGATCACCCGCGATTTCTACCTTGGCCAGCACGAGGTCACGGTGGGGCAGTTCCAGCGCTTCCTGGAGGCGTCCGGCTACCGGCCAGAGTCTGAGGCCGACGGCACTGGGGGTTATGGCTACAACCCCGCCTACGACCCGGCCACCACGCGGCGCGGCGATGCGTTCGAGGGGCGCGACCCGCGCTACTCGTGGCGCAACCCCGGCTTTGCGCAGGGCCCGGACCACCCCGTGGTGAACGTGACATGGAACGACGCGCAGGCCATGGCCCAGTGGCTCAGCCGCACCGAGGGCCATCGCTACCGACTGCCCACCGAGGCGGAGTGGGAATACGCCTGCCGCGCGGGTAGCCGCAGCCTGTACCCGCATGGTGACAACCCGCAAGAGCTGGTCTCAGCGGGCAATACCTTCGACCAGGCCGCAGCCCCTCAGTGGTCACGCTGGCGTCAGCACGCGCTGGTGGGCAACGACGGATACGCGTTTACCGCGCCGGTAGGCCGCTTTGCCCCCAATGCCTTCGGGCTGTACGACATGCTGGGCAACGCCTGGGAGTGGACGGGCGACTGGCATGGCGACACCTACTACGCCGAGTCTCCACGCAACGACCCCACCGGTCCGGCCACGGGCAGTGTGCGTGTGCGCCGGGGTGGCTCGTGGCACACCTGGGCGCTCTATGCACGCTGCGGCTACCGCAACTGGAACAGCCCGGAGACGCGCTACACGCTGGTCGGCATGCGACTGGTGCGTGAAGTAGCGGCAGAGCCCCCCGCGCAGTGACCACCACGGGCCGGGAGGGTTAACAAATGTCAAATCCCCTCTCGTTCCGCTCGGCGCGAGCCCGCGCCGTGGTAGTTATCGCCAATAATCCGCAGTTCGATTTTGGATGGGGAGAACCATGCGCATAGCCGCTTTGGACGACGATGCGCTTCAGCTGGATCTGATCAAGCAGGCCACGGAGGCGATGGGCCATGTGTGCCATACCCACCTGACCGGTGCGGAGCTGATGCGCACGCTGCGCCGCGAAACCTTTGATCTGCTGATCGTGGACTGGCACCTGCCCGACACCACCGGACCCGAGGTGGTGCGCTGGGTGCGCCAGAACGTTGCGGCCCGCGTGCCCATCCTGTTCGTCACGCACCGCCAGGAGGAGCGCGATATTGTGGAAGGCCTGGGCAGTGGGGCGGATGACTTCATGGTCAAGCCCGTGCGCATCGGCGAACTCAATGCCCGCGTGGCCGCCCTGCTGCGCCGCGCCTACCCCGACAACACCGGCGGCGTGATGGAGTTTGGCCGCTACCGCTTCCTGCCCGAAACCCGGTCCATCGAAATGGACGGAGTGGCGGTGGAGCTGAAGAACCGCGAATACGACCTCGCCCTGTTCCTGTTCCAGAACATGGGGCGACTGCTGTCGCGCGACCACCTCAAGGAAGTCGTCTGGGGCCAGGTGGCCGATGTGATGTCGCGCTCGCTGGACACCCACATCTCGCGCCTGCGCACCCTGCTCGACCTGCGCCCCGCCAACGGTTTCATCGTGACAGCGGTGTATGGCGTGGGCTACCGTTTTGAAGCCGTCGAAGCCCAGCACAAAGGCTGAAGGCCGCGACAGAGTCCGGCGGGCTCTGCCACCAGCATGCCTGCCCGTTCCGTGCCCCATGAAGGAGACATGACTTGATCACCCCCCTGCCATTTCGCATGCACTCAAGTGCTGCAGCCCTGTTGTGCGTGGCAGCAACCACCGCCTTCTCGGCCCAGCCGGTCGCTGCCCCGGCAGCCCCCCAACAAGGCGATGAAATTGCCCACGCCGTGAAAGAGGGCGACACCCTGGAAGGACTGGCCCGCAGCTACCTCGCCAACCCGCGCCAGTGGCCGTTGCTGCAAGCTCGCAACAAGGTGGCCGACCCCAAGCGTCTGCAGCCGGGCTCGTTGATCTTCATCCCCGTGCGACTGCAGCCCAGCGAATCGGCCACCGTACAGTTTGTGCAGGGCGAGGTCACGGCGCAGGCGCGGGGCAGCGGCACGCCCGCCCCCATTGCGACCGGCAGCAAGCTGGAAGAAGGCACCGAGCTGAAGGTGGGCCCCGAGTCGTTCGTGGCAGTGCAGCTGGCCGATGGCACCGTGGTGCGGGTACAGGCGCAGTCCGAGCTACAGCTGCGCCAGCTGCGTCGGCGGGGGCGCGCAGGCAGCGTGCAGTCAGTGCTGGAGATGCACAAGGGCGGCGTGGAATCGACCGTGCCCCTCAGCGCCGAGCCCCTGCGCCGCATGGAGATCCGCACACCGCTGGCGGTGACCAGCGTGCGGGGCACGCAGTTCAGCGTGGCACTGGCCGATTCGGGCCAGACCACGGCGTCGGTAGAGCATGGCTCTGTCGCGGTGCAATCGCGGCGTGACACTGACAGCGAGCCCGGCGCTGCACTCGAGGCGCCGACCGCGCTGCTGGCTCCGGGCCAGGGTCTGGCAGTGGCCACGGATGGCACGGTGGGCGCCCCCCGTCCTTTGCTGCCCGCCCCCGATACCTCCGGCATGCCCACCACACTGGGCGATGCGGGACTGCTGGCCATCGACCTGCCCATGGCCTCCGGGGCCACCCGGTATGTGGCGCAGGTGGCGCAGGACCCGACGTTCACCCAGGTGCTGCGCCATGGCAGCTTCCCCGACGGCCGTCTGCGCTGGAAGGCGCTGGACGATGGCCGCTACTACCTGGCCGTTCGGGCACTGGACGATGCAGGCATCGCGGGCCTGCCCGCCGTGCAGCCGTTCACCGTCAAAACACGCCCGGTCGCACCGCTGTACCAGCACCCTGCGCCCGGCGCCGTCGTACCCAGTGGCGCGGCCGAGCTGCGCTGCACGGAAGTCCCCGGCGTGCGCTGGTACCGCGTGCAGGTGGCCGCCGACGCCCAGTTCACCCAGCCCCTGCGCGACGAGCAGCGCCTGACCGAATGCCGCCTGCCCCTGGGGGCGCTGCCCGCAGGCAGCTACTTCTGGCGCATCGCCAGCCTGCTGGCGCTGCCCGACGGGCAGGCAGACCAGGGGCCGTTTGCACCGCCACAGCCTTTCACGGTGGCCGACCGGCCGACCGCCTTGTCCCTGCAAGCTCTGCAGGCGGAGGACGGAGACCCGACCGTGCGCCTGCACTGGCCTGCCCAGGCGGGCCAGCGCTTCCGGCTGCAGCGCACTGTGGCTACCGATCTGGACTTTGCCAAGGTCGCAGAGGACACCGTGCTCGACGCCCCGACCTGGACGGCCAGCAACCTCGCCGCCGGCGAGTACCTGGTGCGCATCCAGGTGCTGGATGCCAGCGGGCTGGAGAGCGATTTCTCCCCCCCGCGCAAGATCCGCGTGGGCACTGGCATCCGCACCGGTGCGGGTTTGCCGGTGTCCACCAGCAGCGGCACGCCCGTGGGGCGCCCTTGAGCGGGGCATGGAGCCCGTCCAGCCCAGCCGTGCGGGTCGCACCAGCGCGCGCAGCGGCCCTGGCATGCGCTGAGCAGACGCCCCGCATCCCACCACCCCTTTCATGCTGACCATCGCCCACCTGCGCCGCCGCCGACGCCGCCTGGAATGGGCGCTGCTGGCCTGCGCGCTGATGGCGCTGGTGACCTGGCTCAGCACCGCGGATAGCCTGAGCCGCGTCAACCACCTGGTGCAGGATGCAGGCATGCGACTGGTCTCGCGGCCCGCACACCCCGACATCGTGATGGTGGCCATCGACGACGCCAGCATCGCCGCCATCGGCCGCTGGCCCTGGCGCCGGGCGCTGCATGCCGAGCTGATCTCGCGCCTGACCACCCAGAACCCCCGTGCCATCGGCATGGACGTGCTGTTCAACGAAGCCGACCTGGACTATCCCGAGGACGACGTGCTGCTCACCGACGCCATCCGGCGCAGCGCCCGTGTGGTGCTGCCCGTGCTGCGGCGCGGCTATGGCTCGGTCAGCAACCAGACCGACCTGCCCTGGCCCGCATTTGCCGAGGCTGCCGCCGGCCTGGGCCATGTGCATGTGGCGCCAGACAGCGATGGCGTGGTGCGCAGCCTGTACCTGCAGGAAGGCCCGGCGGCCGCCCCCTGGCATCACTTCAGCACGGCGCTGCAGTGCGTGGCAGACCGTCAATCTGTGGCCGCCTGCGCGCCCTCGCCCGCCAGCGCATCGGATACCAGCCCCTGGCAACGCAATGACCCCACGCTCATCGCCTACGCCGCCGGGCCATCGCCCTTCACCACCTACTCCTACATTGATGTGCTGCGTGGCCAGGTGCCAGCCGGAGCACTGGAGGGCAAGTACGTGCTGGTCGGCGCTGCAGCCTCGGGGCTGGGCGACATGTTTGCTACGCCCGTCAGCCAGCAGTCGCGCCTGATGCCGGGCGTGGAGGTGGTTGCCCATGTGCTGGATGCCCGCCTGGTCGGCGAACACATCGTGCGCGCACCGCAGGCCTTGAACATCGCCTTCAACCTGGTGCCTGTGGCCTGTGCGCTGGTGGCCTTGCTGCTCATCGGCCCCCTGGCCGCCTTGCTGACCAGCGCCGGGCTGGCCCTGGCCACCTTGCTGCTGAGCATGGCCCTGCCCTGGTGGGCAGGTCTGCAGTTCGCTCCGGCCGCCGCCTTGCTGGGCCTGGCGCTGGCCTACCCGCTGTGGAGCTGGCGGCGCCTGAGCGCGGCTGCGCACTTTCTGCGGCTGGAGATGGAGAACCTTCAGCGCCAAGGCCTGGCCATGCGCTTGCGCAGACGGCCCGGAGACTCCGCCGACTTTCTGGAGCGCCGCATCAACGCCGTGGAGCGCGCATCCCGCCAGCTGCGTGACCTGCACCAGTTCGTGAGCGAAAGCCTGCAGCAGTTGCCCTCACCCACCATCGTCTGCGCCCCCGACGGTGAAATCCTGCTGGCCAACCAGGCGGCCCGCCAACACCTGGGTGGGTCCGCCCAGCCCTCCTTGCAGGGCCTGTCCGTGGTGGACCTGCTGGCCGACCTGGTGCAGACAGGGAATCAAGAGCCGATCGTTACCCAGGCAGCCTTGCAACATGCTGCCTTGCCAGAACAGACCGAGGGCACCGACGCCCGGGGCCGCAGCCTACTGGTGCAGTGCAAGCCTTTCACCAACCTGGCCAATGCAGGCTGGCTGCTGACCCTGGTGGACCTGACCGAGATGCGCCGTGCGCTGCAGCAACGCGACCAGGCGATGCACTTCATCTCGCACGACATCCGCGCGCCCAACGCGTCCATCCTGACGCTGCTGGAGATGCAGCGTGCCTACCCCGGCCGCCTGTCGGACCACGAGTTGCTGGAGCGCATCGAACGTTATGCACAGGCTTCGCTGGGCATGGCCGAAAGTTTTGTGCAACTGGCCAGCGCGCAGACGCAGGAATACCGCATGGCGCCGCTGGACCTGGCCGCCCTGCTATCCGAAACCACCGACGACCTCTGGACCCTGGCCCGTGACCGCAACGTGGACGTGCGCACGGTGTCCACCCCAGACACTGCGCCCTGCCTGGGCGACCGCGCCCTGCTGTCCCGCGCGCTGACCAACGTGATCCACAACGCCATCAAGTTCAGCCCCGATGGCGGCACGGTGCAATGCGCCATCGTGGCGCGAGGTACGCACTGGGTGGTGTCGGTACGGGACCAGGGCCCGGGCATTGCCCCCGAGCAGCAAGGCCGTCTGTTCACGCCCTACCAGCGGTTGCACGACCACAGCCACCCGGCCATAGCAGGGGTCGGCCTGGGCCTGGCACTGGTGCAGACCGTCGTGCTGCGCCACGGCGGGGCGCTGGAGGTGGACAGCGACGTAGGGCGGGGGGCCGAGTTCCGGCTGGTGCTGCCGCAGCGGTTGGATGCGCCGCCGGACGAGCACGAGCAATAGCTAGCGGCGAGGGGCTGACTGCGACTGCAGAAAATCGAGCACCGCCCGGTGGTCGCCCTGGAAAACGATGCGATCAGCCCGGCTTTGCCGCTGGTAGGCATACATCGGGTCGTAATAGTCGCGCATGAGTGCAGCAATCCAGCCGCGGTGCAGAGACAGGTCACCCTGATTGCGTTGCTGTACCAGCGCTGCCTGCATCGACCCACGAAGCGCCTGGTAGCGGTCGCCCCCAAGGCGCTTGGCGAGTTTGCCCAAGCTATCGAGCAACCGCGCTGCAAACAGGTCGGTACCCGCCACCTCGCCATGGACAGCCACAAAATCTGCGCACTGCTGCCACACATAGTCGCGCAAGATGCGCTCCACACGGGCATCGAAAGCGTCCTCCAGGCAGACGATGGGCACCTGCTCCAGCCGCTGCCGCAGCTCCAGGGGCACCGAGCAGCTGCCCACATGGCGACCCTCGTCCTCCAGCACAAAAGTCGCATGGCCCCGTGCTCGTTTCTTCAGCACATCGATGGCCAGCAGGTTCTCAAAATCGATCTGCGTCGGCTGGCCGCTGACGCGCTGGCCAAAACTGGAGCCACGGTGGTTGGCATGGCCTTCCAGGTCCAAGCCGTTGGACAGTTGCGCAATCACTTCGGTCTTGCCGGTGCCGGTCAGGCCACTGAGCACCACAAACCCACACTCCGCCGCCGCAGCCTGCGTGGTGCCGATGAGGAACCCGCGCATGGCCTTGTAGCCCCCCACCACCCGGGGGTAGTCGATGCCCGCCTCGTTCAGCAACCATTGCTGCACGATCTGCGAGCGCAACCCGCCGCGAAAGCAGTACAGCACGCCTTGTGGATGCTCCTGCGCAAACTGCGCCCACGCCTCAATGCGCTGGCGCTTGATGCCGCCAGACACCAGCTGGTGCCCCAGCGCAATCGCGGCCTCCTGGCCCTTGTGCTGGTAGCAGGTGCCCACCTGCTGACGCTCGCCGTCGTCCATCAGGGGAAGGTTGGCAACCCCAGGAAACGCGCCCTGCCCAAACTCCACCGGCGCGCGCACATCCATCATGGGCACATCGTTCAGGAAGATGTGCCGGTAGTCCGTCAGGTTGTCGGGCATCAGCGCAACTCGACGGCAAAGGCCTGTCGCGGGATGAGTTGACCGATGGGCTGCAGCGCCAGGCCCATTTCCGCGGCCACCTGCAGGAACTCGGCCTCGCCCTCCGGCCTCACGGCCACCAGCAGACCCCCGCTGGTCTGAGGGTCGCACAGCAGGTGCTTTTGCACTTCTGTCAGAGGCGCAATCTTCGCGCCGTAGCTGTCAAAGTTGCGCAGCGTGCCGCCGGGCACACAGCCCTGGTCCATGTAGTAGTCCACTCCCTCCAGGCGGGGTACTGCCGCGTAGTCAATCACAGCGCTCAAGCCGCTGCCCTCCGCCATTTCGACCAGATGCCCCAACAGGCCGAAGCCGGTCACATCCGTCATGGCTGCCACGCCTGCCAGCCGGCCGAATCGGCTCCCTGGCCGGTTGAGCGTGCACATCAGGTCGCGCGCCACCCCCACATCCTGTGCGCGCAACTTGGCCTTTTTCTCTGCGGTGGTCAGGATGCCGATCCCAAGGGGCTTGGTCAGATACAGGCGGCAACCCGCCGTGGCCGTGTCGTTGCGTTTGAGATGGCGCTTTTCGACGATGCCCGTCACCGCCAGGCCGAAAATGGGCTCCGGCGCATCGATGGAGTGACCGCCTGCCAGGGGAATGCCCGCCGCGTCGCACACCGCACGCCCCCCGCGCACCACCTCACGCGCCACCTCGGGCGGCAGCACATTCACCGGCCACCCCAGGATGGCAATGGCCATCAGCGGATCGGCACCCATGGCGTAGATGTCGCTGATCGCATTGGTGGCAGCAATGCGCCCGAAGTCGTACGGGTCATCCACGATGGGCATGAAGAAATCGGTGGTGGACACCACGCCGCGCTCTGCATCCAGGGCATACACCGCCGCATCGTCCCGCGAGGTGTTGCCCACCCAGAGCCTGGGGTCCAGGTGCTGCGCCCCACTGCCCGCCAGGATCACGTCCAGCACCTTGGGGCTGATCTTGCAGCCACAGCCCGCCCCGTGGCTGTACTGGGTCAGGCGGATGGGGGATGTTGTCAGGGTCTCAGGGAGCATGCGAGGTTCTTTCGTGGCATCAGGCGCGGGGCGCGCTACCCGTATTCTGGCGCTGCGCGGAACGCGGCCATGCAATGCAACGAATACCCTACCCGTCCTGCGTCTGCACAGCGATACGAACACCATGGCGAATCTGCGAGCCGCTTCACCAGCGCCATCCGAAGCGGGCCAGCGAGCCGCTTCACCAGCGCCATCCGAAGCGGGCCAGCGAGCCGCCTGAATTGTTCCAACGGACCCAAAAAAAAGGCCCTGTGCTATTGATTAGATAGCTACAGGGCCTTGATGCTGGCGGAGAGGGTGGGATTCGAACCCACGGTAGTGTTGCCACTACGCCTGATTTCGAGTCAGGTACATTCGACCACTCTGCCACCTCTCCTATGTGTCGAAGCCTTCGATTATAGCCAGATTTTCAGGGCTTGAGCACAGCGGTGCCGCCCAGGTAGGGGCGCAGCACCTCAGGCACCGTCACGCTGCCGTCGGCCTGCTGGTAGTTTTCGAGCACTGCCACCAGCGTGCGGCCCACGGCCAGACCCGAGCCGTTCAGAGTGTGCAGCAGCTCGTTCTTGCCTTGGGCATTCTTGAAGCGGGCTTGCAGGCGGCGCGCCTGGAAGGCTTCGCAGTTGCTCACCGAGCTGATCTCGCGGTAGGTGTTCTGCGCGGGCAGCCACACTTCCAGGTCGTAGGTCTTCGCGGCGCCAAAGCCCATGTCGCCGGTGCACAGGCTCATCACGCGGTAGGGCAGGCCCAGCTTTTGCAGCACGGCTTCTGCGTGGCGGGTCATTTCCTCCAGCGCTTCGTAGCTCTTGTCGGGGTGCACGATCTGCACCATCTCGACCTTGTCGAACTGGTGCTGGCGGATCATGCCGCGCGTGTCGCGGCCGTAGCTGCCGGCTTCGGAGCGGAAGCACGGCGTGTGGGCCGTGAGCTTGATGGGCAGGTCGGCCTCGGCGACCACCACGTCGCGCACAAAGTTGGTCAGTGGTACTTCGCTGGTGGGGATGAGGTAGAGGGCCGCGTTGTCGGGCACGGGCTCGCCATCCTGGCCGCCCTTCTTGGCAGCGAACAGGTCGCCTTCGAACTTGGGCAACTGGCCTGTGCCCTTGAGCGAGTCGGCGTTCACGGCATAGGGCACGTAGCACTCGGTGTAGCCGTGCTCTTGCGTCTGCACGTCCAGCATGAACTGGCTCAATGCGCGGTGCAGGCGGGCGATGGGGCCCTTCATCACGGTGAAGCGCGAGCCCGACAGCTTGACGCCCATGTCGAAATCGAGGCCCAGCGGGGTGCCGACATCGACATGGTCTTTCACCTCGAAATCGAAATTGGCAGGCGCGCCCCAGCGGCGCACTTCCACATTGCCAGCTTCGTCGCTGCCCACCGGCACGGACTCGTGCGGCAAGTTGGGCACGGCCACCAACATGGCCAACAGTTCGGATTGGATCTGCTCCAGGCGCGCGGCGGATTGCTCCAGCTCCACCTTGCCTGCGGCCACCTGGGCCTTGACGGCTTCGGCGCCGTCCTTGTCACCCCGGCTCATCAGCATGCCGACCTGCTTGGACAGCTGGTTGCGCTGGGCCTGCAGCTCTTCGGTTCGGGTCTGCAGCGTCTTGCGTTCAGACTCCAGGGCCTGGAAAGCGGAGACGTCCAGGAAGGCCTGGGGCTTTTTGCGGGTTTCCAGCCGCGCGATGGCGGTGTCGAGGTCTTTGCGGAGGAGAAGAATGTCAAGCATGGGGTCGATTTTAGAGGGCTGGCAGAAAAGCCAAGTTCAGAGCAACGGCACAGCTGTCGTGCAGAGCCCTGGCAACTGGCACGTACCAGATCAGGGCCCCCGCGCAAGGGCCGTCCCGCCGCGCTGGGGGCGTCCCCCTTGAGGGGGAAGACGCGCAGCGGCCCAGGGGGCTATAGATTTGTCGGATCAAAGTTGGCGCCGCAGAGAATCAGGGCCACCGTTTCTTGTGGCTGGGGCTTGTAGGCGCCGGTTTGCAGTGCGGCCAGGCCCAGCGCGGCGGCGGGCTCCACAGCCAGTTTCAACTCCTTCCACAGCCACAGCTGGGCCGCGCGGATGGCGTCATCGGGCAGCAGCAACGCGTCGTGCACATGGCGCTGGCTCACCTCCCAGCCAATGGCACCGATGCGCTTGGCACCCAGCGAGTCAGCGGCCACGCCGCCCACATCCACATCCACGGGCTGGCCCGCAGCCCGCGCGGCGTGCAGCGTAGGCGCGCGTTCGGGCTCCAGTGCGACCACATGGGCGCGGCTTTCCACCCACGCGGCCACACCGCCAATGAGGCCGCCACCGCCCACGCTGACCAGCACCGAGTCGGGCAAGCGGCCGCCCTGCTCTTCGATCTCCAGCGCCAGTGTGCCCGCGCCTGCCACCACTTCGGGCTGGTCGTAGGCATGGGCCTGCAGCGCACCCGTGGCCTTCTGACGGGCCACGCAGGCTTCAAAGGCTTCGGAATATGCGGCGCCGGTGACGACCACCTCTGCCCCCAGCGCGCGCAGGCGGGCACGTTTGGCCTCGGGCGAGACCTCAGGCACAAAGACCTCGCAGCGCACCCCCAGGGCCTGGGCGGCCGCCGCCACGGCAATGCCGGCGTTGCCGCCGGAGGCAATGATCACACCGCTCTCTGGCACCGGGTTGGCCAGCAGGCGGTACAACATGCCGCGCGCCTTGAAGCTGCCGCCCACCTGCAAATGCTCCAGCTTGAGCCAGACCTCTGCACAGTCCGCGCCCAAGGACTTGCCGGACAGGCGCATCAGCGGCGTGGTGCGCAGAAAGTCGGGCTGGGTGGCCAGTTGGCGGCGGGCAGCGGCAATGGCGGCGCGGTCGATCATGCAGGGGCTCCGAATGGCAGATGGTGTCAAAAGAAGGGGGCAGTGTAGGGGCTGCCCGCAACATGCAGACACAACGCTGACTGCACGCGCGCCGCACAACTGCCGATAACATGGGCAGAGCAGTCCCCACCCCACCGCGCTGGCCGGCCTGCGCGCAGGAGAAAAATCATGTTCTTTGTTTTCGGCCCGTCAGGCCAGATGTACCGGGGTGGCCCCGAAAACCTGGCACGTATTTCTGCGGTGCGCAGCGTGCAGCGCCCGCAGGCCCTGCGCACGCGGGCCATGGACGCACAAGATGGCCAGCCAGGGCCCGTCTTCACGGCCCCGCCCCGCCCCACTGCGGCCGACACCAACGCTGCTGCGCCTGCAGCCATCGTCAACCTGCGCATGCACGACGCCGTGAGCGCCTACGCACAGACCGAGCAAGGCCCACAGGCCAGCACCCGCCAGCCGCTGACCAAGGTGAGCGATGTGATGACCACCGGCGGCGTGAGTGTGGCGCCCGACGTGCGTGTGAACGATGCCTGGCAGACCCTGGCCGAGCACAAAGTGGCGCAGGCGCCCGTATTGGACGCGCTGGGCCGTGTGATCGGACTGCTGCTGAGGGCCGACATGGCGCCACTGGACCTGCTGCCCGAGCCCGGCGCCGTCAAACAGGCCATTGACCTGGCCCGCCGCCCGGTGGCCGAGGTGATGGTGAGCCCGGTGCCCACGGTGTCCCCCGACACCGAGCTGCGCCGCGTGGCCGCCGTGCTGCTGGACACGGGCCTGCCGGGCCTGCCGGTGACGGACGAGGCGGGCGTGCTGTCGGGCTTTATCTCGCGCACCGACATCCTGCGCTCCGTGGCAGCCGACCCGCCACTGGACCTGTGGAGCGGGCCCGCCGTGCCCCTGTAAGGGAATATTTGAATAAAAATGGCCGCTGGTGCTAGAAGAATATGCGCCGAACGCTATCAATTCAGGAGTAAACAAAAAAAGGGCGCCTGATGGCGCCCTTGCACGATCACCGGCGGCCCTTCACGCCACCGTCAGTGGGCCGATGGACCTGTCTCTGGCGTGCGCTCACGAATCTCCAGCCCCGTGGCCGCGTCGATCTTGAGCCCCTTGGGCAGCGGGAACTTGATGGTTTCCTCGATGCCCGCCATGGTGCGGACCGACACAGCGCCCAGCGCCTTGATGCGGTCGATGACCTGCTGCACCAGGATTTCAGGCGCCGATGCGCCCGCCGTGAGCCCCACGCGCGAACGGCCCTTGAACCACTCACCCTGCAGCTCATCAGCACTGTCCACCATGTAGGCGGTGGTGCCCAGCTTGGCCGCCAACTCGCGCAGGCGGTTGCTGTTGGAGCTGGTGGGGCTGCCCACCACGATCACCACATCCACCTGAGGGCTCAGCACCTTGACGGCGTCCTGCCGGTTTTGCGTGGCGTAGCAGATGTCCTGCTGCTTGGGCTCGCGCACACTGGGGAAGCGCGCACGCACGGCGGCAGAGATTTCGGCCGCATCGTCCACCGAGAGCGTGGTCTGTGTGACCACGGCCAGCTTTTCGGTCTGCGCAGGCTGCACGCGCGCCACGTCTTCCACGTCTTCCACCAGGTGGATGCCGTGGTCCAGCTGGCCCATGGTGCCCTCCACCTCGGGGTGGCCCTTGTGGCCAATCATGATGAACTCGTAGCCCTCTTTGGCGAGCTTGGCCACTTCAACGTGCACCTTGGTCACGAGCGGGCAGGTGGCGTCAAAAATGCTGAAGCCACGCGCCTCGGCCTCTTGCTGCACCGCCTTGCTCACGCCGTGGGCGCTGAAGACCAGCGTGGCCCCAGGCGGCACGTCCGACAGCTCTTCGATGAAGATCGCGCCCTTGGCCTTGAGGTCGTTCACCACGTAGGTGTTGTGCACGATTTCGTGGCGCACATAGATGGGGGCGCCAAACTTCTGGATGGCGCGCTCCACGATCTCGATGGCGCGGTCCACCCCGGCGCAAAAGCCGCGCGGCTCGGCCAGCAGGATTTCTTTCGGCGCCAGCATCACAGGATCCCGATCAGCTGCACTTCAAAAGTCACGGGCTGGCCCGCCAGCGGGTGGTTGAAGTCGAACAGCACGGCGCCGTCGTCACGCACCTGCATCACGGCCCCGGCGTAGCTGCCCTGGCCGTCGGGCGTGGGGAACTGCACCACGTCGCCCACGTTGTATTTTTCGTCGGGGTCACCCAGCTCGTTCATCAGCTTGCGCGCCACCCACTGCTGCATGTCGGGGTTGCGCTCGCCAAAGGCCTCGCCCGCAGGCAGCTCGAACGTGGTGCGCGTGCCCTCGGCCAGGCCCAGCAGGCGCTGCTCCACGGCTGGCGACAGCTCGCCCGTGCCCAGCGACAGGGTGGCCGGCTTGTCGGCAAAGGTGTTGATCACATCCCCCACCGGACCAGCCAGGCGGTAGTGCAGCGTGAGAAAGGAGCCCGGCTGAACGGTGGGAAGGGGGGTGGCGGTAGAGGTCATGAGAGTCCCGATAAACTGCCCCGATTGTAGAAAACCGGGCAAACCCCTACCGCAGCCACCGCTGCTGGCGCGTACCACCTCCTCTTCCATGGCCATCAAAGACCTGCCCGCCGACGCCCAGCCCCGCGAAAAACTGCTGGCGCGCGGCCCCGCCGCGCTGGCCGATGCCGAGCTGCTGGCCATCCTGCTGCGCACGGGCATCGTGGGCAAGGGCGTCCTGCAGATGGCGCAGGAGCTGCTGGACCCGCCCGGCATTGACCCGGACACGGGCGCCTTCACCGGCGGCTTTGGCGGCATTGCCGGGCTGTTGCACACCAGCGCGGCCGACCTGGAACGCATCAAGGGCCTGGGCCCCGCCAAACGCGCCGAGCTGGTGGCCGTGCTGGAGCTGGCCCGCCGCGCCCTGGCCCAGCAGCTGCGCGAACGCGAGGTGTTCGACTCGCCCGATACCGTCAAGCACTATTTGCAACTGCACCTGGCCGCCAAGGGACACGAGGTGTTTGCGGTGCTGTTTCTGGACGCACAAAACCGCCTGTTGGCGCTGGAGGAGCTGTTTCGCGGCACGCTCACGCAGACCAGTGTGTACCCGCGCGAGGTGGTGCTGCGCGCCCTGCACCACCAGGCCGCCGCTGTGGTGCTGGCCCACAACCACCCCAGCGGCAGCGTGCAACCCAGCCGCGCCGACGAGGCGCTGACCCAGACCCTGAAGACCACGCTGGCCCTGGTGGATGTGCGCGTGCTCGACCACGTGATCGTGGCGCCGGGCCAGGCGCTGTCGATGGCAGAAAAGGGCCTGGTATGAGCCCTCGGCCATCTCGTTCCTCCATCGCTGACACCTCGGTGACCAATGCTGCCAATGTCATACATTCGCTGCAAGACCTGAAGCAGATTCGCAAGCAACTGGAACAAGACCGCGCCGAGGCCGCCGCACACGAGAAGGCCCGTCAGGAGGCCGATCTCCGCGCCCGCGATGCCCACCGCTTTTTCGAACTGGCTGTGGGCCCGGTGCACCGCATGCGCCCCCCCGGCACCGTGGAGCATGAGCCCAAGTTGCCCCCTCCCATCCCCGTGCAACACCAGTTGGACGAACAGCGCGTGCTGCTCGAATCCATCAGCGACGACTTTGATGTGAGCTCTCTGCTCGAAACTGACGAGGCCCTGAGCTTTCGCCGCCCCGGCGTGGGGCCGGACATCACGCGGCGGCTGCGCAAGGGAGAGTGGACACTGCAGGCCCAGCTGGACCTGCACGGGCTGCGCACCGACGAAGCCCGCGAGGCCCTGGGCCAGTTCCTGCGCGACGCGCAAAAGCAAGGCAAGCGCTGCGTGCGCGTGGTGCACGGCAAAGGCCTGGGTTCACCGGGGAAAAGTCCGGTGCTCAAAGGTCGGGTACACAGCTGGCTGGTGCAGAAAAACGAAGTCCTGGCCTTTGTGCAAGCCCGGGGAGATGAAGGTGGAGCAGGTGCGTTGGTGGTGCTGCTGCGCTCAGCGCGGAAGATGTTGCGAAATAGGCCCTAGCGCTTGCCATAAAAGCACTGATCGCTATATATTTCAGAGCAATCATACGGCATCACCCGCACGATATTCTTCTAAGATTTGACCGTAAAGCTTCCGCTCAAACCGGACCACCCTGAACCCGGACGTAGCAAAAGGGAATGGCGCTATGGGCTGGGATCTTCATTCCTACCTGGCATTGGGGCAGGGTATTGGGCGTCACGACCGTATAACCGGGAGTCGCCTGAATGCTCAGGATAAACACATCTTTATCCCCGGCGTTGTAGACCACCTCGTCAATATTGGCCGGGAAGTTGTACGAAGACCCAATGTAGTTGGCAGCATTGATGCTGCCATTCGAGTAGGCATTGCGTGCGCCAAAGACACTACCCAATACCAGGGTCACCACCACCGCCGCAGCCAACAGAGAGTAGAACTTGGCTCCGTGCCCCGCAAGGCGGAAGGCATTCCAGGCAAACAGTCCCAAGGCACCGACCAAAGCCATCATCCCCCAATCCGACAAGGTGGGAATGGAGGAACCCAATCCGAAGCTGATGACTCCGCCGGAAGCCGGCTGGGCCAGCACCGCAAACGAGGAAAACAGCCCCAACCCTGCGCAGGCCGATTGGCGGATGGCGATTCGGTTCATAGTGACTCCAAGAGAGAATGGCGGGAGATGGGCCCTGATGGGGAGCCATGGTTAGCCCATGACGGTCACTCTAACACGTAACACTTTGTCTCCAAGAGACGGCATTTGTGCCCATCATGAGCCGCCGCTGACAACACCGTCAAGGAGATTCCGTGCACCGAAGCTGCCGTTCGGCCACCCATAGGCAGTCGCAGAACGGCCCCGCCCTCGGCCAACCCGGAAAGCGGGAACTGTGGAGAGCGACCGCCCCTTCACTCCCGCATTACTTCGAGAGGTCGATCCCGTACTTTGACGTGCCCTTGCCCGAGCCGTCATCGGCCGCCAGCAGCGACACGTTGCCCAGCCCGGCCGCCTGCGCCACGCTGAGGGCATTGGCGCCTGAGCTGAACACCACCGGCCCCGCCACCGTGGCCTTGGCAAAGCGCCAGCTCTTGGCAGCGCCGTTGGCCGCGCGGGTCACTGCCGGGTTCTTGCGGATGTAGTCGATGACCACGTCGCGGTTGGCGTCGGGCGAAGCCCAGATGGTGCCCGAGCCGTCGAGCTTGTCGATGAAGCTCTTGCCGCTGGTAGCGCGATAGTTGTTGGTGGCGATCACAAACTCCTGCGCCACATCGATGGGTTTGCCCAGATACGTCAGGTTCTTGATGCGGCTGCCCACGGGCTGGGTCACGTCGATCTCATACTGCATGTCCGCCGTGGTGAACATGTCGAAGTTGTAGCCCGGGAAGGTGCTGATGAGCTGTTGCTCGGTGGTCTTGACCGGGTCGATCTGGTTGAAGCGCTTGGCGGCGGCTTCGAGCCAGTTCTTGATGTCGCCACCGTTGACCTTCACCGCGTACACGGTGTTGGGGTACAGGTACAGGTCGGCCGCGTTGTTGATGGCCAGCGGGCCCACGGCCACGTCGGTGTAGTCCGCCCCGCCCTGGAAGCCGCTCTTGAACGGTGCGCTCACCGACAACACCGGCAGCTGCGCATACTGCGGCAGGCTGGCCTTGATGTAGGCCGCCACATAAGCCTGCTGCGCCTGGTTCACGATCTGGATCGCGCCGGGGTCACCTACATCAGCAAACAGCGTGCTCATGCGGAAGTCGGTCTGGCCGATGGGTGTCTTCACGTACTTGATCGCGGCCTGGTGCTGGGTCTCGATCAGCGGGGCGATGGCGGGGTCGGCGTCCACGGTCACCGTGGCGCCTGCGGCATTCTTGTTCTGGATGTTGCGCAGCTCGCTCTTGCTGGCGGACTTGTTGACCACCCACTTGCTGCCGTCCCATTGCAGCGCCAGTTGCACCACACCCAGGGCCTTGCCCCAGGAGCTGGCCATGACGGCAGGCACGCCGTTGATGGTGCCCGCCTTGTGGTCCACGCCGGCCAGGTTGAAGCTGGGCGTGGCGGCCGTGTCGGGGAACACGCCATGCTGATGGCCCATCACCATCGCGTCGATACCTGCCACCTTCGACAGGTACAGGCCCGGGTTCTCCATGGTGGCCGAGTAGGCGGCACTGTCGAGCCCGCCGTGCAACAAAGCCACCACGATGTCAGCCCCCTTGGCGCGCAGCTCGGGCACGTACTTGTTGGCGGACTCAACGGCGCCTTCGGTGTAGACCTTGCCTTCCAGGTAGCGCTTGTCCCAGTTCATGATGCCGGGTGTGGTGAAGCCGATCACGCCGATCTTGATCGGCAGCTTCACTTCCTTGCCATCCGTACCCTTGGCCACCAGCGTGCGCTCCAGCAGCGTGTAGGGCTGCACCAGCGGCTTCTTGGTCTTATTGCTGTACACGTTGGCCAGCACGGCGGGGTAGCCAGCGCCAGCGCATTTCTTGGAGGGGTCCACGCCGTCCACCTCCAGCCCACCGCCCAGCACCTGGTTCAGGAAGGGCAGGCCGTAGTTGAACTCGTGGTTGCCCAACGTGCCCGCATCAAAGCCCAGCGCGCCCATGGCCTTGTACATGGACAGCTGCTGCGTGCACGGGATAGGGCTGATGCTGGCCTCGTAGTCGGCCAGCGCAGTGCCCTGGATGGTGTCGCCGTTGTCCACCAGCAGCGTGTTGGCAAACTCCTTGCGGGCCGCGCGCACCAGCGTGGCCGTGCGCTCAAAGCCGTAGCTTTTGTCTTCGGCCAGCTTGAAGTAGTCGTAGCTGCGCACGTTGAAGTGCAGGTCGGTGGTCTCCAGAACGGCCAGCGTGGCCGTGGCGCCCGCGTTGCTGCTGGCGTTGTCGCTGCTGCCGCCGCAGGCAGCCAGCGACGCGGCCAGCGCCACCATGCCCCATGCAGCCAGGCGGCGTGAAACATGCGAAGGAGAAATCAGAAAGCCCAGAGTGCGTTCAGACATGAACAGTCCCGAATTGAAACAAGGGACCGAGTGTCTGGGCCGGGTTTGACAGCGGTGTGACGTGGCAACGTGGCCGCAACACTTGTGCTTCGTGCTGCGGTCAGTGCGCCTTGCAGCGACTCACTCGATGCGGTACACGTCGCCGTTATGCGGCGAGGCGCTTTCGTGAAACAGGTCTTCCAGAAACTGTGCCAGCTCATGCTCTTGGACAAAGTCGGGGATCACAAAGCCCGACGGTGAGCGCTTGCCATCTGCGCCCACGCGGTAGGCCTGCCACAGCGCACCTTCGCGGCGCACTTCGACGATCCGGCCGAAAACATTAAAACGGGGGTAAGAGTTCAACGGTGCTGCCATGGGGTACCGATCTATCCTTCGGCCTCTTGCCGAAAACCATCACAGATCACTACCCATGCGGCTTTGGAGGCCACATGGATGTGCTTTTGGGGCGGGGTCTCGTAGGCGGTGTCCAAGGTACCCAGCGGCACGGCCACCCACTCGGTATAGGGGCCTTCGCTGTGCCACAGCAAGGGCGAGCCACACACCGAGCAAAACGTGCGCGTGACCTGGGGCGAAGACCGGTAGGTGCGCGTCAGCCCTTGCCCAGACACGAAGCGATGGTGCACACGCAACACGCTGCCATAGCTGCCAAACGCCGCACCATGCGCCTTGCGGCACATCGAGCAGTGGCAGTGCGATGCACCCTGCAATGGCGCCGTGGTCTCGTAACGCACGCCACCACACAGGCAACTACCTCGGTGCACAGCAGCAGGCGTCGTCATGGCGCCACCGACGCGATCAAGTCCACCTCCACCGTCGCGTTCTTGGGCAACTGCAGCACACCCACCGAGGTGCGGGTGTGGGCACCAGCCTCGCCCAGCACGGCAAACAGCACCTCGGAGGCACCATCGGCCACCTCGCTTTGCTGCGTGAAGGTGGGCGCCGACTGCACGTACACAGTGATGCGCAAAATGGATTGCACGGCATCAAGCGAACCCAGCGAGCGCTGCAGCAAGGCCAGCGCCCGCATCACACACACCTTCGCGGCTTTTTGCGCGTCGGCCAGCGAGGCACCGGCCCCCGCCGCGCCCGTGGCGACCACCGTGTCGCCCACGCGCGGGATCTGCCCGCTCAGGTAGATGTGGTGGCCGTCCCGCACGAGCGGGACGTAGTTGCCACCAATCTTGATCTCGCCATCAAAGCAGTAGCCCAGTACCTGGGCTTGTTCCTCAAAACGGGCATCGCGTGACATGGCGGAAGTTCTCCTGAAAATGGGTGGCGAAGTGGGGACGCGATACCAGCCGAACGACGGGCGGAATACGAGCAACCTCCATCATAGGCAGGCACCAGCACGCCACACCCCTACCCCCTGTGCAAACCCATGGACACCCATCCACACAGGAGGCTGAGAACGGCCGTCAAGTCAAACGCCACGTGGTAACCCGCCAGCAGGGCGGCCTGCGGCACCACCGCTTCTACCCCTTGCCCCACGGACCCGGCCAGTGTGGCCACACAGGCCACTCCCAACGCACCCCCCAGTTGCCTGGCGGTATTGGCCAGCCCCGATGCCAGGCCCGCATCCTGCGGCGGCACGCCCCGCGTCACAGCCAGGGTGGCCGACAGAATCAGCGCGCCCAGACCACAGCCCACCAACAGCACGGGGCCCAGCACGTCTGCCAGGTAGTCGGGCTGCGGCGGCAACACACACAGCCACACCAGCCCGGCTGCAGCCACCAAGGAGCCCCACAGCGGCAGTCGCCCGGCCTTGCCAGCCGCCATGGGCCCCGCAAAACACTGGCGCATGGCCGCCAGGGCCAGCGCCATGGGCAGCAGGGCCAGGCCCGTATCCAGCGGGCCGTACCCCACCCCATGCTGTAGCGCTGCCGACAGCAGATAGACGGAAGCCGCCAGCGTGGCCCCCAGCACCAGCATGAGCACGTTGCCAACGCGCAGCCCGGGCAGATCAAACACCGACAGGCGCACCAGCGGGTGGGCGCTGCGCCGCTCCACCACCACGAAACAGGCACACAACAGCACCGCAGCCCCCAGGCTACCCAACACCCACGGGTTGCCCCAGCCCCGCTGCGCCGACTGCGTGATGCCCCATACCAGAGCTGCACAACCCAACGTAGAGAACAACGCGCCCGGCAGATCCAGCCGCTGGACCTGGCCAGCGCGCAGGGGCGGCAGCAGCCCCCAGGCGACACCCGCCATCAAAGCAACCCCTACGGGCACGTTGACGAACATGACCCAACGCCAGCCCAAGGCTTCGGTCAGCAGGCCCCCAGCCACCACGCCCAACGCAAATCCCGCCGAGTTCAGCGCCGCCCACAGCGATAGCGCGCGGGCGCGTGCCTGCGGGTCATGATGGGTCGCCGCCATCACCAGTGTCATGGAAGAAGTGGCCAATACGGCGGCGCCCATACCCTGCACAGCGCGCGCAACCAACAGCATGGGAGCACCCTGAGCCCACCCGGCAGCCAAACTGGCCACAGTGAACAGCGCCAGCCCCCACTGCAGCACGGGCCGGCGGCCATAGAGGTCGCCCGCACGGGCTGCCAGAAGCATGCAGCCGCCCAGGGTGAGCAAGTAGGCGTCGATCACCCATTGCTGCGTGCCGTGCGCCAGGCCCAGGTCACGCTGCATGGCGGGCAGGGCCACGTTGACGATGGAACCGTCCATCACCACCATGAACGAGGCAATGCAGGCCATGGCGACGATGAGCCAGACAGGAAGCCCCGGGCGCAGCAGTGCGGCGGGAACGGGAGGGGAAACGGAAGACATGGCAGTTGCTCCAGAAGTCAAACAGAAGAAGCCTGCAGTCTCCCGCCAGCACGCGGTATCGTGATAACGTTGTTCAGACCATAAACAATGCATTTGGGCCACAATGCCAGAACCCCTAGCGCGCAATCCATCCAGTCCGGTGAACGCGGCTCTGCGTGAACTCAGCGAGCGGGCGGACGGCCCACCGCTATATGCAGTCTGGGGCGACCATCGGCCTTCTAGCGACTTTCAGCTCGGAACACGCGAGACCGACTGGCACAGCCACCTGCGTGGCCAGATGTTCTGCATCGAAAACGGGCTGATCCATGTACGCACGCACCAGGGCTCGTGGCTGCTTCCCCCGCACCGCGCGGGCTGGATCCCACCCGGCATGCCCCACACCGCCAGCATCAGTGGCGTGACGCGCGGGTGGAATGTGGTCATCACCCCCGAGGCATCGCGCAGTCTGCCGCCGCAACCTTGCGTTTTTGGAGTGAGCGAACTCCTGCGCGCACTGGTGCGCCGTGCCACAGACTGGGACGCACAAGACACACCGACACCCGCACAGCGCCGACTGGTGAAGGTTCTTCTCGACGAAATCCAGGCGGCACCCCACGAGCCACTGCACCTGCCCAGGCCCACCGACCGACGCCTGCTGCGTGTGGCCCAGGCCGTGCTAGCGGCGCCGGGCGACACGCGCACCTTGGCCGACTGGGCCGCATGGGGCGGTATGTCACCGCGCACACTCAGCCGCCTGTGCCAGGCCGAACTGGGCTCCAGCTTTGCGCAGTGGCGTCAGCAGGCAGGGCTGGTGCATGCGCTGGAGGCCCTGGCACGCGGAGAGACGGTGGCCCAGGTGGGCGACACCCTGGGCTACGCCACGCCCAGCAACTTCATCGCCATGTTCCGTCGCTTGTTTGGTACGTCACCCGCCCGCTACTTTGCCCAGCGAGGGAGGGAGGACAACGGGACTGCGGCGTAAGTGCCTGCCTTTAGATGCCCGCACCGCAAGCTGGGCCAAACCGCCATCCTGCAGTAACCACCGCATCCCAACGCGTGCCCCAAGGCTCCGACCGCGTCTGCGCTACATAAATCGTGCAAACGGGTCTACCAGCGAGGCGATTGACACGGCACCGGGCGCCCCACCCTCGTCACGCCGCGCCGATTCATGCCCTGCATGCACGGGCACGGCGGGCAAAGGCTGCATGCGGCGGCCATACACGCGCTGCACGCGGTCGTCGAGCGTGGGGTGGGTATCCAGCCAGCGCTCCATGCGGCTGCGGCCGGGTACATCCACCAGCAGCATGTGTTGCACGGCCGGGTGGGCCACGCCGGTGTGGACGGGGTTCTCGGCATACCCGGCCGGGGTGTCACGACGCTGGGCCATGACCTTGCGCAGTACGCCACCCAGGCCATCGCGGCTGCGGGTCCATTGCACCGCGCGTGCGTCGGCCAGGTATTCGCGCTGTCGCGATACTGCGGCCTTGAGCATGCGGCCGGTGAGCCAGCCCGCAAAGCCCGCCACCATGATGGCCGAGCCGAACCACCAGGCCAGGCCCCGACGCTCGCGCATCGTGTCGCCAAAGTTGTAGACCAGCTCCAGCCCGAACACCATGCCCGCCAGGCGCATCTTCAGGCGGGTGTCGCCCTCATGCAGATGGCTCAGCTCGTGCGCCACCATGCCCTGCATCTCTTCGCGGGTGAGGTAGTCCAGGGCACCCTGCGTCACGGCAATGACGGCGTCGCTCTCGTCCCACCCGGCAGCGAACGCATTGATGGCATCGGTGCGCGGCATGACCATGATCTGCGGGCGCGGCATGTGCGCGGCAATGCACAGCTCGTCCACGATGTTGGACAGCCGCTGCTCGGCGTGCGACAGCGACGGGCGCAACTCGCGCGCGCCCACACGCTGCGCCAACTTGACACCGCCTGCGCGCAAGTTGGACGTCTCCACCCACCAGCCCCCCAGCACCAGCATCAGCGAGACACCCACATTGGCGGCCAGAAAACCTTGTGGAAAGGGCAAGTGCACGGGCAGCACCGCCACCATCAGCCACCAGGCCAACGCCAGGGCAGCGTGCACAGCCGCTACCAGAACGACCACAGCGAAGGCAAAACCCAGCAGCAAGCGACGCGTCTCGCTGCGCGCGTTGTGCTGGTGATCCCAGAACTTCATGCGAATGGAAGCGGAAGGGTCAGAACTTCACCCGGGGTGCGGCGCGCTCTTCATCGGACTGCGTGGATGCCAGCATGGGCGCGGGCGTAAAACCCAGCAGGCGCGCGACGATGAGGTCCGGGAACTGCGCCGCCGCGTCGTTGAACTCCAGCGCCTGGTCGTTATAGGCCTGACGTGCAAAACCGAGGCGGTTTTCCGTGCTGGTGATCTCTTCGGACAGCGACTGCATGGAGGCGTCGGCCTTGAGTTCAGGGTAGCTCTCGGCCACCACCATCAGGCGGCCCAAGCTGCCGCCGAGTACACCCTCTGCCGCCGCCAGCGCGCCCATGGCGCTGGCGCTTTGCGGTGCGGCACGCACCGCCGCAGCCGCGCCCTGCGCCTGGGTGCGGGCCTTGATCACGGCTTCCAGCGTGGCGGCCTCGTGCGCCAGATAGCCACGCGCCACCTCTACCAGGTTGGGGATCAGGTCATAACGGCGCTTGAGCTGCACGTCGATCTGGCCAAACGCGTTGGCAATGCGGTTGCGCAACTGCACCAGCCGGTTATAGACCGCCACCGCCCACAAGCCCAACGCGACCAGCACAACGACCACGACCCATGCGGTTGCCGACATACCCCACCTCCTGTATTTGTTGGAGGGAGCATCTTAGAGCCTGTGGAGGCGGCCCCAGGAAACATACCAGGGCGCCATTCAACGGCGCAAACGGGCACCACCTCGCGGGCGGGCTACACCCCTTTGTTGCGCATCCAGTCCGCCGTGCCCATGAAGCTTTCCTTCAGCCGCACGCGCAGGTCGGAGGGCACGCCGGTCTCGCCCATGGCCTGGTCCATGCAGGCCACCCATTGATCGCGCTCCTTGATGCCGATGGCAAACGGCATGTGGCGCGCGCGCAGGCGCGGATGGCCAAACTGGTCGGTGTAGTACGAAGGGCCACCCAGCCATCCGCACAGAAACATGAACAGCTTTTGCCGCGCCTGGCCGAGGTCGCTGCCATGGGCGGCACGCAGCTCGGTGTAGCCGGGCTCCAGGTCCATCAGGTCATAGAAGCGCTCGGTCAAGGCGCGCACGCGTTCTTCGCCGCCGATCCATTCAAAAGGGGTGGTGGCCACGGGGGCATCTGCGGCGGAGGACGAGGGAGTGGATTCCATGGGGTTGGCAAGGAGAGGTTGCCAGGCGGTGTCGGGAAGCCTTTGATTATAGAAATCAAGGGCCTTTCATTCGCCTTGTGGGACCTTGGGACAGCCGCACTCCGACACCCGATGCCCTGCCCTGCTACTCCAGCACCGCCCGCAGCTGCCGCGTGGTCACCGCCAAGCGCCGGGCGCCGATCTGGGCCAGGTTGTTCATCACCGTGAGGGCCGCCTCGGGGTATTGCCTTGCCCAGGCATCAAAATGCGCGCGCGACAAACGCACCAGATGCGCCGGGCCACGTTCCGCGCCCGCGCAGGCACTGCGGGCCGCACCATTGAGGAAGGCCATTTCGCCAAACGCCATGCCCGGACCGACGGTGGCCAGGCGCAAGCCCTTGTCAGGCGGCCACTGGGTGACCAGCGTGATGTGGCCGGACTTGACCACGAGGAGGTCATGGTCCGTATCCCCCGCATGGAACACCACGCCATGGGGCGGGACGGCCTGGGACACCAGCAGCGCCTGCAAGGCCTCGGCAGCGGCCCTGGGCACGCCCTCGCCCACCTCGCCCAGCACATCGCGCTCGGGGTGCGCAGGGCGTTGCTCGATGGGCCGCTGCGACAGGATACCCACCTCTGCCCATTCCAGCGCCCGGTCCAGGTCGGCAAAAGCGCGCACATGCTCCCCCGCATGCTCGGCGGCCATGGGGTCCAGGGCTGCCACGGCCGCGGCGATGCCCTGCTGGTCCAGGTCACGCACCAGCGCCCGCAGTTGGGCCATTGCCGTGCTGTCCCACGCGGGCACGCGGCCCGCGTCCAGAATGACCCAGCGATGGCGCGGCAGCAGCAGCATGCGCACCTGCTCGGCCAGGTGGGCAGCCACGCCAAAAGACATCACACCTTGCAGTTCAAACACCGCCACCTGGTTCATGCGCGGCGTCAGCCAGCTGTCCGATCCGGCACGGCGCAAGCGCCGCGAGCGCAGCTCGCCATCCAGACGCACATGGCGCAGCACCGTGGCGGCAGAGTCGTGCAGCAGCACAAACGTGGCCACCACCAGGCCAGCCACCAGCGCCCCCACGCCCCCCATCACGGCAAACACCAGCGCCACCAGCCAGCTTTGCGCCCAGGTCACCCGGGACCGGCGGGCATAGCCCAGCGACCACATGAGGCCCGGCACCTGCATCAGCCCCGCCAGCACCAGCCCCCCGGCAAGACAGGCCATGGGCACCCAGTGCAGCCACCACGCCCCGGTGACCGCCACACCCAGCATGATGGCGGCGTGCCAGCGCGGGGCATCGCGCGAGGCCCCCGCCTGCGCCAGCACAATGCGCGAACGCGACGCGCTGGTGGACGCGGGAATCATGCCCATCAGCCCACACAGCGCACCCAGCAAACTCTCGCGGCGCAGCGCCAGGTTGGCATTGCCACGCAGGCCATGGTCCAGCTCCAGCTCCTGGTTGAATACCAGAATCTCCAGGCTGTTGACCAGCGCCATCAGCACCGCCAGCACCACCAGAGCGGAGCCCTGCTGCCGGGCCAGGGCCATCCAGGGAATGCCCGTCCAGTCGGGCAGCATGGGCCAGGCAAACACGCTGGGCGGCACGGCCGGCACAAACACAGTGCCCAGCCCCACACCCCATACCCCCGCCAGCGCCACGGCCAGTGCCACCAGGGCCACGGCCGACAGCAGCCCTGGCATGCGGGGCCAGCGCCGGCGCAGCCCCCAGGCCAACCCCACCACGGCCAGCGCAGCCAGCAAGTGCCAGCCGGTGCGTGCGTCCCACAGCGCATCGGCACCCGCGCCAAAGCCATTGCGCACCTGTCCCACCACCATCGACAAGCCCACACCGGCTGCAAACCCGTGGGTGACCGAGATAGGAAGAAACCGCGCCACCGACGCCAGCCGCAACACCCCCAGCAGCCACTGGAACACAAAGGCCAGCGCCACCGTGGCACCGCTGACCGCCAGCACCTGGCGCGCGCTCAGGCCCAGGCTCGGGGCCGCACCGTGGGCAGTCGCCAGCACGGCGGCAAACAGCAGGGCCACCACCGTGGTCGGTGCATACACCACCCCGGCACGGGGTGTCGCCAGGGTCAGCAGCAGGCCGGGCAATGCAGCCGACCACAAAGCCAGCGCGGCCAGCGAATGTTCGCCCGCCAGCGGCGCAAATGCCAGCAGCCCCAGCCCCACGGCGTGGGGCACGGTGACCGCTGCCGCAGACCACGCCGCCGCTGCGCCCGAGGGCTGCGGCGCCGAAGGCCCGACCTCAGCCCCCGCCGAAGGCCCGGCACGGCGATGCAGCGAGGCAGTCACGGGTGCGGTCGGCGGCATGGAGAAGGTCTAATAATCCCTGGGCATTGCGCGCCTACAGGCTGCGCGCCGCAAAGGTGTCGCAGGTCTTGACACTGCCACTTTGCAGGCCGCTGTTAAACCAGCGCTGCCGCTGGGCGCTCGTGCCATGCGTGAAGCTCTCGGGCACCACCGCGCCGCCATTGGCCCGCTGCAGTGCATCGTCACCAATCTTGGCGGCGGCGTTCATGGCTTCTTCCACGTCGCCCTGCTCCAGGATCTGGCGGGACTTCTGGGCGTGGTGGGCCCACACCCCCGCAAAGCAGTCGGCCTGCAGCTCCAGCCGCACCGACAGCGCGTTGTATTCCACCTTGCTCACACGGCCCCGCATCTGGTCCACCTTGGCGCTGATGCCCAGCTGGTTCTGCACGTGGTGTCCCACCTCATGGGCAATCACGTACGCCTGGGCAAAGTCGCCCGGGGCACCCAGCCGGGTCTTGAGAGTCTCGTAGAACCCCAGGTCGATGTAGACCTTCTGGTCAGCGGGGCAGTAAAACGGCCCCATGGCTGCCTGCCCCGTACCACATGCGGTGGGCGTAGCGCCCCGGAACAACACCAGCCGCGGGTCCTGGTAGCGCCCGCCGCCCTGGCGGAACACCTCGCCCCACACATCCTCCGTGTCGGCAAGCACCGTGGACACAAAACGTGCCATGGTGTCATCGGCCGGTGGGCGGTGGGCCGGGGCATGGGGCTGCGTCTGCACCTGGGGCGCCGGACCGCCGCCGCTGAGCAGCCCCAGGATGGTCAAGGGGTTGATGCCCAGCACCCAGCCCCCCACCAGCGCGATCACGATGGTGCCAATGCCGATGCTGCGCCCACCAAACACCGGCGATCCACCGCCGCCGCCCTCGTCACGGCGGTCTTCCACGTTGTCGGACTCGCGATTGCCTTCCCATTTCATTGCGTCTCTCCAGCGCCCTCCAGGTGGGGCGGCCAAGCCTGCATGTTACGCGCGGGGCCGCCCTGGCGCGGACGATTTACGATGTGTTCCACCCCGCTTTTGCCTGCCTTTCATGACATCTGCCGCACACCATAGCGCGCCCCATGCCGGGCCCACCATTCTTCTGACCGGTTTTGATCCGTTTGGTGGTGGCGCGCACAACCCCAGCTGGCTCATTGCGCAAGCGCTGCACGGGCAACGCATCGCAGGACACCAGGTGGTGGCTGCGCAATTGCCCACGGTGTTCGGGCAGTCGTTGCAGCGGCTGCAGTCGCTGTTGCTAGAACACCGGCCCACCGTCACGCTGTGCCTGGGCCTGGCAGGTGGTCGGGCAGCGCTGTCCATCGAGCGCATCGGCATCAACATCAACGATGCGCGCATTCCAGACAACGGTGGCGCACAGCCCATAGACACCCCGGTGCAGCCCGGCGGACCTGCCGCCTACTTCGCCAGCCTGCCCATCAAGGCCATGCTGCGCGCCGTGCAACGCGCAGGCGTGCCCTGCGAGGTGTCGCAAACCGCTGGCACCTTTGTCTGCAATCATGTGCTGTACGGCCTGATGCATCTGCTGGCACAAGGCATAGGCCCAGAGGGCGCACGGGGTGGTTTTGTGCATGTGCCCTGGCTCAGTGGCCAGGGGGATCCCCATCTGCCCCTGCGCGACATGGTGCGCGGCATGCATGCCGCCCTGTGGGCTGCGATGCTGACGCCGCAGGACATCGCGCTGCAGGCGGGGGCCACGCATTGATGGGCATGGCAGCCATGGCGAACCTGATCCCGCGCGCATCACACGCTGGGTGACCTTGGGCACTGCACAGGTGAGGGCTTCTCCGCTCCCACGAGAGCGGCATGCTGTGTACAGTCCGCCTATGCTTTTTGCCCCCTCTTCAGCCCCCTCGGGCGTGCTGGACGCAGCAGCCACCGCTGCGCGGTTGCCCTGGTCCGATCTGGCTGACGAAATAGCGGCCTTGCTGAAGGACTCCACAGTCGTGGTGCCGCAACGCGCCGTGCTGCCGCTGGCGCAAGGCGGCAGCTTGTTCGTGATGCCCGCCACGGATCAATCGGTGGCCATGACCAAGCTCATCACCTTCACCCCGGGCAACGCGGGCACAGGACGCCCGTCGATCCAGGGCGATGTGGTGGTGTTTGACATCGCCACGGGCGAGCGTCGGCTGGTGCTGGACGGGCCCACCGTCACCGCACGGCGTACCGCCGCGGTCTCTCTGCTGGCCGCCCGGCATCTGGCGCAGGTGCCACAGGGCCCTTTGCTCATCGTCGGCGCAGGGGTGCAGGGCCTGGCACATGCCGAGGCATTCATCCACGGCCTGGGCGTGCGCGAGGTGTGGATTGCCTCGCGCAGCAGCGCCAGCGCCCAGGCCCTGGCAGCGCAGGTTCGCGACCTGGGCGTCGACGTGCAGGTGGTGGCCGATGCCGATGCCGCCGTGCCCCACTGCCCGCTGATAGCGACCTGCACCACGGCCAGCGCACTGGTGCTGAGCGCCCCGCCCCGGCCCGACGCATTTTTGGCGGCCGTGGGCGCTTTCACGCCCGCCATGGCAGAGCTGGCCCCAGCCCTTTGCCAGCATGTGGCACGGCACGGACGCATCCTGGTGGACACCAGCGATGCACTCCATGAGGCAGGTGACCTGCTGCAGGCAGGCCTGGATGTGGCGGCGCTGCCGACGCTGGGTGAGATGGTCCGGAGCCCTGGTGCCGCAGCCCCCGAGCGGCGTTCGGGCCCGGTGCTGTTCAAGAGTTGCGGCTGGGCCGGCTGGGACTTGGCAGCAGCCCGGCTGGCCCTGCGCCGCGCCAGCCCGGCACCGGCCGCGACGGCACACTTGGCAGACCCTTCCGCATGATGCTCATCACACGTTTTTCAGACCACAGCCTGCGCATGCAGATCGCGCTGGTGTTTGGCACGCTGGTCGTGACCCTGTCAGTGCTGCTGTCGCTGGGGTTTGGCGAGTTGCTCAAGCACCGCATTCAGCGCGATGCAGGCAGTTCCTTGCAGGTGGTCGCCGAAAACGCAGGCAAGCTCCTGGCACTGGGCCTCATGCAGCGCAGCCTGGAGGCCGAGGTGATGGCCAGTGCCGAAGTGGTGTGGTCCAAGGGGCTCGACTCTGCCGAGGCCCAGCACATGCTGGCCCGCAGCCAGGCCATGCAGCCCACCAACCTCTGGATCGGTGTGGCCGATGCGCAAGGCGTGGTGCGCAATGCCACACGCGGCCTGCTGGTGGGCCAGAGCGTGGCCCAGCGGCCCTGGTTTCAACACGGACTCGAAGGAGTGCATGTGGGCGACGTCCACCCCGCCAAGCTGCTGGAGTCCCTGCTGCCCCCCACCGCCACCGGCGAACCGCACCGGTTTGTGGACTTTGCAGCGCCCATACGCATCGGTCCCACCACGGTAGGCGTGCTGGGAATCCACGGCAGCTGGCAGTGGACACGCGAGGTACTGGAGAGTCTGACCCCTGCGTCATCCGATGAAAGCGCGCTGGAACTGTTCATCTTTGACCGCGAAGGCCAGTTGATTTTTGCGCCTGGCGGACAGACCGAGGTGATGCGGTCTGCCGGGCAGCGACTGCCCGAGGACATCAGTGTCAACAACAACCGTGATGGCGACCGCACTCAGACCACCGTGGTGCAGTGGAGGGATGGCAAGCGCTACCTGACCGCTGCCACGCAGCTGCAGCCGCGCAACGCGGCCAGCGATCTGGGCTGGCGCATCGTGGCGCGCCAGCCTGTCGAATTGGCTTTCGCGGAGGCAGACAACACCGTGCAACTGGCACTGGTGATTGGCCTGACGGCCGCGCTGCTGGCATCGGCCCTGGCCTGGCTCGCCGCCCGGCGCCTGAGCGTGGACCTGTATGCACTGGCCGACGCGGCCAGTGCGGTGGAGGCCGGGCTCCCCGGCAGCGACATTCCGACCATGCAAAGCAGCCGCGAGGTACAACAGCTGTCTCAGTCTCTGGGCCGCATGACGCACCGCCTGCTGGCCGCCCGCGAGGCGATGGAAGAAAAAGTGCGCCTGCGTACGCTGGAGCTGGAGGCCGCGAACCGCGCGCTGGACCTGCAGGCGCGCACCGACGCCCTCACCGGGTTGCTGAACCGGCGCGGCTTCGAGACACAAATGGCCTTTGCGGTGGCGCTGGCTCGGCGCAGCAGCCGTCCGCTGAGCCTGATCACCGTGGACGTGGACCACTTCAAGCGGGTGAACGACACCTACGGGCATGAAGCCGGAGACGAGGTCCTGCGGCGACTGGCACGCACGCTGGAGTCCCGCCTGCGTGGCTCCGATGTGGTGGCGCGACTGGGGGGAGAAGAGTTCGTGGCGTTGCTGCCCGACACCGACCTGGAGGGCGCCCAGTCCATTGCGCAGGCCCTGGTCACCGCCATGGCAGAGCAGCAGAACCCGGTCGTGGGCACCATCACCGTCAGCGCAGGTGTCGCAACCATGCGCAGCGCAGACGACAACGGCGCCGCCATGCTGCGTCGGGGCGATGCAGCGCTCTACGAGGCCAAGGGCCAGGGACGCAACAGGGTCTGCGTGGAGGCGTGAGGGCTGCCCGAGCCCGCAGTGGCTCCGTCCCCCGGTGTTGCGGGCCGTGGCTCCGGGCTTTCGGCTTGCAGCACGGGTGCCTCAAAATACGGCTGCAGCTGGGCTGACAGCTCTTGCAGGCCAGCGTCCGGCACGCCGGACGCCAACGCCAATCGCTCCAGGGCATAGGGCCGGTGGCCCAGCATCATCGACATGTTCACGCAGTGGCCGTGTGCTGCCATGCGCAGCACAAAGGCATTGAGCAACTCACAGGGCCAGTAGGTGTGGTGTGCCTGGCAGTCGGCGTCTGCGGAATGCGGCGCAGCGTCTGGGCGTCGGGGCGGCGGGATGACAGAAGGCGCAGGGGCTGGAGCGGGATCGGCCAGCGCTGGCGCCAGAGCGCGGATGGGCGCAAAGAACAAGGTTGAGGCGGCAGCGGACATCAGCATGGTGAAACTCCATCAGCCTCCATCTCCCGGGAGGCGTGTCACCGATGCTAGAAAACTTACCGATGCTTGCATTTCAGCCAAGGCGCATGGCGCGTGTAGGACACAACCCCTGCCACCGCCGGCCATGTGCGCCTGTCAGGCCTTGGGCAGTGTCACGCCCACCTGGCCCTGGTACTTGCCGCCCCGATCTCGGTAGCTGACCTCGCACACGTCGTCCTTGTCGCTCTCGAAGAACAGCACTTGTGCGCAGCCCTCGCCCGCGTAGATGCGCGCTGGCAGCGGCGTGGTGTTGCTGAACTCCAGCGTCACATAGCCTTCCCACTCGGGCTCGAACGGCGTCACGTTGACGATGATGCCGCAGCGGGCATAGGTGCTCTTGCCCAGGCAGATGGTGAGCACATTGCGCGGGATGCGGAAGTATTCGACCGTGCGGGCCAGCGCGAAGCTGTTGGGCGGGATGATGCAGCTGTCACCCTCGAAATCGACAAAGCTCTTTTCATCGAAGTTCTTCGGGTCCACCACCGTGCTGTGGATGTTGGTGAACACCTTGAATTCGGGCGCACAGCGGATGTCGTAGCCGTAGCTGCTGGTGCCGTAGCTGATGATCTTGCGGCCTTCGACCTCGCGAACCTGGCCAGGCTCGAAGGGCTCGATCATTCCGTGCTCGGCCGCCATGCGGCGGATCCATTTGTCGCTCTTGATGCTCATAGCAGAACTCCCTGCGCTGTGGCCCGCTCAGTGGTGGACTGCCGGGCGCTATTAAATACGTAGCTGGTAGCGCATGAATATCAAGCGCTAGAGCCGTATTTTGCTTGAGAAATCACCGTTTGCTGCACCACACGGTCGTCGCCGAGCACGATCAGCGCAAACAAAAGCTCATCGAGGTTGCGCGCCTGGCGGGTCTTGCGCGCCAAAAGCGGCGTGGCTTCGGGGTTCATCACCACAAAATCGGCCTCGCAGCCCGGCTGCAGATTGCCGATCACACCCGCCAGGCCCAGCGCCCTGGCCGCGCCCGCCGTGTGTTGCCACCACAGTTGCTGGGGTGACAGACTCAGGCCCTGCTTGGTCTGGCCCTCACGCCCCACATAGTACGCGGCCAGCATGGTGTGGAACGGGCTGAAGCTGGTGCCCCCGCCCACGTCGCTGGCCAGGCCATAGCCAAACCCCACGCGGTCGGCACCGGCATAGTCGAAAAACCCGCTGCCCAGAAAGAGGTTGCTGGTGGGGCTGACCGCCGCCACCGCGCCGGTGTCGCGCATCAGCGCGCGGTCGTCGTCATCGAAGTGAATGCAGTGCGCATACACCGCACGTTCGCGCATCAGGCCAAAGTCGTCGTACACGCCCAGGTAGCTGCGCGCGGCGGGGAACAGCTCGCGCGCCCAGCGGATCTCGTCGCGGTTCTCGGCCACGTGGGACTGAATCCACACATCGGGGTAGCGCGCAGCCAGCTCGCCCGCGCCGCGCAGTTGTTCATGGGTACTGGTGGGCGCAAAACGCGGGGTGATGGCATAGCCCAGGCGGTCCACGCCGTGCCAGCGCTGGATCAGCGCCTCGGTGTCGATGAGGCTTTGTTCGGTATCGTCGCGCACTCCATCGGGCGAGTGGCGGTCCTGCAGCACCTTGCCGGTGATCAGGCGCATGTGCTGGCGTTGCCCCTCGGTGAACAAGGCATCCACTGAGGCGGGGTGCGAGGTGGCAAAAGCCAGCGCCGTGGTCACGCCATGGCGCAGCAGCTCGGCCACAAAGAACTCTGCCACCTGCGCGCTGTAGTCGGATGCGACAAAGCGCGATTCATGGGGAAAGGTGTAGTTCTCCAGCCAGGGCAGCAGACCATCCGCGGGCGAGCCAATCACGTCGGTCTGCGGAAAGTGGATGTGCATGTCCACAAACCCAGGGGCCAGGATGCGACCCGGCAGGTGCGTGACGGGCTCGTGGGCATACTGCGGCGACAGCGCCTGCCAGGCACCGGCTGCCAGCACCCGCTGGCGGCCCTGGGCATCCGGGCCAATGGCCAGCAGGCCATCTTCGTCATAGAGGGCGTGGCCATCGTCGGCAAAACGCAAAAGGGCGGAACGGTAAACAGGCATGGCGGCAAGCTTAGCGGCAGGGGGCGCCGTTTGTATATGCAGCACCCCATAGTGGCTATGGGGTTGGGGGAGCGCCGACAGGTGATAACGACGGGCGATATGCCTTGCAGGATCAGCGGGACACCTTGCCCACGACACCTTCCACCAGCCAGTTCATCTGCAGGATCTGAGCATCCGACAGCGCTTGGCCCGCAGCAATGCGCTCCTGCCCTTCGTTGTCGCGTACCGGTGCCTTGCCCGCACGGAAGGGGTGCAACTTGCCCGCGCCCACGGCCTTTTGGGCATTCAGCACCTCCTGCTGGACGGCGGCTGGCACCCGGGGGCCAAAGTCGCCGACGCGGATCATGCCCTCGCGCACGCCGCCCCACAGGTTGGCACTCTTCCAGGTGCCGTTCTGCACGGCGCGCACGCGCTCGGTGTAGTAACTGCCCCACTGGTGCGTCACGGCCACGATCTGGGCGTCAGGCCCGGTCTTGCGCATGTCGGAGTGGTAGGCCACGGCCATCTTGCCGCGCTCTTGCGCAGCCGCCATCACGGCGGTGGAGCCCGTGTGGAACGCAATGACGTCCACGTCCTGGTTGAACAGCGCCATGGCCGCATCACGCTCCTTGGGTGGGTCGAACCACACATTGAGCCACACCACCTTGACAGTGGCCTTGGGGTTGACCGAGCGCATGCCGAGCGTGAAGGCGTTGATGCCCTGCAGCACTTCGGGGATGGGAAACCCGGCCACGAACCCTGCAACGCCGGTCTTGCTCATGCGACCTGCGGCAATGCCCGCCAGGTAACGCCCCTCGTAGTAGCGCGCATTGGCGGCGGCCACATTGGGAGTGGTCTTGTAGCCCGTGATGGACTCGAACTTCACCTGCGGATAGTCCTGCGCCACCTTGAGCGTGGGCTCCGTGTAGCCAAAGCTGGGGGTGAAGATGATCTGGTGGCCCGTGGCCGCCAGATCACGGATCACGCGTTCGGCATCGGCGCCTTCGGCCACGTTCTCGACAAAGGTGGTCTTCACCTGATTGCCCAGCGCGGCCTCGACGGCCTTGCGGCCTTCGTCATGCTGGCGCGTCCAGCCTGCCTCGGTGATGGGCGAGACATAGACAAAACCGGCTTTGACCGGATCGGCCGGACTCCCCTTGGCGGGCGTGGTCTGGGAAAAAGCGGGGGAGAAAAAACAGGCGGCCACGAGCGTGGCAGCGAGGTTTTTGTACATGGTGTTCCTCTACATGGCCCTGATGAAATGGACCGGAAGCACCGCAGGACGACGGTGCCACCGGGAAGGTCAGACTGTGCGAAAACTACATGAAGCGATGTTGCAGAGACTGCCGGAAAAAAACGCTTTCAAGCACGTGCGGGGCGCTGCGGCAGCGCGCAGAGCCCCGTGAGCAATTTCAGTTCAGCCGCAGCGCCTGCGGGCCCGCGCCCAAGCGGAAGGCACCGACGACTTCGGCCAGACGCGAAGCCTGGTCCTTCAGGCTTTCGGCGGCGGCGGTGGACTCTTCCACCAGGGCTGCATTTTGCTGGGTCATCTGGTCCAGCTGGGTCACTGCCACATTCACCTGGCCAATGCCCTGGCTCTGCTCCGAAGCGGCTGCGCTGATCTCGCCAATGATGTCGGTCACGCGGCGCACGGAGCTCACGATCTCGCCCATGGTGGTGCCGGCGTTCTGCACCAGGGCAGCACCCGACTCGACCTTCTCCACCGACACGCCGATCAGCGTCTTGATTTCCTTGGCCGCCTGGGCCGAACGCTGGGCCAGCGAGCGCACTTCGCTGGCCACCACGGCAAAGCCACGGCCCTGCTCGCCCGCACGGGCGGCTTCCACGGCGGCGTTGAGGGCCAGGATGTTGGTCTGGAACGCGATGCCGTCGATGGTGCCGATGATGTCGGCAATCTTCTTGCTGCTGGTGTTGATCTCGTCCATGGTGGTCACCACCTGTGCCACCACATCGCCACCGCGCTGGGCCACCTGCGCCGCCGACACGGCCAATTGGTTGGCCTGCACGGCCGAATCGGCGCTCTGGCGCACGGTGCTGGTCAGCTCTTCCATCGAGCTGGCGGTCTCCTGCAGGCTGCTGGCTGTCTGCTCGGTGCGCGCGCTCAGGTCCTGGTTGCCAATCGCGATCTGGGTGCTGGCGGTGGAGATGCTGTCCACCACGCCCCGCACTTGCTGCAGCGAACGATGCAGCGCGCTGCGCATGGCATCCAGCGCGCGCAGCAGGTGGCCGGTTTCGTCATTGGCGTAGCTCGCCTGGGGGGCACCCGTCAGGTCCATGTTGGCGATGGTCTCTGCAATGGCCTCTGCCTTGCGCAGCGGGCGCGTGATGCTGGTGGTCAGCAGCCAGGCCAGCAAGGCGCCCAGCAGCAGCGACACGCCGGTGCAGATCTGCAGCAGCAGAGTGGTCTGGGCACGCAGCTCTTCGCTGCGCTTGCCGGCAGCATCGAGCTCGGCGCGCTGGCCATCCACCATCTGCTGCACACCCGCCAGATAGCTGCGGGAGGTGGGCTCAAACCGCTCGGTGAAAACCTTGTTGGCGTTCTCGGCATCGCCCGCCTGCTTGAACTTGCTCACTTCCTCGCGGGCCGCCAGGTAGTCCTTGCGCAGGTCACCCACCTTGGCAAAAAGCTGCTTCTTCTCCGGCGTGTCCATCTTGGACTCGATGAATTTCTGCAGCTCGTTGGTATCGCGGATCGACGCGGCCGTGGCGGGCGCAAAGTAGGGGATCAGGCTCGCGTCGCTGCTCTTGGCAATGGCTGCCGCGCGCTGCACGCCCGATGTGGTGTGGCGCAGCCAGTCCGAGCCCGCGCGCTCGGTCTTGATGTTGTCGTTGACCATGGCGTCGATCTCCCTGCCCAGCTGGCTGAGCTTGACCACGGCCACCACGCTGCTGGCAAAAAACAGCGCCAGGATGAGGCCAAGCACCAGGGTCAGGCGCTTGCCAATGGAGAGTTGACTGAGAAACATGGAAGGCTCCAAAAAAAGGGGGCAACACGGCACCCGTGCACTCCACAAGGGAGCGCAGGGTAAGGGCCATGGTGGTGGATCACCCCTTGGGCCTGGGCCGGACGCAATTCGAACGAATACTTACTATTTTAAGGGTTTACCCAGATCAGGCCCCTGCCGCACTGGCGACAGTCCCTCTGGCGCCATTTCCCAAGCCCACTGCGCGCGCTACCCGAAGCTCAGTAGTCGTGCTCCACGCACCGCTCGAACGCTTCCTTGAGCTTGTGCTCCCACACCCGCTTGTCGGCATTGCCTGCAAAGCTGGCTTCAAAACTGTTGAAAGCCAACTGGTAGGCATGCTTGGCCGTGAGGCCCGTGGCCGCAAACACCTGGGTGAAGTTCTCGTTGATGTAGCCGCCAAAGTAGGCAGGGTCGTCCGAATTCACGGTGGCAGCCAGCCCGGCATCGAGCAGCTTGCCGAGGTTGTGGTCTGCAAGGTTGGGGAAGACGCACAGCTTCTGGTTGGACAGCGGGCACACCGTGAGCGCAATGCGGTCTTGCGCCAGGCGCTGCATCAGCGCCGCGTCGTGTACCGCCTGCACGCCATGGTCGATGCGCTCGACCTTGAGCACATCCAGCGCACTCCAGATGTAGGCGGGAGGACCCTCCTCCCCCGCATGGGCCACCAGGTGCAGGCCCAGCTCGCGGCAGCGGGCGAACACGCGGGCAAACTTCTCGGGCGGGTGCCCCAGTTCGCTGGAGTCCAGGCCCACACCCACGATCTTGTCGAGCAGCGGCATGGCCTGCTCCAGCGTTTCGAATGCCGACTCCTCGCTCAGGTGGCGCAGGAAGCACAGGATCAGCGTGGCGCTGATTCCCAGTTCGGCGCGGGCATCCTGGCAGGCACGGTGCAGACCGTTGATGACGGTCTCCATCGCCACGCCGCGTGCGGTATGGGTTTGCGGGTCGAAGAAGAGTTCGGTGTGCAGCACGTTGTCGCGCGCCGCACGACCCAGGTAAGCGCGCGCCATGTCGTAAAAATCCTGTTCATGCAGCAGCACACTCGCACCGGCGTAGTAGATGTCCAGAAAACTCTGCAGATTGGTGAACGCATAGGCGCTGCGCAAGGCGTCCACGCTGGCATAGGGCAACGTCAGCCCATTGCGCTGCGCCAGCGTAAAGATCAGCTCGGGCTCCAGCGAGCCCTCGATGTGGATATGGAGCTCGGCCTTGGGCATGGCACGCAGCAGGCTGGGAAGGCGCTCGGCGGAGATGGGGGGGATCTTGAACATCAGCAGACTCCAAAGGTGATGCCACTCTGGCGCAGAAAGCGGCGATACGCAGATGATGCCTTGTCGGCAGCGGTATGCAACTCCGCGCGCAGGTCAAGCGGCAGGCACTGTGGCGTCTGCGACTCCAGCACGGGTTGGTCCTGCGTGAAGATGGTGTGCTGGAAGGCCTGCAGTTTCTCGTCCGGCGAATCGAAATCCGCCACGGCCAGCCGGAACCACACCCGGCTGCGCACCGGCGTCACCGGGCAGATGAACAGCGCAATGGACTCGCGCCAGCCATCCACCGCCGTGGTGCCCGCCTCGGGCACCTTGGTCAGCACGGCTGCATAGGGGGCGGTGACTTCGTAGGTGTATTCGACCTGGGCGGCCGCCGTGGAATGCAGGTTGGATTGCGGTTGCCAGGCCTTGCAGCCCGTGGCCAGGAGGCCCGCGGGCGTGGGCTCCACGCGGTAATCGTCGATGGCCGTTGCCTCACGGCTGCCGAGCCAGCCTTCGTGCACAAAGCCGAAATGCGACATGTCCAGAAAATTTTCGACGATGCGCGGCGCGCTGGCCGCCACGTCGTAGGGACCGCAGTTGAGCTTGCGCAGGCGAGCATCCCCCTCCGCCGCAAACCCAGGCAGTCCCTGCTCGCCTGGTGCGATGCGCACCCACACAAGGCCATAGGCCTCCTGCACCTCGAAATGGCGGGCGCAGTGCGTGGCCAGGGGCACAAAGGTGGGTAGTGCAGGCACGTGCGTGCATTGCCCACCGGCCGCAAACTGCCAGCCATGGTAGGGGCACTCCAACTGGCCCTGGGGCGTCACGCGGCCCAGCGACAGGCGGGCGCCCCGGTGCGGGCACTGGTCGGCCAGCGCGTGCACGGCGCCTGGGCCATCGCGCCACAACACCACGGGTTGCTCCAGCAATTGCACCGCCAGCGGCGCCTCCCCAGCCACGGCCCCTGACAGGGCCACCGGATGCCACAAAGTTGATTCCACCATCGTCCCTGCTCCTCAAAAGACTGCAGGTCACAAAATGCCCCTGCAAAACAAAAGGGCCACCCCAGGGCGGCCCTTTGTCACAGCAGCTCGCAAGAACTGCTGATGAACGCGGTGCGAATTACTTCTTGTCGCCGCCAGGGATCTTGCCTTCCACGCCCTTGACGTAGAAGTTGATGCCGCCCAAGAACTTGTCGTCGGCCACAGTGTCCTTTTCCAGCACGGGCTTGCCGTCCTGACCCACGATGGGGCCCTTCCAGATGCTGAAGCTGCCGTCGGCCAGGCCCTTCTTCACGGCTTCGACCTTGGCCTTGGTGTCAGCAGGCACGTCTTCAGCGATGGAGACGATGTCGATAGCGCCTTCCTTCACACCCCACCAGCTTTGGCCCGAAGCCCAGGTGCCGTCCAGCACGTCCTTGGTGGCCTTGACGTAGTAAGGACCCCAGTTGATCACCGCCGATGCCAGGTGGGCCTTGGGGCCGTAGGCGGTCATGTCGCTGTCCCAGCCGAAGGCGCGCTTGCCCTTTTCCTGGGCGGTCTTGAGCACGGCGGGAGAGTCGGTGTTCTGGAACAGGATGTCGGCGCCGCCGTTGATCAGGCTGGTCGCAGCTTCGGTTTCCTTCGGTGGGCTGAACCATTCATTCACCCACACCACCTTGGTCTTGATCTTGGGATTGACCGACTGCGCACCCAGCGTGAAGCTGTTGATGTTGCGGATCACCTCAGGGATCGGCACCGAGCCCACCACGCCCAGCGTGTTGGACTTGGTCATGGCGCCAGCGATGATGCCGGCCATGTACGCGCCTTCGTAGGTGCGGCTGTCGTAGGTGCGCAGGTTTTCGGCGGTCTTGTAGCCGGTGGCGTGTTCGAACTTCACACCCTTGTTGTCTTCCGCGACCTTGAGCATGGACTCCATGTAGCCGAAGGTGGTGCCGAAGATCAGCTTGTTGCCCTGGCCGGCCAGGTCGCGCAGCACGCGCTCTGCGTCAGCAGACTCGGGCACGCTTTCCACAAAGCTCGTCACGACCTTGTCGCCGAATTCCTTCTCGATGGCCTTGCGACCGTTGTCGTGCGCGAACGACCAGCCGCCGTCGCCCACCGGGCCGACATAGGCAAACGCGATCTTCAGTGGCTCGGGCTTGGGTGCCGGTGCCTCTGCGGCAGGGGCCGGTGCAGGCGCGGGGGCCGGTGCCGGTTCTTCCTTCTTGCCACAGCCCACCAGGGCAGCAGCAGCCACAGCGGAGAGCGCTGCCACCTTGAGCAGGGAGCGTTTCTGCAGATCAGTCATGTCGGTTTCCTTATCGAAGAAGTAGGACTTGCAAAGGTTGGGGGACGAAAACAATGATTATGGTGCGATCTACCGCAGGGTAACCAGATTTTCCGGTGGGCTAACCCTTTCAGGAGCCCGGATAAAACGGTTTGCCCAGCGATGCCGGCATGTTGATGCGGATCCACGCCGGATTGCGCGAGATCAGCGCCAGCACCACGATGGTGGCCACATACGGCAACATGCTCAGCAACTGACTGGCCACCTGCACGCCGGTGGCCTGCAAATGGAACTGCAGCATGGTCACGCCGCCGAACAGATAAGCACCAAGCAACACCCGTGCCGGGCGCCAGGTGGCAAAGGTGGTGAGCGCCAGCGCAATCCAGCCGCGCCCGGCCACCATGCCCTCGACCCACAGCGGGGTGTAGACAGTGGAGATGTAAGCCCCGGCCAGCCCGCACAGCGCCCCGCCCACCACCACGGCCGCCAGCCGGATGCGCCGCACCGGGTAGCCCAACGCATGGGCTGACTCAGGCGATTCGCCCACCGACCGCAGCACCAGCCCTGCGCGCGAGCGGTACAGAAACCAGATCAACCCCGCCACCAGCAGCATGGTGAGATACACCAGCGGGTGCTGCTGGAACAGCGCTGGCCCGAGGAGCGGCACGTCGCCCAGCACGGGAATGGCGTACTTGGGCAGCTCGGGCAGCTTGGCCTGCACGTAGCTGATGCCCGCAAACGCGGAGAAGCCCACGCCGAACAGACTGAGCGCCAGCCCCGTGGCGTACTGGTTGGTGTTGAGCCAGATCACCAGCACACCAAAGATGGCGGCCAGCACGGCACCGGCCGCCATGCCTGCCGCAAAGCCCAGCCAGGTGTTGCCCGTGTGCACCACGGTGGCAAAGCCGGCAATGGCGGCGCAGAGCATCATGCCCTCGGCCCCCAGGTTGACGATGCCCGCCTTTTCGTTGATGAGCAGGCCCAGGGCCGCAATGGCCAGCACGGTGCCCGCGCTGAGCGTGGCGCCGATGAGCAGTGCATAAGACTCCATCAGACACCTCCTTTCTTGCTGCCGACCCAGCGGATGCGGTAGGCAATCAGCGTGTCACAGGCCAGCAGCGTGAACAGCAGCAGGCCCTGGAACACGCCGGTGAGCGACTTGGGCAGGCCCAGGCGCGACTGCGCGAGTTCACCACCGATGTAGAACATGCTCATGAGGATGGCGGAGAGGATCATGCCCACCGGGTGCAGCCGTCCGACGAAGGCCACGATGATGGCCGCGAAGCCGTAGCCCGCAGGCACATAGGGGGTGAGCTGGCCGATGGGCCCTGCCACCTCCAACGCACCGGCCAGGCCAGCGGCGCCGCCCGAGATCAGCAGCGCCGTCCACAGCGCCCGGCGCGACGAAAAGCCCGCGTAACGCGCCGCTGCCGGTGCCAGCCCGCCCACCTGCTGTGCAAAGCCCGCCCGCGTGCGGAACAGGAACACCCACAAGGCCCCAGCGCCTGCGAGCGCCAGCAGCAACCCGATGGACACGCGCGAGCCCTGCATCAGGCGCGGGATCTGCGTGACCTTCTCGAACGTCTTGGTCTGCGGAAAGTTGTAGCCCATGGGGTCCTTCCACGGGCCATAGACCAGGTAGCCCAGCACCAGCGTGGCCACATAGACCAGCATCAGGCTGACCAGGATTTCGTTGGCATTGAACTTGTCTCGCAGCAGCGCCGTGAGCCCCGCCCAGGCCATGCCGCCCAGCACCCCGGCGAGCAGGATGGCGGGCACGATCCAGGGGCCCGTGGTCTTGTCAGCCAGCAGCGCCACGCCACCCGCCACCACGGCGCCGATGACAAACTGGCCTTCGGCACCGATGTTCCACACGTTGGAGCGGAAACACACGGCCAGCCCCAGCGCAATCAGCAACAGTGGCGTGGCCTTGACCATGAGTTCGCCAATGGCGTACTGCGTCTTGATGGGCTCCCAGAAGAACACCTGCAGCCCGCGCACCGGGTCTTTGCCCAGCGCAATGAACAAGGCCACACCGATCAGCACGGTAAAGGCCAGCGCCAGCAGGGGCGAACCGTAGGTCCAGACCTTCGACGCCTGGGGGCGTGGTTCCAGCTTAAGCATGCTGCACCTCCGCTGCCCGGCTCTGTTGTTGTTGCTGCGCCAGGTGCGCCTGCACATCGGCATGCCACAGCCCGCTCATCCATTCACCGATGCGCTCCACCGTGGCCTCGGCGCGCGGCACCGAGGGCGACAGGTGCCCCTTGGCCACCACATGCAGCCGGTCGCAGATTTCAAACAATTCGTCCAGCTCCTCACTCACCACCAGCACGGCGCAGCCTGCGTCACGCAGGGCCAGGATGGAGCCCCGGATCTGTGCGGCGGCGCCCACATCCACGCCCCAGGTGGGCTGCGAGACGATGAGCAGCTTGGGGTTGGCGTCAATCTCGCGCCCCACGATGAACTTCTGCAGGTTGCCACCCGACAGCGACTTGGCCGCTGCGTTGGGTCCACCCGCCTTCACATTGAAGCGCCGGATGATGTCCTCGGCATGTTTTTGCAGCGCACCCACCTTGATCCAGCCACTGCCGCCGACCGAATTGGTGCGGGTGAGCAGCAGGTTGTGCGCCAGCCCCATGGTGGGCACGGCGCCCCGGCCCAGGCGCTCTTCGGGCACAAAATGCAAGCCCAGCGCCCGGCGCTGGCCGGGACCCATGCGGCCCGCGTTCTCGCCAGACACCTGGATGCAGGCCGCGTCAGCCCGCTGGTCTTCGCCCGACAGCGCGTAGAGCAGCTCTTTTTGCCCATTGCCCGACACCCCGGCAATGCCCACCACCTCGCCCGCCTTCACCTCAAACTGCAGGTCGATCAAATCCACGCCGAACTGGTCGGCGCGCGGCAGCGACAGGCCCTGCACGCGCAGCACCGTCGCGCCAGTCTGCACCGCGCGGTGTTCCAGCGCGGGCGGTTCGGCGCCGATCATCAGCCGCGACAGGGACGCATTGGATTCCTCGGCCGGGTTGCACACGCCCGTCACCTTGCCGCCACGCAGCACGGTGCAGGCGGTGCACAGCGCGCGAATTTCGTGCAGCTTGTGGCTGATGTAGAGGATGCTGCAGCCCTCGCTGGCCAACTTGCGCAGCACCACAAAAAGCTTTTCGACCGCCTGGGGCGTGAGCACCGAAGTGGGCTCGTCCAGGATCAGCACCTTGGGGTTGGTGAGCAGCGCGCGAATGATTTCTACCCGCTGCATCTCGCCCACGCTCAACGTGTGCACGGGGCGCAGGGGGTCGATGTCAAGGCCGTATTCGGCGGCCTTGGCGGTGATGCGGCCGGTCACTTCAGCCAGCGTCAGGCTCTTGTCCAGGCCCAGCCACACGTTCTCGGCCACCGTGAGGGTGTCGAACAGGCTGAAATGCTGGAACACCATGGCAATGCCCAGTGCCCGCGCTTCTTGCGGGTTGCGCACCTGCACGGCCTGGCCGTTGAAGAACACGCTGCCTTCATCGGGCTTGACCGAGCCGTAGATGATTTTCATCAGCGTGGACTTGCCCGCGCCGTTTTCGCCCAGCACGGCGTGGATTTCACCCGGCAGCACCGTGAGCGACACGCCGCTGTTGGCCACCACGGCCGGGTAGCGCTTGGTGATGCCCACCAGCTGCAGCCGTGGCGGCGCCGCACCAGGCGCTGAAGGATTGGGGGGAGAACTCATGCGGGGATTGTCTCTCAGTTTTACAACTTGTTATAAGAATGAAAATACCTCATGGCGCTTGTTCAGCATGCTCAAGCAGCTATTCTTTTCGTAGCGAAGCAGCCACAGTTTTCACGCAATCTCGCAGCCAGGCGGCCGCCGCCGAGTGGTGCGTGCGGGCATGCCACAACTGGTAATACATGAGCCGGGGGAAGGGCACCGGGCACGGCAGGATGGCCAGCGGCAGCTGGTCCACATACCGCTCGCAGTACTGGCGGCCCGTGGTCAGCACAAGCAAGCTCGATGCCACGATGCTTGGGATGAGGCTGAAATGCGCACAGCGCGCCGTGATGTGGCGCTGCATGCCCAGGCTGTCCAGGTGGGCGTCGATCACGCCGCGTGCGCCGGGGTGGGTGGGCGTGGGCGCGATGTGCTCGGCAGCCAGCCAGCTCTCCACGTCCCAGCCGCGCCGCACGGCGGGGTGGTCCCTGCTGACCAGGCACACCACCTCGTCGCCAAACAGGCGGCCCATGTGCAGGTCGTCCGGGGGCTGGGGCCAGTTGCCGATCACCACATCGACCTCACCCTGCGCCAGGTGTGCGTGGTAGTGCGTGTCGGCCGACAGGGGCAGGATCTCGATGGGGCACAGGGGCGCCTCGACCTTGATGCGGGCCACGAGCTGGGGCAGAAAGAGCGGGTCGAGGTAGTCGCTGGCCGCCACGCGGAAGGTGCGGGTGGCCGTGCGCGGATCAAACCCGCGCGCATCCGAAAACAGTGCCTCGGCCGCCCGCAAAATGGCGCCTGCAGGCTCCACCATGCGCAGCGCGGCGTCGGTGGGCATCATGCTGGCGCCGGAGCGCACCAGCAGCGGGTCGCCCGACAGGTCGCGCAGCCTTTTCAACGCAGCCGACACCGCCGGCTGGTGCATGCCCAGGCGGACGGCGGCCCTCGATACGCTGCGTTCTGTGAGCACGGTGTGCAAGACCCTTATGAGATGGAGGTCTATCTTGTCGAAAAGGGCGTGGTCTCTCATAGCGGTGGGGGCATGGGTGCCATAAGCTTGCGCATATGCCGGTAACGGTACTGCGTTCTACCCTCTGCTGAACCTTTCCATCAAAGATCGAAGTGGCGTTTGTCATGACAACAAGACCCTTGCAATTCCTGCGCCGAGGCCAGCCCGTGGCGCTGGGCAATGTACCACCCGACCGCACTCTGCTGGAGGTGCTGCGCGAAGACCTGGGCAACACCGGCACCAAGGAGGGCTGCGGCGAAGGCGACTGCGGCGCCTGTACCGTGGTACTGGGCGAAGAACGCGACGGCCAGCTGCACTACAGCGCCGTGAACAGCTGCATCCGCCTGGCCCATTCGGTGGACGGCATGGCGCTGTGGACGGTGGAGGACCTGGCCGAAGACCCGCTGATCCAGCCGGTGGGCGACGCCCCCGCTGCCCGACAAACGATCACGCTCCATCCCGCACAGGAGGCGATGGTCCAGTGCCACGGCTCTCAATGCGGCTTCTGCACCCCCGGTTTTGTCATGAGCCTCTTCGGCATGTACCAAAGACACATTGCCCCCACGCTCCCCACTGCGTGTGGTTCGCTGCCCCCATCCGGGGAAGGCCCCCCGGATCCCCGAGCGCCCGGGGCCCTCGCGCCTAGGGGCGGCCCGTCGGCGCTCGACCACGTCCGCCACGGCCAACCCATCACCCGCGAACTGGCCCAGGAAGAACTCTCGGGCAACCTGTGCCGCTGCACCGGCTACCGCCCCATCCTCGATGCCGCCCAGCAGATGGCGTCACTGCCCGGCATGGCGGTCAATGAATCCGAAGTGCTACAAAAACTGAAGCTGCTGAGGCATGATGCACTAGCGCATGCGGCCGATTCGACCTATATCGCGCCCTCCACACTTCCGGAGCTGCTTGCAGCACGCGCCGCCCACCCGGGTGCCCAGGTGGTGGCGGGCTGTACCGACGTGGGGCTGTGGGTGACCAAGCAGCACAAGCAGTACTCCCAGGTGCTGGACGTGACCCGTGCGGCCGAGCTGCGGCAGGTGGCACAACACCCCGACGCCATCCACATCGGCGCTGCCGTCACGCTGACCGACGCGTTTGCAGCCCTTACCGCACAGTGGCCGCAACTGCACCGTTTTGCCACGCGGTTTGCGGGGCTGCCCGTGCGCAACTCGGGCACGCTGGGCGGCAATGTGGCCAACGGCTCGCCCATTGGCGATTCCATGCCCCTCTTGATCGCGCTGCACGCCCAGGTGGTGCTGGCCAGCCAGGCCCGGGGCGAGCGCCAGCTGCCGCTGGAAGACCTGTACACCGGCTACCGGCAAAACGTGATGGCAGCCGATGAGCTGCTGGTGCGTATCGTGGTGCCCCGCCCTTCTGCCCAAGAACAGCTGCGGGCGTACAAGATCTCAAAGCGGTTTGACGACGATATCTCAGCCGTCTGCCTGGTGCTCAACCTCGACATCGCAGGCGGCACTGTGCAGCGCGCCAGCATCGGCGCAGGCGGCGTGGCTGCCACCCCGGCCCGCGCACGGCAGACCGAGGCAGCACTGACCGGCCAGCCCTGGACCGAGGCCACCGCGCAGCGCGCCGCCGCCGTGCTGCAGGCCGAGTTCAGCCCCATCTCTGACATGCGCGCCAGCGGCGCCTACCGCCGCGAGGTGCTTGGCAGCCTGCTGCAGCGCTACTGGCTGGAGAGCCAGGGCCAGCCCTCGGTCAGTCTGGACACCTTGACGCTGGAGGCCGCTGTATGAACGCCCCCCACACCATCGCAGAAACCGCCCTGCCTGCGCCCGCCCGCGCCGCCATGGGCCAGTCGCACATCCACGAAAGCGCCCGCGCCCAGGTGGCGGGCGCCGCGCATTACATCGACGACCTGCCGGAGGTGAAGGGCACGCTGTACGCAGCGCCCATCCTCTCCACCGTGGCCCATGGCACGCTGACCGGGGTGGATGCCACCGCCGCCCTCGCGCTGCCCGGCGTGCGCGGTGTGGTGCTGGCCAGCGATGTGCCCGGCGACAAGATCCTGGCCGCGTTCGGGCACGACGAGCCCGTATTTGCGCTGGACAGCGTGCAGTTTGTCGGCCAGGTGATCGGCCTGGTGGTGGCCGACTCGGTCATGCAGGCGCGCCGCGCGGTGCAGGCCGTGAAGCTCGACATCTCCCCCCTGCCCGCCGTGCTGACGGTGCAGGACGCGCTGAAGGCGCAAAGCTATGTGCTGCCGCCGGTGTTTGTGCGCCGGGGCGATGCGGCCACAGGCCTCGCGCAATCGGCGCACCGCATGCAGGGAGCGTTTGAAGTCGGCGGCCAGGAGCACTTCTACCTGGAGGGTCAGATCGCCTACGCCATGCCGCTGGAGCAAAAGCAGTGGTGGATCTACTCCAGCACCCAGCACCCCGGCGAGGTGCAGCACTGGGTGGCGCACGCGCTGGGCATCGACAACCACGCGGTCAAAGTGGAATGCCGCCGCATGGGCGGTGGCTTTGGTGGCAAGGAGACCCAGGCCGGGCACCTGGCTGTGTGGGCCGCCGTGGCCGCCAACAAGCTGGGCCGCCCCATCAAGCTGCGGCTGGACCGGGACGAGGACTTCATGGTCACCGGCAAGCGCCACCCGTTTGCGTACGAGTACGACGTGGGCTTTGACGGCACGGGCCGCATCACGGGCCTGAAGCTCCAGATGGCCGCCAACTGCGGCTTCAGCGCCGACCTGTCGGGCCCCGTGGCCGACCGCGCGGTGTTCCATGCCGACAACGCGTACTACCTGAGCGATGTCGAGATCGCGTCGTACCGCTGCAAGACGAATACCCAGAGCCACACCGCCTTCCGCGGCTTCGGTGGCCCGCAGGGCGTGATCGTGATCGAGGCCATCCTGGGCGACATCGCGCGCGCGCTGGGTCTGGACGCACAGGACGTGCGCCTGGCCAACCTGTACGGCAAGGACGCGAGCACGGGCCGCCACGTCACCCACTACCAGATGGCGGTGGAAGACAACATCCTGCACGAGCTGCTGCCCACGCTGGAGCAGACCTCGCACTACCGCCAACGCCAAGCCGAGATTGCGGACTGGAACGCGCACAACCCGATCATCAAGCGCGGCATCGCCATCACACCCGTCAAGTTCGGCATCAGCTTCACGGCCACGCTGTTCAACCAGGCGGGCGCGCTGGTGCACGTGTACACCGACGGCAGCGTGCAGGTAAACCACGGCGGCACCGAAATGGGCCAGGGCCTGCACACCAAGGTGGCGCAGATCGTGGCCGACGAGCTGGGCGTGCCCCTGCACCGCGTGCTGGTGACGGCCAGCGACACCAGCAAGGTGCCCAACGCCAGCGCCACCGCAGCCAGCAGCGGCACCGACCTGAACGGCCGCGCCGCCCAGTACGCCGCGCGCAACGTGCGCGACAACCTGGCCTCGTTTGTGTGCGGGCTGGACGGCTGCGGCGCAGGCGCGATCCAGTTTGCGGGCGGCCAGGTGATCTCGCCCAAGACGGTGCGCAGTTTTGAAGAGGTGGTGCAGGCCGCGTACGCCAACCGCATCCAGCTGTGGAGCGACGGCTTTTACCGCACGCCCAAGATCCACTACGACAAGACCACCCTCACCGGGCGCCCGTTCTACTACTTTGCCTACGGCGCCGCCTGCACGGAGGTGGCCATCGACACCCTGACCGGCGAGAGCCGTGTGCTGAAGGTGGACATCCTTCACGACGTGGGCCACAGCATCAACCCGGCCATCGACATCGGCCAGATCGAGGGCGGGTTTGTGCAGGGCATGGGCTGGCTGACGACCGAGCAGTTGGTGTGGAACGACAAGGGCACCCTCGCCACCCACGCGCCCAGCACCTACAAGATTCCCGCCACGGGCGACATCCCGGCGCACTTCAACGTCCACCTGTGGCCCGAGGCGAATCGGGAGGACAACGTGGGTGGCAGCAAGGCGGTGGGGGAGCCGCCGTTCATGCTGGCGATCAGTGTGTATGAGGCGCTGCGCAATGCGGTGGCAGCGGGGCGTAGCGGCGTGGATGCTGCGGCGCCAGTGGTGTTGATGGCGCCAGCGACTGCGGAGAATGTGCTGAAGGCGTTGGGGCGGTTGGGAGAGTAACGTTTTTGGCTTCTGGCGCCAGTGGGATATGGGCTGGTAGCTATTGATTTTGTAGTGTTTGGTTGTGTGCGCTGACTGAGTCGCATGCCTTTGTTAAGGGCGGAGGCCGGGAGTCGCCCGGCAGGCGAGGTACTTTTCTTTGCTTCGCCAAAGAAAAGTACCCAAAAGAAAGGCGACCCCCAGTCTGCGTCCCCTGCGCTGACGCTACGGGGCAACCTGCGGTGCTCGGGTTTGGCGGGGTCTCGCTCAACTCGCGCCGCTGCGCGTCGCTCAGACACACGCGAGCCCTGATCCGCCAAACCCTGCGCTCCTCGGCGCATCCACAGGGGCACCGGGGGCAGAACATCCACACGGGCCATCGCTGCGCTCGGCCCCACCTCGCGGGCGCAAGCGCCACGCGCTGCGCAGCCTGGGCCGAGCGCAGCAATGGCCCGAATGGATGTCCGGCTGTTCGGTTGTTTGGATGTTCGGCTGTCCCACCCCTGCTGGCTGCGCCTGCGGCGGGGCGGTTGTGGGGTGGCACGCGCGTCGGAGCGCGCGTGCTTCGTGCTCTGACTCGCCGTGGATGTCCGAGCGGCGCGCGGCAGCGCAAAGCGAGTTCCACGGCGCACCCCGCAACCGCCCCGACGCAGGTGTGCCCCGGAGCGAAGCGCAGGGGTCGCAGACTGGGGGTCGCCTTTTCTTTGGTGACTTTCTTTTGGCGAAGCAAAAGAAAGTTACTCGCACGCCGGGCGACTCCCGGCNGCGCAGGGGTCGCAGACTGGGGGTCGCCTTTTCTTTGGTGACTTTCTTTTGGCGAAGCAAAAGAAAGTTACTCGCACGCCGGGCGACTCCCGGCCTCCGCCTTCAACCCAGGCATGCGATCCAATCAGCAACCACAAGAACACGCTACGAAATCAATAGCTACCACCGCATATCCCACTGCGCATCCAGCCCAAAAGCCCTCAAACAGGCCCCAAAGCCATCCGCCCCGAAGAAGTCACCGACGCATCCCTCGCATGCCGCGTCTCCACCCGGTTGCGCCCCGCCCGCTTGGCGTCATAACAAGCCATGTCCGCCGCATACAACACCGACGGCACATCCTGCAAGCTGGCGTCCAGCACCACCAGCCCAATGCTCACCCCCAGCGTAAAACTGCGCCCCTGGTAAGACGGCTCCCACGCACGCACCGCCGCACGCAACTGCTCGGCCACGGCCTGGCCGCGTGCCAGCGCACAGCCAGGCAACACCACCGCAAACTCGTCCCCGCCCAACCGCGCCGCCCAGCCGATCTGCCGTACATGGGACGCCAGCAGCCGGGCCACATGGCGCAGCACATCGTCACCCGCGTCGTGGCCCGCAATGTCGTTGACAACGGTGAAATGGTCCAGGTCGAGGAACAGCACCACCCCGTCGCCCTGGGTCTCACCGCCCTCCTCATCGGCGGCGGGTGCCACAGCGCGCTGGCGGGCCGACCGCTCCGCCATCAGCTGGCCCAGGCGCTCGTCAAACGCGGCGCGGTTGTACAGCTGCGTCAGCGCGTCGTGCGCGCGGCCCCAGGACTGCTGCACCTGGGCCTCGCGCGCGGCGGTGATGTCTTCCAGAATCCACACGGTGCCACCGTGCACCTCCTCGGGGCGCACGCCCTGGCCCTGCACGCGGGCCCACACGGGGGTGCCGTCCTTGCGCAAAAAGCAGACATCGCCGTCGAACGCGCCATGCGCCGCCACCTCGGCGCGCACACGGTCTCCCACCTGGGCATAGTCGGCGTCGCTGGCGTACAGGATGCGCGCGGGGCGGCCCTGCAGCTCCTGCGCGCTGTAGCCCAGCATCACACAGGCCTGGTGGCTCACCACCTCCAGCATGCCGTGGCGGGTGATGACGATGCCCACCGGGGCGCTGTCCAGCACGGCCTGGAACTGGCCGACCACCGTGTCCTTGCGCGACTGCTGCAGGCTGCCCTGCTGCACCAGGCCCTGGAACACCCGCACCAGTTCGCCCACCTCGCCGCCCGCGCGGGGCCAATGCACATCTTGCGCAGGCTGCTGGCGCGCGCTGGTCCTGAGCAACTGGCGCGCCTTGAAGGTCAGCTGCGCCAGCGGCTGGGCCATCCAGCCCATCAGCGCCACCGCCAGCAGCATGCACAGCACCATGCTGGCCACCGCCAGCCACCAGGCTTCGCGCTGGGCGCCGCGCAGCGGTGCCAGCAGCGCCTGCGACTGGCTCACGCGCGCCACGATCCACTGCGGCAGCGGCATGCCCGCCATGCTCACGATGTGGTCGGACTGCACATGGGTCATGCCCCGCCCCACCACCGGCTGGGCCTGGCTTTGCCAGCGCGTGTACACCGGGGCCAGGCCCACTTCATCACGCACCTGGCCCAGCACGCGGGTGGGGTCGGAGTGCGACAGGATGGTGCCGTCGCGGGTGAAGACGATGAGCTGCGAGTCATCGCGGGCAGGCAGCGTCATCGACGGTGGCAGCAGGCTTTGGGATTGCAGGCGCAACGCCCCTGCCACCACACCCACCACCGTGCCGTCTTCGCGGTGCAGGGGCATGGTGAACATGACCCGCGCCTCGCCCCGGCGGCCGGCGATCAGCTCGGACACCAGGGGCTTGCCATCCACCAGGGTGCGGCGCAGGGCATCGCGTTCGGTGGGGTCCAGGTCTGCGGCCTTTTCGATCTGACCGGCGCGCAAATTCAGGCGCAGTTCGCCGTTGTCGCGGGCGACCTGCATGGTGTCGAAGAACTGCACCGCGGGCAGGCCCTGCTGCAGCAGCCATTCCAGCGACGAGGGTGACTCCAGCATCGCCGGTGTGATGCCTGCGGCCACGGTGCGCAGCACCTTCTGGCTCTGTTCGATCTTGCTGGCCAGCAACCGGGCCACCACCTCGACCTCGTCGGTCTGCTGGCTCACCACCCGGCGCATGGCCTCCTGCCCGGAGGCCCGAGTCACCAGCCAGGCGGCCACCGCCCCCGACAGCGCCACCGCCAGCGCCGCCACCAGCATCAGCCGCAGCACCAGGGCGCCGGGCACCAGCCAGCCCGGATCAAGGTCCGGGGCTGCCTTGGGGCCGGGCGGCGGCGTCACGGACGCTCCCCCCCTGCAGGCTGATGGGCACGCTCAAAGTTCGGCATGGGGACGGGTCATGGCAGACATGTCCCAACAAATATACGCAGGGCCTGTGCCCGGGGGCTTGGGTGGAACCCTTGGGTAAAGCCAAGGAAAAACCCTGAGCCCGTCGGGGTGCGGGAAGGGTGTGTGGCGGGATGGAAGCGGACTGCGGCAAGGGCCCTGCAGCGTGGTACCAGCGCCCACGGCCATACAGAACGGGCCACCACCCAAGGCGCATCACCCGGGGTGCGGGGCTTGTCAGCAAATGCAACGCAAGGGCAGTCCGTGGCTGCCGGCAGGCGCAACCCGACAGCCGCCGCAGGGCGTCAAGAGAGCGGTGTCAAGAACGCTGTGTCAGCAGCCCGCCATCGACTGCAATGCCCGTGGCTGGGGCAGCGCCAGCACATTGCCGGTGCCGTGGATCAGGCCCAGCTCGCGCAGGTGGCGCAGCACGCGCGAGAAGGTTTCGGGCGCAATGCCCAGCTGCGCCGCAATCAAGCGTTTGCGCTGGTGCAGGGTGACCTGCATGGCACCGCTGTGGTCGGGCTGGGCGTGGTTCAGCAGCCACTGCGCGCAGCGCGATTCGGCGTCCTGCGCCAGGCGGCTCACGGCCAGCTCGGACTGCTGCCGGTAGCCCTGCGCCATGTCCAGCAGCAGCCCGCGCGCCCCCGCAGGCATGGCGGCCAGGCTGCGGCGAAACTCTTCGATGGGGATGCGCCGCACATGCACGCGCGTGTCGGCCACCATGTCCACCGGTAGCGGCAGGCCCATCAGGGCCGACGCGGCGTCGAGCCAGAACGGCCCCTCGACGGCACCGAGCTGGTGGCGCAGGAAACCGTCGTCCAGCACACCGCGCAGCACACGGCCGTTTTCGAGGTGCAGCACCGTCGTCAGCACCTCATTGCGCCTGCGCAGCACTTCGCCGGGGGCGATCACCTCGGTGTCAGCGGGCAGAGAAAAAAGGGTAGATGGCAGCATGGAAGCCACTGTGCCGTGCGGCTGCGCCCGTGGCATTGAGCCACATCAAAGCCGCACCATGTCGCCCGCCCCGCGCGCCCCAGGTTTGCGCCAAAACACACGAAAACTGCGCCAGCAACGTGCATGGGTGCGCCCTGACCCGGCCAAAAAGTATGTAAACAGGTGTTGCACTAGGGCATGGAACTTGCGATGCCCCAACGGCGGTCCCCGCCCTGCACCACGGTGCAACAGGGGCCGCGTCTCCCCTTGCACCCGCCGGACCTCCGGCGCTTTCATCCCCAGGAATCACTCCATGAAAAAAAACCTGATTGCACTGTCTCTATCGCTCGGTGGCGCCCTGCTGTGCTCCACCGGCGCCCAGGCCCAGAGCTCCGTCCAGCTGATGGGCTTGACCGATGTGTTTGTGGGCTCCATGAAAAACGCCGGTGACGCCGGCAGCAGCAAGGTGGTCAACAGCGGCGGCATGACCACGTCGTGGTTCGGATTCAAGGGCACCGAAGACCTGGGCGGCGGGCTCAAGGCCAACTTTGCGCTCACCTCGTTCATCAAGGTGGACAGCGGCATCCAGGGCCGATTTGCCAACGACACGTTCTTCTCGCGCGATGCCAACGTGGGCCTGAGCGACAGCTGGGGCACCGTGACCGTGGGGCGCGGTCTGGCGCCCAACTTCCTGCCGTCCATCCTGTCGAACCCGCTGGGCGACTCGTTCACCTTTGCACCGCTGATCCTGCACATGAACGTGCCTCTGTTCAACGGCACGGGCTGGGGTTCGACCACGCCGTCCGACACGGGCTGGTCCAACGAAATCATCTACAGCACGCCCAACCTGGGCGGCCTGACCGCCAACCTGCACTACCAGTTTGGCGAGGTCGCGGGCGACAGCAGCAAGAAGAACGTGGGCATCAACGCGCTGTACTTCAACGGCCCCATCACCGTCACCGGCTTTTACGAGCGCGACCAGATGAGCAACCCCGCCGTGCCCAGCACCTACCTGGGCACCACCAAGACCGACTGGATGCTGGGCGGCGCGTATGACTTCGCGATCGTGAAGGCCTTTGCGAGCTACGGCCAGGCCAAGGCCGACAACACCACCAACAAGGCCAAGACGACGCAGCTGGGCGTGTCGGTGCCCGCAGGCGCCACCGGCAAGGTGCTGGCATCGTGGGCGCAGACCAAGATGACGGCCACCGACATCTCGCGCAAGACCTTCACCGTGGGGTATGACTACTTCCTGTCCAAGCGCACCGATGTGTATGTGATGGCCATGAACGACCGCATCGCCAACCAGACCAAGGGCAACAGCTTCGGCGTGGGCATCCGCCACCGGTTCTGAGGCCTGCACAGGGCTTCTGGGGCCTTCTTCAAGCCCCAGCAGCCCCAGGCGCTAGTGCAATATGCCTGAGCAGCTACAAAATCAGTAGCGCCCGAAAATCGTTCACGTTGGTGTGCGTAGGGCCGGTGACCAGCAGGTCGTCCAGCCCCGCAAAAAATCCCCAGGCGTCGTTGCGCGCCAGGTGGTCGTCGATGCGCAGGCCTGCAGCGCCTGCGCGCGCCAGCGTGTCGGGGCACACAAAGGCCCCCGCGTTGTCTTCGCTGCCGTCAATGCCGTCGGTGTCGGCCGCCAGCGCCCACACGGCGGGCTCGCCCTGCAGCGCCTGCGCCAGGCCCAGGCAAAACTCACCCGCACGCCCGCCCCGCCCCCGGGGCACACCGGGTGCACGCGGACGCACGGTGACGGTGGTCTCCCCCCCCGACAGGATCACACACGGCGCCGCAAACGGCTGGCCGCGCCGCGCCACCGCGCGGGCCAGCGCCGCATGCACCTTGCCCACTTCGCGCGACTCGCCCTCGATCTCATCCGACAGCACATGCGCAGGCAGCCCCGCCGAACGGGCCAGCGCGGCCGCGGCCTCCAGCGCCTGCTGCGGCGTGGCGATCAGATGCACGGCATGCCCGGCAAAGCGCGCGTCGCCGGGTTTGGGCGTCTCCAGGCGGCCTGCCTCCAGCGCAGTGCGGATGGCCGGGGGCACATCGATGCCATAGCGCGCCAGAATGGCCAGCGCATCGGCGCAGGTGGTGGCATCCGGCACGGTGGGGCCGCTGGCGATCACCGACGGGTCGTCGCCCGGCACGTCGCTGATGGTGAGCGTGACCACGCGCGCTGGCGCACAAGCCGCCGCCAGGCGCCCGCCCTTGATGCGCGAGAGGTGCTTGCGCACGCAGTTCATCTCGCCAATGTGCGCGCCGCTGTCGAGCAGGGCGCGGTTGATGCGCTGCTTGTCTTCCAGCGTCACCCCGTCGCAGGGCAAGGTCAGCAGGGACGAGCCCCCGCCCGAGATCAGGCACAGCACCAGGTCGTGCTCCGTCAGCCCCTGGGTCAGATCGAGAATGCGCTGCGCCGCAGCCAGCCCCGCCGCATCGGGCACAGGGTGCGCGGCCTCCACCACCTCGATGCGCTGCGGCACGCCCGCAGGCCGGGGCGGAACATGCCCGTAGCGGGTGACCACAAGGCCCGACAGGGGCGCGTCCTGCGGCCACAGGGCCTCCAGTGCGTGGGCCATGGCGCCCCCCGCCTTGCCCGCGCCCAGCACCAGGGTGCGCCCCCCGCTCTCGCGGCTGGGCGGCTGGGGCAGCCACTGGCGCATGCCGTGCAGGGGTTGTGCGCTGTGCACTGCGGCATCAAACAGCGCCTTCAGAAAGGCGCGGGGGTGGGTGCGGTAGTCCGGCAGGGAGGGGCTGGCTGGCTGGGTTTCTGGGTGCATGCCGCGCATTGTGCAGCGGCCGTACCAGTCACGCTGCTGTAACCAGCCTGTCACACGCCACCGGTATCGTCGGCACCCTTGCTCAGGGACCCACAACAGCCATGCACAACACCCCATGGAGCCGACTGGAGGCGATGATGGCGCTGATATCGCCCGCCGCCCGCCAGGGCACCGGCCCCCTGGCGCGGCTGATGCGCGAGGGCGGGCTGTACTGCGTGTTCCAGCCCCTGGCCGACCTGCGCGAGGGCCAGGTGTACGCGCACGAGGCACTGATCCGGGGGCCCCAGAACACCCCGCTGCACACCCCCGACAAACTGCTGGAGCTGGCCCGCCGCGAGGGCATCCTGCAGGACTTTGAGCTGCTGTGCGTCTACACCGCCATGGAGCAATGGGGGCGCCACGACGCGCCGGGCCGGCTGTTTGTGAACATCAGCGCCGATGCGCTGGTGCATGGCGTCCAGCTGATCGGCGCCACCGAGCTGGGCAACACCGTGCGCAGCCTGGGCCTGAGCGCTCGCATGCTGGTGCTGGAGATCACCGAACACGAACGCGTGACCGACATGCCCCAGCTGCGCCAGGCCATCAAGGCCGTGCATGCCTGCGGCGCGCGGCTGGCGCTGGACGACTTTGGCGATGGCCGCTCCAGCCTCAGGCTGTGGTCCGAGGTGAAGCCCGACTTCGTGAAGATCGACAAATACTTCATCCGCGACATCAGCGACCACCCCGAGAACCTGCAGATGCTGCAGGCCATCAAGGGCATTGCCGACGTGTTCGGCACCCAGCTCATCGCCGAAGGCATCGAAACCCGCGACGACCTGCGCGCGCTGCGCGACCTGGACATCCCCCTGGGCCAGGGCTGGCTGCTGGGCCGCCCGGCCATGGCGCCGCGCGAGGCGGTGGACGACGCGGCGCTGGAGGTGATGCACGACCGCCGCGTGGCCGTGCTGCCGCACCTGGGGCAGACCGCGCGCCCAGGCATCCTGCGCAGCCTGCTGGTGGTGCAGGCGCCCACCGCAGCGCCCGCCACCAACAACGACGCCGTGGCCGCCTTGTTTCGCCAGCACACGGACCTGCACGCGCTGGCGGTGGTGGACGGGTCGCGCCCCGTGGCCCTCATCAACCGCCAGCAGTTCATGAACCACTACGCCACGCCGTACTTCCGCGAGGTGCATGGCCGCAAGTCCTGCCTGGCGTTTGCCAACCTGGCGCCGCGTGTGGTGGAGCTGGACTGCGACGTGGACCAGCTCGTGGGCATCCTGACCTCGCAGGACCAGCGCTACCTGAGCGACGGCTACATCGTCACCGACAACGGCCGCTACCTGGGCCTGGGCACCGGCGACCAGCTGGTGCGCGCCGTGACAGAGACCCGCATCGAGGCTGCGCGCCATGCCAATCCGCTCACCTTTTTGCCAGGCAACATCCCCATCAGCCTGCACATCCAGCGCTTGCTGGAAAGCGGCACCGAGTTCGTGGCCTGCTATGCGGACCTGAACAACTTCAAGCCCTTCAACGACCACTACGGCTACTGGCGCGGCGACCAGATGATCCGCCTGGTGGCGCGCCTGGCCACGGCACACTGCGACGCACGCAGCGACTTTGTGGGCCATGTGGGCGGGGACGACTTCATGCTGATCTTCCAGAGCAGCAACTGGCTGCAGCGCTGCAAGAACATCGTGGACGAGTTCGCACGCGAGGCCGTCACGCTGTTTGACGACAGCGCACGGCTGGCAGGCGGCATCCATGCCGAGGACCGGCATGGCGTGCAGCGGTTCTTTCCGTGCACCACGCTGGCCATCGGCGCCGTGCGCATCACGCCCGGGCGCTTTCGGCATGCCGAAGAAGTGGCCAACCTGGCTGCCGTGGCCAAGCATGAGGCGAAGCAGGCATCAACCGGGGTGGTGCTGCATGGCGGGTTTACCGAGTCGAGCCTGGGGGCGGTGGCTGCCACGCGGGCGTTGCAGGATGTTTTGGCTGCGTAGGGCTTGTTTGGATCGCATACCCAGGACGCAAAAACGGCGTTCTGGCTTGCCGGCATTGGGGCCTTGACGCTGCTCGGCTTAGAGCAAACAAGTCCGCTTCGGTCCCTTTGTAGCCGCTCGCTGAAGCGTGAATCCGTCTTTGAAAATGCGTGTCCGGCGACTTATCGGGCACTCAAGTTCAAAGCAATGACGCCCAAAACAATGAGGCTAAGACCGGACAGTCGAAGGAAGCTCGCCGACTCACCAAACCAGAGCATTCCGAGCACCGCCGTCAAAGCTGTTCCGCTTGCCGCCCATACCGCATAGGTAAGTCCGACTTCCATATGCCGGACGGCGATTGCCATAAGCCAGATAGCGGCGGAATAACAAAGCCCTGAAAGGACGGAAGGGAAAATACGTGTGAAGCCATCCGCATAGCGGAGTGCAATGGTTCCAACGACTTCCGCGAGCACGCTTGCCGCCAGTACAAGCCAAGCAAAGGTTGAGTCACGCACAGAGCACCTCTCAAGCCAGGCGCCTATACCGAGCGCGGCCAGAGGTTCTAAGAGCGGTACCCCGGATCAGTATTGGAGATTATCAGAGGCGCGCCGAAACAGCCTAAGGCTCAGTCGATCCACGCCCGCTTCTTGGCGATTCTGTGAGCGACTGCTTCTGGCCGATTGTTGCGGCACTCAACACATTCAAGGCCCCGTTGCGGCCCCTGCCTCAAACCACTTCCCAATCAGCGCACGCTCCGCATCGGTAATGCCCGTGGCGTTGTTCATGGGCATGAGCTTTTGCACCACGGCCTGCTGGTAGATGGCCTGGGCGTGTTGCTTCACGCTGTCGGGCGAATCAAGCCGCAGGTTCTTCATCTGCACCTGCTCGCCGTGGCACATGTAGCAGCGCTGTTCCAGCACCGCCTGCACGGCCTTGAAGTCATTTTGGCCGCTAGCGCCGGTTTTATCTGCGCTGGCAGCTCCTGAAACAGGAGCATTCGCCACGGGGGTGGCCACCGGTGCGGGGCGCATCCACACAATGGCGCCCACGATCACGGCCACGCCCACCAGCGCATACGGCAGCGGGTTGCCGTTGCGGCCCAGCTTGTAGCCGTGGCGCATCACAAAGAACTGGCGGATGGCCGCGCCCGCGAACATCATCAGGATCAGCACCAGCCAGTTTTGCGGGTGGCTCCAGGTGAAGCTGTAGTGGTTGCTCAGCATGGCAAACAGCACGGGCAGCGTGAAATAGGTGTTGTGCACGCTGCGCTGCTTGCCGCGTTTGCCGTGGATCGGGTCCACGGGCTGGCCGGCCTTGATCTGGCAGATGACGGTGCGCTGACCGGGGATGATCCAGAAGAACACGTTGGCGCTCATGGATGTGGCGATCATCGCCCCCACCAGCAGGAAGGCCGCACGGCCCGCAAACCAGTGGCAGGCCAGCCACGAGGCCACGCACACCAGCACCAGCACCAGCGCGCCCACAATGGCGTCGCCGTTCTTGCGCTGGCCGAAGATGCGGCAGATGGCGTCGTACAGCAGCCAGAACACCACAAAGAAGCCCAGCGCCACCATGATGGCCGTGGCGGGCGCCCAGTCCATGCGCGACTTGTCGATGAGGTAGGTACTGGCGCTGTAGAGGTAGGACACGGTGAACAGCGCAAACCCGCTGATCCAGGTGCTGTAGCTCTCCCAGAAGAACCAGTGCAGGTGTTTGGGCAACTGCGGCGGCGACACCGCGAACTTGACGGGGTGGTAAAACCCGCCGCCGTGCACGGCCCAGAGCTCGCCGCTCACGCCTTGTTTCTTGAGGTCTTCGTCCTCGGGCGGCGTGAGGCTGCTGTCCAGAAAAACGAAATAGAACGACGAGCCGATCCAGGCGATGGCCGTAATGACATGGACCCAGCGCAAAAGCAGGTTGGCCCAGTCGAGAAAGTAGCTTTCCATATCTCAACCTTGATGGCGCGTTAGCGCCAAACAGCAAACCTGCTCACCACTGCGGGCGCTCTGAGCAGACATTGAGGTCGCGCACCTTGGCCAGTGGGTTGCTGGCCGGGGCACCGCTGCGACCGGTACGTCAAAGTGTATGCAGGAATTGTTCCCGATTCCAGCCCCAACCTGGGGCATTCGGGGCCGGAATTACCCTCATTCCCCAGCCTTTGGCGCTGGCTGCAGCGTCTGCAGCAACTGCGCTGCCACGGCAACGGCAATCACCTCAGGCTCCTTGCCGCCAATGCCGGGAATGCCGATGGGGCACGTCACTTGGGCCAGCTCCTCGGGCGCAAAACCACGCCCATGCAAGCGGTTGCTGAAGGTGGCCCACTTGGTTTGGCTGCCGATCAATCCGATGAAAGGCAGGTCGCCCTGCTCGCGCTGGCGGCGCAGGCAGGCGGCCACCACGTCCAGGTCCTCGGCGTGGCTGAAGCTCATGATCAGCACGCGGCTGCCGGGTGCCAGGCGGGGCACGGCGAGTTGCACCGGCTCGGAGTGTTCGCAGACCACACCCTCGGGCGGGTCGGGCGGGAAGATGCCGTCCCGGCTGTCGATCCAGGTCAGCGCAAAAGGCAGTGGCGCCAGCACGCGGGCCAGCGCGTGGCCCACATGCCCGCCGCCAAACAGGGCCACCGGGTGCAGGTTGGGTGTGAGGCGCTGGGCCAGCCCCGGGGCGTCTTGCGCCGCGAGAAGCTCAAATCCCAGGTGCACCACCCCGCCGCAGCACTGGCCCAGCGCCGGGCCCAGCGCAAACCGCATCGGCCCAAGCGCCGTCACCGGCCCACCCGCCAGGCGGCGGCGCGCCTCGGCAATCGCCTGCAGCTCCAGATGCCCGCCGCCGATGGTGCCCACCAGCTGGTCGGCAAATACCGCCATCCAGGCGCCGCGCTCCCGGGGCACGGACCCTTGGGTAGACTCCACGGTCACCAGACAGGCTGGCGCGGCCCCCAGGCCGTCCAGCAGCATTTGCAAATTTGTCACCGCGATCCTTTTCGTGACGGACGCAAAACGGGGCCAGGCAAGCGGCTCACCCTCCGGTGAGTCTGCTGCTGCATCCCCTTTGCAGCCGTCGTCATTTTGTAACGTACCACCTTCGCCGCTGGGTTATCGTGCCCGCAGCCTCAGGAGCCTTTCACACCATGCCCGACACGCCCTCTCCCCGCTCCACCGGAAAGCGCAGCCACTGGTTGCTGGCAGGCATCATGGCCGTGGGTGCGGCGCTGGTCTCGGCCTGCAAGTCCCCACCAGAGCCCACGCCAGCCCCCGCTCCCGACAGCGTCCCCTCCACCGGCCCCGATGCCAGCGGCGTCAAGGGCCCCGTGCCCGCCACGGCCGGATCTGCGCGCCCCTCGGCCGCTGCCACACCGCTGGCCTACCGCCAGGATGCCGCCACACACCTGTATGGCCTGAACCGCGAACGCATCTTCAAAGGCAAACTGCCGCCGCAGCTGTATGCCATCGGTGTGCTGCAGCTCGACATCGACCGCGCGGGCAAGATCACCCGCCTGCACTGGATACGCGCCCCGCGCCATGCCCCCGAGGTGGTCACCGAGATCGAGCGCACGGTGCGCGCTGCGGCCCCCTTCCCTGTCCCGGCCCGCATGGGCAAGGTCACGTACACCGAAACCTGGCTGTGGGACAAGAGCGGGCACTTTCAGCTTGATACGCTGACCGAAGGGCAGCTTTAGAAGCTGGCGTTTTACCCGCGCGCTAGCAGTGCGGATACATACCGACCCTGGCAACTGTCGCTGCTTAGGCCAGGGCCGCCGCGCAAGGGCCGCCCCGCCGCGCTGGCGGCGTCCCCCTGAGAGGGAAGGCGCGAAGCGACTCAGAGGGCTTCACACTACGAGCCCCGGTAGGTCGAATAGCTCCAGGGGCTGACCAGCAGCGGCACGTGGTAGTGCTGGTCGGCATGCGCAATGCCGAAGTCCAGGCTCACCTGGTTCAGAAAATTCGGCTCGGGCAGCTGCACGCCCCGGGCCTTGAAGTAACCCGCCACATCAAAGCGCAGCCGGTAGGTGCCGGTGCGCAGGCTGGCGTTGTCGAACAGCGGTGCGTCGGTGCGGCCGTCGTGGTTCAGCACCAGGCGCTTGATGAGGGTGGCGTTGTCGCCGTCGGTGGAATACAGGGCCACTTCCATGCCGGCCGCAGGGCAGCCGTTCATGGTGTCCAGAACGTGGGTGCTCAATCCCATGGGGGAATCTCCTGAAGTAAGAGTCTGTCCAATCGGCGACGATTGCCAGATCGCAGTGTGTAGACCAAAAGTGTATACACTTTTCACCATCCACCGTATCATGCAGCCATGGAATCTTCCTCCACCAGCGCCATTGTCGAAGCGCTGACCCGCGCCATCGTAGAGCACCGCCTGCAACCCGGCACCAAGCTGGCCGAGCAAAAGCTGGCCGACCACTTTGGCGTGTCGCGCACGCTGGTGCGCCAGGCGCTGTTCCAGCTGGCACAGAACCGGCTGGTCACGCTGGAGCCCGCACGGGGCGCATTTGTGGCCACGCCCTCGGTCGAGGAGGCACGCCAGGTGTTTGCCGTGCGCCGCATGCTGGAAACCGAAATGACCCGCGCCTTTGTGCGCAGCGTGACGCCCGCCAAGCTCAAGGCCCTGCGCGCCCACGTGGCCAGCGAGAAGACCGCCATGGGCACGCAGGACGCCAGCACCCGCACCGAGTTGCTGGGCGACTTTCATGTGCGCATGGCCGAGCTAATGGGCAACGAGGTGCTGGCGCAGATGCTGGGCGACCTGATCTCGCGCTGTGCCCTCATCACGCTGATGTACCAGTCAGCCAGCGCCGCCGAACACTCGCACGAAGAGCACGCCGACATCGTGGCGGCCCTGGCCGCGCGCGACGAAGAACGCGCCGTCGCCCTGATGCAAAGCCACCTCGAACATGTCGAAGCCAGCCTGACCTTTGACCGCAAGCGCCCTGCCAGCGATCTGGCCGCCGCCCTGGCCCCTTGAAAACCACCCCTACATGATCTACGACACCACCCAGGCCTACCCCCGCGACCTTATTGGCTACGGCAAGACCCCGCCCCATGCGCAGTGGCCCGGTGGCGCGCGCATTGCCGTGCAATTCGTCCTGAACTACGAAGAGGGCGGCGAAAACGCGGTGCTGCATGGCGATGCGGGCAGCGAGCAGTTCCTGTCCGAAATGTTCAACCCGGCCAGCTACCCCGAGCGGCACATGAGCATGGAGGGCATTTATGAATACGGATCGCGCGCTGGCGTGTGGCGCATCCTGCGCGAGTTTGAAAAGCGCCAGCTGCCCCTCACGGTGTTTGGCGTGTCCACGGCCCTGCAGCGCCACCCCGACCTCACTGCGGCGTTTGTGGAGCTGGGCCACGAGATTGCGTGCCATGGGCTCAAGTGGATCCATTACCAGCACATCCCCGAAGAGGTGGAGCGCGCCCACATGCAAGAGGCGATGGAAATCATCCAACGAATGACGGGCGAAAGGGCGTTGGGCTGGTACACCGGCCGCGACAGCCCCAACACCCACCGCCTGGTGGCCGATTACGGCGGGTTTGAATACGACAGCGACTACTACGGCGACGACCTTCCCTTCTGGATGAAGGTGCAAAAGACCGACGGCAGCGTGGTGCCCCAGCTCATCGTGCCCTACACGCTCGATTGCAACGACATGCGCTTTGCGCTACCCCAGGGCTATTCGCACGCCGATCCGTTCTTCCAGTACATGAAGGACACCTTCGATGCGCTGTATGCCGAGGGCGATCCGGCCGGCGACAACGCGCCCAAGATGATGAGCATTGGCATGCACTGCCGCCTGCTGGGCCGCCCGGGCCGCATCACGGCTCTGCAGCGCTTTCTGGACCACATTGCACAGCATGACAAGGTGTGGGTGGCCCGCCGCATCGACATCGCGCGCCACTGGAAGGCCGTGCACCCCTACCCCACCACAAAGGCCTGACGACCATGGCATGGACCCTTGACCAACTGAATGCCGCCACGCCCGCGCAGGCCCTCGAGGCACTGGACGGCGTGTACGAGCATTCCCCCTGGATTGCAGAGCAGGCGCTCACGCAGCGGCCATTCCGCTCGCTGGCACACCTCAAGCACGCCCTGGCCCACGCGGTGCGCACCGCCAGCACCGAGGCGCAGCTGGGCCTGATCCGCGCCCACCCCGAGCTCGCGGGCAAGGCCATGGTGGCGAAAAGCCTCACCGCCGAATCGACCAACGAGCAGTCCAAGGCGGGCCTGACGCAGTGCACGCCCGAAGAATTTGCGCGCATCCAGCAGCTCAATGCCGACTACAACGCACGCTTTGGTTTCCCCTTCATTCTGGCCGTGCGCGGACCGCGCGGCGCGGGGTTGAACAAGCAGCAGATCATCGACACCTTTGCGCGGCGGCTCGACAACCACCCGGAGTTCGAGGTGGCAGAGGCCTTGCGCAACATCCACCGCATCGCCGAGATCCGGCTGAACGACAAGTTCGCCGCCGAACCTGTGCTGGGCAATGACGTGTGGGACTGGCATGAAAAGCTGGCCGAACACTCCGACCCCGGCTTTGCCGAAAAGGGCCAGCTCACCGTCACCTACCTCACCGACGCCCACCGGGCCTGCGCCCAGCGCATCAGCCACTGGATGCGCGACTGCGGCTTTGACGAGGTCGAGGTGGACGCCGTGGGCAACGTGGTAGGGCGGTATCGCGCCGCAACGCCCGGGGCGAGGTACCTCATGACGGGCTCGCATTACGACACCGTGCGCAATGGCGGCAAGTATGACGGGCGCCTGGGCATCTTTGTGCCCATGGCTTGCGTGCGCGAACTGCACCGCGCGGGCCGGCGCCTGCCGTTCGGCATCGAGGTGATTGCCTTTGCAGAAGAAGAAGGCCAGCGCTACAAGGCCACCTTTCTGGGTTCGGGCGCGCTCATCGGGCACTTCAACCCGGCCTGGCTGGACCAGAAGGATGCGGACGGCGTGACCATGCGCGCGGCCATGCAGCACGCGGGTCTGTGCATTGACGACATTGCCAAGCTGCAACGCGACCCGGCGCAGTACCTGGGCTTCATTGAAGTCCACATCGAACAGGGCCCGGTGCTCAACGAGCTGGATCTGCCGCTGGGCGTGGTCACCTCCATCAATGGGGGTGTGCGGTTTGTGGGCGAGATGATCGGCACCGCGAGCCACGCAGGCACCACCCCCATGGACCGCCGCCGCGATGCGGCCGTGGCTGTGGCAGAGCTGGCGTTGTACATCGAGCAGCGCGCCGCCCAGGACGGGGACTCAGTGGGCACGATCGGCCTGCTCAACGTGCCCGGCGGCTCCATCAATGTGGTGCCGGGCCGCTGCCAGTTCAGCCTGGACCTGCGTGCGCCCACCGATCCGCAACGGGACGCACTGGTGCGCGATGTGCTGGACCAGCTGGGCCAGATCGCTGCCCGGCGCGGCCTGCGCTACACGCTGGAGGAATCCATGCGCGCCGCCGCCGCCCCCAGCGCCCCGGCCCTGCAGCACCACTGGGAGCGCGCGGTGGACCACCTGGGCGTGCCCGTGTTCCGCATGCCCAGTGGGGCAGGCCACGATGCCATGAAGCTGCACGAAATCATGCCGCAGGCCATGCTGTTTGTGCGCGGAGAAAACTCCGGCATCAGCCACAACCCACTCGAATCCACCACCAACAACGACATGCAGCTGGCCGTGGACGCCTTCACCCAGGTGCTGCACCAGCTTGCCGAGGAACAACAACCATGACCACCCCGAACCACCACGCCGCGCTGGACGCCTGGATCGACCAGCACTTTGACGAAGAAGTGCGCTTTCTGCAGGCCCTGGTGCGCGTACCCACCGACACGCCCCCCGGCAACAATGCGCCTCATGCGGAGCGCACCGCCGAGCTGCTGAAGGACTTTGGCTACGAGGCCGAAAAGCACGCCGTGCCCGCCGCCGATGTGTTGGCCTACGGCATGGAATCCATCACCAACCTCATCGTGCGCAGACCGTACGGCAGCGGCGGCAGGACCATCGCCCTGAACGCCCACGGTGACGTGGTGCCGCCCGGCGAAGGCTGGACACACGACCCCTATGGCGCCGAGATCGTCGATGGCGCCATGTACGGCCGCGCCACCGCCGTGAGCAAGAGCGACTTTGCGAGCTTCACCTTTGCCGTGCGGGCCTTGGAAGCCGTGGCCAGGCCCACCCAGGGCGCGGTAGAGCTGCACTTCACCTACGACGAAGAGTTTGGCGGCGAACTCGGCCCCGGCTGGCTGCTGCAAAAGGGACTGACAAAGCCCGACCTGATGATTGCCGCCGGCTTCAGCTACGAAGTGGTCACCGCCCACAACGGCTGCCTGCAGATGGAAGTGACGGTGCACGGCAAGATGGCCCATGCCGCCGTGCCCCACACCGGAGTGGATGCCCTGCAGGGCGCCGTGCACATCCTGAACGCGCTGTACGCACAGAACAACGAGTACAAGAAGGTCACGTCCAAGGTCGAGGGGATCAAGCACCCCTACCTGAACGTGGGCCGCATTGAGGGCGGCACCAATACCAACGTCGTACCCGGCAAGGTGATGTTCAAGCTCGACCGCCGCATGATCCCCGAGGAAAACCCGGTGGAGGTTGAAGCCAGCATCCGCCGCGTGATTGAACAGGCTGCAGGTGAGCGCGCCGGTATCAGCGTGGAGATCAAGCGCCTGCTGCTGGCGAATGCGATGACGCCGCTGGCGGGCAACAAGCCCCTGGTCGATGCGATCCAGCAACATGCCCAGGTCGTGATCGGTGAACCGGTCCCCGCCGTGGGCACGCCGCTCTACACCGATGTGCGTCTGTATGTGGAGCGCGGCATTCCCGGCGTGATTTACGGTGCAGGCCCCCGCACGGTCCTCGAATCGCACGCCAAGCGCGCCGACGAGCGCCTGCAGCTCGAAGACCTGCGCCGCGCCACCAAGGTGATTGCACGGACATTGAGCGACTTGCTCGCCTGAGGTCCCACAGGGCAGTAAGTAATGCACGCAGCACATCAGTGCTGCGCTTCAATGTCATGGCGAGATTGCCTCTGGCAGCCCTTTGACCGACCTACACTGGCGCGGGCGCATCCTTCGGCTGGGTGCGCCCGTTGTCATTTCCAGATTCCACACACCAGGAGATATCCCATGAACATTCGTCATACGCTGCTGGCTGGCAGCGTTGTGCTGGCCCTGGCCAGCCTCACGGCCTGCGGCAGCACGCCGCCGGTAGCCACGGCTGCACCCGCGCCCGCAGTGCAGCAGACCGCCTCGGCCCAGGCCGCCAGTGCAGCCTACGACTTCGACATGGATGTGTTCCACCCCGTGGTGGCACGCAATGGCATGGTCGCCTCCGAGCAGGAGCTGGCCTCGCAGATTGGCCTGGACATCCTCAAGGCCGGTGGCAACGCTGTGGATGCGGCCGTGGGCATTGGCTTTGCGCTGGCCGTGGCCCTGCCCAATGCGGGCAACCTGGGTGGTGGCGGCTTCATGATGGTGCACGACGCCAAGACCGGCAAGAGCGTGGCCCTCGACTTCCGCGAAGTGGCGCCATCGAAGGCCACGCGCGACATGTACCTGGATACCAAGGGCAATGTGGTGGACGGCAAGTCGCTGTACACCCACTATGCCGTGGGCGTTCCCGGCACCGTCGCGGGCATGGAACACGCGCTCAAGAGCTGGGGCACCCTGCCCCTGTCGCGTGTGATCGCTCCGGCGATTGAACTGGCGGACAAGGGCTTCCCGGTGAGCGAAACGCTCGCCAAGATCCTGCAGCAAGAGAAGAAGAACATGGGCAAGTGGCCCGCCACCCAGGCCATCTTCTGGAAGAACGGCGAACCCCTGAAGGTGGGCGACCCGCTGGTGCAAAAAGACCTGGCGCAGTCCATGCGCCTGATTGCCCAGCAGGGCGCCAAGGCGTTCTACGAAGGCGAGATCGCCCAGAAGATCGCGGCTGAAATGGCACCCCACGCAGGCGCCATCACCCTGCAAGACCTGCGCGAATACAAGGTGGCCGAACGCGTCCCCACGCGTGGCACCTACCGTGGCTACGAGATCGTGACCATGCCCCCACCCTCCTCGGGCGGCCCGCACCTGGTGCAGATCCTGAACATGCTGGAGCCCCTGCCCCTGGCCCAGTGGGGCCCCAACAGCGCGCAGACCATCCACTACATGGCCGAGAGCAGCAAGCTGGCATACGCCGACCGCTCCGAATACCTGGGCGACCCGGACTTCGTGAAGATCCCGCTGAAGGGCCTGACCTCCAAGCGCTATGCCGAATCGCTGGCCAAGGGCATTGACCCCAACCGCGCACGCCCGGCCAAGGAGATCAAGCCCGGCCAGCCCCAGCCGTATGAGAGCGACCAGACCACCCACTACTCGGTGGTGGACAAGGCGGGCAACGCCGTGGCCGTGACCTACACGCTGAACACCAACTTCGGCAGCGGCATCGTCGCCAAGGGCACGGGCATCCTGCTCAACAACGAGATGGACGACTTCTCGGCCAAGCCCGGCGTGGCCAATGCCTACGGCCTGGTCGGTGGCGACGCGAACGCAGTGGCCGCCAAGAAGCGCCCCCTGTCGTCCATGACACCCACCCTGGCGCTGAAGGACGGCAAGCCCACACTGGTGACCGGCAGCCCTGGCGGCGCGCGCATCATCACCACGGTGCTGCAGACGGTGGTCAACACCATCGACTTCGGCATGAACCCTGCGGAGGCCGCAGCGGCACCCCGCGTGCACCACCAGTGGACGCCGGACGAGCTGCGCGTGGAAAAGGGCCTCTCGCCCGACACCATTGCCCTGCTCAAGCAACGCGGCCACAACATCGCAGTCAAGCCTTCGATGGGCCGCACGCAGACCATCCAGATCCGTGGCGGCGCGCTGTACGGCTACTCGGACCCCCGCAACCCCGACGGCAAGACACTCGGCTACTGATTGCCAGCGCCCGCTTCATGCGGGCGGTCTGTGCTTGTCAACATTTGCGAGGCCACGCCCCACAAGGGCGTGGCCTTTTTTATTGCCGGCTCTGGCAACCCCATGCGGGCATACCCTCATACCGCCATTCTTCAGACTTGCCTACAGTTCTTGTATGCAAGATTTGCGTTCAAAAAGCTATTGAAGGAGTTGGCATGTCCCGGTTTTTCAAATCCCTTTTTGGTCAGGTGGTGCTGGCCTTGATAGCCGGTGTGGTGGTGGGCCTGGTGTGGCCCGACACCGCCATTGCGCTCAAGCCCCTGGGAGACGGCTTCATCAAGCTCATCAAGATGCTCATCCCGCTCATCGTCTTCTGCGTGGTGGTGCATGGCATTGCTGGCACTGGCGACCTGCAGCGGGTAGGCCGGGTGGGCGTCAAATCGCTGATCTACTTCGAGGTGGTCACCTCCATCGCCCTGGTGCTGGGCCTAGCGCTGGCGTTCTGGTTCGAGCCGGGCGTGGGCATGAACGTGGACCCCAAGGCGCTGGACCCCAAAGCCATGGGCGCCTACGCCGAAAACGCCAGCAAGCTCACTGGCGGCGGCTTCACCGACTTCTTGCTCAAGCTCATTCCCACCACCGCCGTGAGCGCGTTTGCCAACGGCGATGTGCTGCAGGTCCTGCTGTTTTCCATCGTTTTTGGCTGCGCCCTGGCATTGATCGGTGAGCGCGGGGCGCGGGTCACCGGCCTGATCGATGACCTGTCGCATGTGCTGTTCAAGACCATGGGCCTGATCATCAAACTCGCACCGTTGGGTGTGCTGGGCGCCATCGCGTTCACCGTGGGCAAGTACGGCCTGGGGTCCCTCAAGCAGCTGGGCATGCTGGTGGCGCTGTTCTACGCCGCGGTGGTCATCTTCGTCGTGGTGGTGCTGGGCCTCATCATGCGGATGTCGGGCTTCAGCCTGTTCAAGCTGCTGCGCTATCTGCGCGAGGAGCTGGCCGTGGTGTTTGCCACCACGTCGTCCGACAGCGTGCTGCCCCAGATCATGGCCAAGCTCAAGCACATGGGCATCCGCGATTCGACCGTGGGCCTGGTGATCCCCACGGGCTACTCGTTCAACCTGGACGCGTTCTCGATCTACATCACACTGGCCGCCGTGTTCATCGCCCAGGCCACCAACACGCCGATTTCCATGGCCGACCTGCTGACGATCCTGGCGATCTCGCTGGTCACCTCCAAGGGTGCACACGGCGTGCCCGGCTCGGCCATCGTCGTGCTGGCAGCCACCTTGCAGGCAATCCCTGCCATCCCGGCGATTGGCCTGGTGCTGGTGTTGTCGGTGGACTGGTTCATGGGCATCGCCCGCGCGCTGGGCAACCTCATTGGCAACTGCGTCGCCACCGTGGCCGTGGCAGCCTGGGAAGGCGACATCGACCGCGAACGCGCCCACGCCGTGCTGGACGGCCGCGAGCCACCCTCGCCGCGTGCCTGATCGGGCAAGCCCCCGACACAGCACGCGACAATCCGGCCATGAGCATCAACCAGACCCAGATCGCCCAGCAGGTGGTGGAATCCATCCTGGCGCAAAAACTCTCGCCCGGCGAACGCCTGGGCGAGCAGGAGCTGGCCGATCTATTCGGCGTGAGCCGCACGCTGGTGCGCGAGGCCCTGATGCAGCTGCAGGCACGGGGCTTTGTGGAAGTGCGCTCGCGCCGGGGCTGGTACGTGGTGGAGCCGTCGGTGGAGGATGCACGCGACGCGTTCTCCGCCCGGCGCATCATCGAATCGGGCATCCTGGCCGATGCGGGCCGCCCGCTGCAGAGCGTGACCCGCCGCCTGCGTGCGCACATCGCCGACGAACAGCAGGCCATCGAAGGCGCTGACGCTGCCACACGGGCCTTTTTGCTCGCAGATTTCCACGTCTGCCTGGCCGAAGCGATGGGCCACCGCAGCCTGAGCGACATCCTGCGCGACCTCACGGCGCGCACCACCCTGGCCGCGTCGCTGTACCAGTCGCAGCACGCGGCCGGCCAGTCTTGTGCGGAGCATGCCGCCATTGTGGAGGCGCTGGAGGCCGGCAACACCACCCTGGCCCGCGAACGCATGCTCGCCCACATTGGCCATGTGGAAGGCGCCCTCAACCCCGGCCAGCCGCTGGTGCGCGACCGCCTGCGCGAGTCGCTGGCACCGCTGACCAGCCAACGCACCAAGGCTGCATCCACGGACCTCGGCTAGCCCACGCCGGACGCGCCCGCCGGCCCCCAACCTTCCCATCGCCTGCGTCCACGGCTGGCGGGTACTTTGCTGCGCCCCTCTAAGGGTTAACCGGGATAAGCGTGCCCGGTCATTTTGTATACGATTTTTGTATGGACATCTGTGCACCATTCGGCACAGGTTTCCATTCCGTATTCAAAAACCAACCCCCGAAGGACACCCATGAACCCGCCCGTACACCCCGTGGACGAACACCTGCCCCTGGGGCGACTCACGGCGCTGGGCCTGCAGCATGTGCTGGTGATGTATGCGGGTGCCGTGGCGGTGCCGCTCATCGTGGGCCGTGCGCTCAACCTCACGCCCGACCAGGTAGCCAAGCTGATCTCGGCCGACCTGTTTGTGTGCGGGCTGGTCACGCTGATCCAGGCGCTGGGCGCCTCGCGCTGGTTTGGCATTCAGCTGCCGGTGATGATGGGGGTGACCTTTGCCTCTGTGGCGCCCATGATCTCGATGGCGCAGACCACCGGCGGCACCGCCGGAGCCGGACTGATCTTTGGCTCGGTGATTGGCGCGGGGGTGATCTCCATCCTGATCGCTCCGCTGGTGAGCCGCATGCTCCGTTTCTTCCCGCCGGTGGTCACCGGCACCATCATTGCCGTCATCGGCATCAGCCTGATGCGCGTGGGCATCAACTGGATCTTTGGCAACCCCGTCGGCCCCACGGCGCCCAGCGTGCCCAACCCCGAGCACCTCAAGTGGCTGGCCGATGCGCAGGCCGCTGCCGGAGCCCCCGGCTCGTCACTGCCACCGGTGCCCAAGGGGTTTGCGGTGGTGCCCACGGTGCCCAACCCCAAGTACGCCGACCTGACCGGTGTGGGCATCTCGGGCCTGGTGCTGCTGTCCATCCTGCTGATTGCCAAGTTTGCCAAGGGCTTCGTCGCCAACATCTCGGTGCTGCTGGGCATCGTCATTGGTGCGGTAGTGGCCGTGGCGCTGGGCATGATGAACTTCGACAAGGTGGCCAAGGCGCAGTGGTTTGACCTGGTGCTGCCGTTCGAGATTGCCGGCCCTGTGTTCGACCCCATCCTGATCCTGACCATGACCCTGGTGATGATCGTGGTCATGATCGAATCCACCGGCATGTTCCTGGCCCTGGGCGAGATGACCGACCGCAAGGTGGACCAGGCAGCCCTCACGCGCGGCCTGCGCACCGATGGCCTGGGCACGCTGCTGGGTGGCATCTTCAACACCTTTCCGTACACCAGCTTCTCGCAGAACGTGGGGCTGGTCGCCGTCACCGGCGTCAAGAGCCGCTTTGTGTGCGTGGCCGGCGGCGTGATCCTGATCGTGCTGGGCGTGCTGCCCAAGATGGCCGCACTGGTCGAGTCGCTGCCCACCATGGTGCTGGGCGGCGCGGGGCTGGTGATGTTCGGCATGGTGGCGGCCACAGGCATCCGCATCCTTGGCGGGGTGGACTTCAAGACCAACCGCTTCAACGCCATGATCGTGGCCGTTTCCATCGGCGTGGGCATGGTGCCGCTGATCGCGCCCAACTTCCGCCAGTGGATGCCGCACGCTATCCACCCGCTGATCGAATCCGGTATCCTCCTGGCCTCGATCACGGCGGTGGCCCTGAACGTTTTCTTCAATGGCGCCAGCCGCGACACCTCCGCCGCTGTCAACGCCGCACGCCAAGCCGACGCCCACTAGCGTCCCGCCTGCCCGCTGCCGAAAACCTGCCACTGCCCGCGTGGCCCCGCCCCCTGTCCGCCACGGCTGCCAGGGGGTTTTGGCTTCATGCTGCATACGCATAAACCTGCATGTCCGCCGCCCACGCCATCGGGTACCCTTGTTTTTGCTTTCCGCCCAGGACTTCCAGGATTTCCGCATGACACAGAACATTTCCGCCGCCGAACAGGCCCTGCGCGACGCTGCGCGCGAATACCACCGCAACCCCACCCGGGGCAAGATTTCGGTCACCCCCACCAAGCCTTTGTCCAATCAGCGCGACCTGTCGCTGGCCTACTCGCCGGGCGTGGCTTACCCATGCCTCGACATCGCTGCCGACCCGTCCAAGGCGTTTGACTTCACCTCGCGCGGCAACCTGGTCGCGGTGATCACCAACGGCACGGCGGTGCTGGGCCTGGGTGACATCGGCCCGCTGGCCAGCAAGCCGGTGATGGAAGGCAAGGGCTGCCTGTTCAAGAAGTTCGCGGGCGTCGACGTGTTCGACATCGAACTGGCCGAGCGCGACCCCGACAAGCTCATCGAGATCATCGCGGCACTGGAGCCCACGCTGGGCGGCATCAACCTCGAAGACATCAAGGCACCCGAGTGCTTCTACATCGAGCGCGAACTCAGCAAGCGCATGAACATCCCGGTGTTCCATGACGACCAGCACGGCACGGCCATCATCAGCAGCGCGGCGCTGCTCAACGGCCTGGAGCTGGTGGGTAAGCAGATCGACCAGGTGAAGATTGCCGTGTCGGGCGCGGGAGCGGCCGCCATTGCCTGCCTGAACGTGATGGTGGGCCTGGGCGTGAAGATCGAGAACGTCTTCGTGTGCGACTCCAAGGGCGTGATCTACGAAGGCCGCCCCGGTGGCTACGACGAATCCAAGGCGGCCTACGCGCAAAAGACCGACGCCCGCACGCTGGCCGATGCGGTCAACGGCGCCGACGTGTTCCTGGGCTGCTCGGCCCCCGGCGTGCTCACGGCCGAGATGGTCAAGACCATGGGCCCCAAGCCCATCATCCTGGCCCTGGCCAACCCCGAGCCCGAGATCCGCCCCGAACTCGCCAAGGCCATCCGCCCCGACTGCATCATCGCCACGGGCCGCTCGGACTACCCGAACCAGGTCAACAACGTCCTGTGCTTCCCGTACATCTTCCGCGGCGCGCTGGACTGCGGTGCCACCAAGATCACCGAGGCCATGAAGCTGGCCTGCGTACGCCAGATCGCCGACCTGGCCAAGGCCGACATCAGCGAAGAAGTGGCCAGCGCCTATGCAGGCAAAGAACTGACCTTTGGCCCTGACTACCTCATCCCCACGCCGTTCGACTCGCGCCTGATCCTCAAGATCGCGCCCGCCGTGGCCAAGGCCGCTGCCGAATCGGGCGTGGCCACGCGCCCCATCGAAGACATGGAGGCCTACAAGGAAACGCTGTCGCGCTTTGTCTACCAGACCGGCATGCTGATGCGCCCCGTGATCAACGCGGCCAAGGCCCTGCCCGATGCACAAAAGCGCGTGGCCTACGCCGACGGTGAAGACGAACGCGCCCTGCGCGCCGCGCAGATGGCCATCGACGACAAGATCGCCACGCCCATCCTCATCGGCCGCCCCGCCGTGATTGCCGCGCGCATCGCCAAGGCCGGCCTGCGCATGCAGCTGGGCAAGGACGTGGAGGTGTGCAACCCCGAGGACGACCCGCGCTTTCGCCAGTACTGGGAGCACTACCACCAGCTCATGAAGCGCAACGGCGCCTCGCCCGAAGTGGCCAAGGCCGCCGTGCGCCGCTCCAACACCATCATCGCCTCGCTGATGGTCAAGCTGGGCGATGCCGACGCCATGATCTGCGGCCTGGTGGGCACGTATGAAACGCACCTGGAGCGCATCCACAGCATCATCGGCCGCCAGGAAGGCGCCAACAACTACGCCGCGCTGAACGCGCTGATGACCAACCGGGGCACGCTGTTCATTGCCGACACCTACGTGAACGAAGACCCCACGGCCCAGCAGCTGGCGGACATCGCCTGGATGTCGGTGCAGGAGGTGCAACGCTTTGGCATCCCACCCAAGGTCGCTTTCCTGTCGCACTCCAGCTATGGCTCGTCCAAGCGTGCGTCGGCCCGCAAGATGCGCGAGGCTCGCGACCTGTTCGTGGCCGCCCATCCCGAGATCGAGTGTGATGGCGAGCTGCACGGCGATGCCGCGCTGGAGCCGAACATCCGCAACGCCTACATGGCGGATTCGACCCTGACTGACTCGGCCAACCTGCTGATCTGCCCCAACCTGGATGCTGCCAACATCCTCTACAACGTGCTCAAGACGACCACCAGCGGTGGCGTCACGGTGGGCCCCATCCTGATGGGCGCCGCTGCCACGGCCTACATCCTGACCCCGGCCGCCACCGTACGCCGGGTGCTCAACATGACGGCCCTGGCCGTGGCCAGCGCTGCCGCCCGGCCACGCTGAGCGCGCTGTGCCGTGCTGACCTGAGCGCAGGCCGTGAGCAGGCCTGCCCACACACCGTTGCAACGGGGCCCTCGGGCCCCGTTTTTCATGGGCAAGCCAACCCCCTGGCCCTGCGCATGCACCATTTCGGGAAACCCAGCATGCTGACGCGCACCACTTCGGTGAACAATGGGGCGCAGCAAAGCACCCGCGTACACAAACCGGGCATCGTTTTTGCTGACTGCAGGACCATGGCCCATCAAAGGGGCCAGTGCCTTCCCTCACCGAATTTCCCCTCGCCCGACAGGAGCCCCGAATGAAAAAAAGACTGTTCATGCAAACCGCCGCCGCCCTGGCCCTGATCGGCAGCACCTCGCTGGCCCAGGCGCAGGCCACCACGCCCATCAAGTTCCAGCTCGACTGGCGTTTTGAAGGCCCTGCCGCACTATTCCTGCAACCCGTGGCCAAGGGCTACTTCAAGGCCGCAGGCCTGGACGTGACGGTGGATGCGGGCAACGGCTCCGGCGGCGCGGTGCAGCGCGTGGCCTCGGGCACCTACGACATGGGTTTTGCCGATCTGGCCGCCGTGATGGAGTTCCACGCCAACAACCCCGACGCGCAGAACAAGCCCGTGGCGGTGATGGTGGTCTACAACAACACGCCCGCCTCGGTCATGGCGCTGAAAAAGAGCGGCATCGCCAAGCCCGCCGACCTGGCTGGCAAGAAGCTGGGCGCCCCCGTGTTCGACGCAGGCCGCCGCGCGTTCCCCATCTTCCAGAAGGCCAATGGCATCGGCGCCGTGACCTGGACCGCCATGGACCCGCCACTGCGCGAAACCATGCTGGTGCGCGGCGACGTGGACGCCATCACCGGCTTCACCTTCACCTCGCTGCTCAACCTGGAAGCCCGTGGCGCCAAGGCCGCCGACGTGGTGGTGCTGCCCTATGCCGACTTTGGCGTGAAGCTGTACGGCAACGTGATCATCGCCAGCCCCAAGCTCATCAAGGAGAACCCGGGCGCCATCAAGGCGTTCCTGTCGGCCTTCACCAAGGGCGCCAAGGAAGTCATTGCCAACCCCGCAGCCTCCATCGAATACGTGAAGGCGCGCGACGGCATCGTGAACGTGCCGCTCGAAACCCGCCGCCTGCAGCTGGCCATCGACACGGTGATCAACAGCCCCGACGCCCGCGCCGAAGGCTTTGGCCAGCTCAAGCCCGGCCGCCTCTCGCTGATGGCGTCGCAGGTATCGGATGCGTTCAACACCAAGACCCGCGTGAACGCCGACGATGTGTGGAACGCCAGCTTTCTGCCCAGCGCGGCCGAGCTGAACATCCTGCCGAAGAAGTGACACCCCCTGAGTCGCTTCGCGCCTTCCCCCTCTCTCGACTCGCTGCGCGAGTCGGGAGGGGGACGCCCCCGGTGCACGCCAGCGAAGCGCCGCCTACGCGGCATGGCGGCCCTTGCACGGGGGCGCTGGCCTGGGCCGCGCCCAGCATCAACCTCGGTGCACCAACACTACTCATTACGGACCTCTGATGCAGGCTGCTGATTCCTACTTTGTGGACTTCCGCGATGTCTGGCTCGCGTACAACGACGAGCTGCGCGCCAAGAACCAGTTTGCGGTCGAAGCCATCGACCTGCAGGTACGCCAGGGCGAATTCATCGCCATCGTGGGCCCCTCGGGCTGTGGCAAGTCCACCTTCATGAAGCTGGCCACCGGGTTGAAGATGCCCTCCATGGGCAAGATCCTCATCGACGGGCAGCCGGTGACGGGGCCGCTCAAGGTCTCGGGCATGGCCTTCCAGGCGCCTTCGCTGCTGCCCTGGCGCACCACGGTGGACAACGTGCTGCTGCCGCTTGAAATCGTCGAGCCCTACCGCAGCAACTTCAAGCAAAAACGCAAGGAATACGAAGAGCGCGCCCGCAAGCTGCTGCAAAAGGTGGGGCTGGCGGGCTATGAGGACAAGTTTCCCTGGCAGCTGTCGGGCGGCATGCAGCAGCGCGCCAGCATCTGCCGCGCGCTCATCCATGAGCCCCAGATGCTGCTGCTCGACGAGCCGTTTGGCGCACTCGACGCCTTCACCCGCGAGGAGCTGTGGTGCATCCTGCGCGACCTCTGGACCGAGCAGCAGTTCAACGTGATCCTGGTCACGCACGATCTGCGCGAATCGGTCTTCCTGGCCGACACGGTGTATGTGATGAGCAAGAGCCCCGGCCGGTTCGTGGTGCGCAAGGAGATCGAACTGCCCCGCCCGCGCGACCTGGAGGTGACCTACACCAAGGAGTTCACCGACATCGTTCACGAACTGCGCGGCCACATCGGCGCACTGCGCAAAGCCGGCGCGCCCATCCAGCAATAACAAGAAAGCGCCTCATCCCATGCACAAGAAAACCGTCGAGCGCTGGTCTCCCTGGCTGCTGCTGACCGCCACCATCCTGCTGTGGCAGATCATCTGTTCGGCCTTCAATGTCTCCGAGTTCATCTTCCCCAGCCCCTGGGCCATTGCCACCCAGCTGGTGGAGTTTGGCGGCGTCATCGCAGGCCACGCCTGGCGAACCTTCTGGGTCACCATGGCCGGCTTTGGCATCGCCATCGTCGTGGGGGTGCTGCTGGGCTTTGTGATCGGCTCTTCGCGCCTGGCCTACGCCGCCGTGTACCCGCTGATGACGGCCTTCAACGCACTGCCCAAGGCCGCCTTTGTGCCCATTCTGGTGGTGTGGTTCGGCATTGGCGTGGGCCCGGCCATCCTCACGGCGTTCCTCATCAGCTTCTTCCCCATCATGGTCAACATCGCCACCGGCCTCGCCACGCTGGAGCCCGAGCTGGAAGACGTGCTGCGCGTGCTGGGCGCCAAGCGCTGGGACGTGCTGACCAAGGTGGGCCTGCCGCGCTCCATGCCGTACTTCTACGGCTCGCTCAAGGTCGCCATCACCCTGGCCTTTGTGGGTACCACGGTGTCGGAAATGACAGCTGCCAACGAAGGCATTGGCTACCTGCTCATCAGCGCGGGCTCGTCCATGCAAATGGGCCTGGCCTTTGCGGGCCTGATGGTGGTGGGCGCCATGGCCATGGTGATGTACGAACTGTTCAGCTGGATCGAAAAGCGCACCACGGGCTGGGCGCACCGGGGATCCCAGGGGGAATAGGCAGGGTACATCCCCCTAAGTCGCTTCGCGCCTTCCCCCTTCTCTCGAACTACTTGCGTAGTTCGGGAAGGGGGACACCGCCAGCGCGGCGGGGCGGCCCTTGCGCGGCGGTACGGGCTGAGGCCGTGCCAGTCTCTACCGTTGTCAGCCGATTCCCCTGGGATTGAAAGAACGATGTCACTCTCACCCAACCAGATCACGCTTCATCTTCGCCGTGCCAACGCCGTGGCCCAGCGCGCCAAGGACATGGGCCGCCATCCCTTCGGCGCGCTGCTGGTTGCGCCCGATGGCGAGACGGTGCTGGCCGAGCAGGGCAACATAGACACCGTGAACCATGCCGAGAGCACGCTGGCCCGCACGGCGGCGGCCAACTATCCCGGCGAGTACCTGGCCCGGTGCACGCTGGTCACCACCTTCGAGCCCTGCGCCATGTGTGCAGGCACCATCTACTGGGCGGGCATCGGCCGCGTGCTGTATGGCGCCGAAGAAGCCGCCCTGCTCGCCCTGACGGGCGACCACCCCGAGAACCCCACGCTGGCCCTGCCTTGCCGCACGGTGTTTGCGAGCGGCCAGCGCCCCACCGAGGTGCTGGGGCCGATGCCTGCGCTGCAAGACGAGATCACGGCCCTGCACCGCGATTTCTGGCGGTAGTTGGCTCTGGCGCTTGTATGCCAAGCGCAAGCAGCTCCTCTTTCAGGAGCAAAAGACACCACCAACCGGTGACTCGGCACCCTGCCGCTATACTGCCCGCCCCGTTTGGACGACAGCAGGATCACACCGCATGCGCTTGACCATTCTTTTGCGCCTTCTGGCCCTTGGGGCCGCAGCAGGTCTGGCCGCATGCGGTGGCACCGCGCCGACCCAGCCAGCGGCGGGCGACGCCACACCGGTCGCAGCGACCCCATCCACCGCGCTCCCCGTCCGCATCGGCATCGCCCTGGGCGGGGGGGCTGCCAAGGGCTTTGCGCACATCGGCGTGATCAAGATGCTGGAGGCCAATGGCCTGGCGCCCGCCGTGGTCTCGGGCACCAGCGCCGGCAGTGTGGTCGGCGCGCTGTATGCCAGTGGCATGAACGCGTTTGAGATGCAGGAAAAGGCCGTGACGCTGGACGAAGCCAAGATCCGTGACCTGCAGTTGTCGTCCGGCGGGTTGGTGCTGGGCCAGAAGCTTGAAGACTATGTGAACGAGCAGGTGCGCCGCAAACCGCTGGAACAGATGGCCAAGCCCTTTGTCGTTGTCGCCACGCGGCTGGAAGACGGTGAGCGCACCGTGTTTGCACGCGGCAACACGGGCCAGGCCGTGCGCGCATCGAGCAGCGTGCCGGGCGTGTTCCAGCCCGTCACCATCGGCAAATACCATTTTGTGGATGGCGGCATCGTGAGCCCTGTGCCTGTGGATGCCGCACGCCAGCTGGGCGCCGACATCGTGATCGCGGTGGATATCTCCAACAAGGCCCGGGGCCAAACGCCGGGCAACATGCTGGGTGCGCTGAACCAGTCGATTGCCATCATGGGCCAGAAGCTGGGCCAGGCCGAGCTGGCGCGGGCCGACGTGATCATCCGCCCGCAGGTGCTGGACATTGGCGCCGCCGACTTCAGCCAGCGCGCCAATGCCATCGTGGAAGGCGAGAAGGCCGCGCTGGCCGTGATGCCGCAAATCCGCGAGCGTGTGGCCCAGCTCCAGGCCGAGCGCAGCAAGGCGGCGGCGCAGGCCCAGCAGAAGGCGGCCGAGGCGCAGTACCAGGCCTGCCTGGACAACCGCAGCCGGCTGCAGAAGCTGGCGGGCCTCGCCAAACTGGACGACTCCTGCCCGGCGCCCAAGTAGCGCGGCAAACAAACGATTCCGGCACAGTGCCCTTCGGGTAAAGTCAACTGCGCCCCGGCCTGCCAGCACATCCCGGCACAGACTTCACGCCCCACTGCCCGCCCTACCCATGTCTTCGCCGTTCTCCGCCGTCAAACCCAGCGCCAAGCTCTCCGACCAGGTGGCCAGCGCGCTGGAGGCCGAGATCCGCGCGGGCCGCATCCAGGCGTCCGACAAGCTGCCCACCGAGGCGGTGCTGGCGCAGCAGTTCCAGGTGAGCCGCACAGTGGTGCGCGAGGCCATCTCGCGCCTCAAGTCGCTGGGGCTGGTGGACTCCCGCCAGGGCAGCGGCGTGTATGTGCTGGCTCCGGGAATAGAGCCGCTGCAGTTCGATGTGCCCCTGGCGGCATCGCGCGAGGCGGTGATGCAGATTGTGGAGGTAAGGCGTGCGCTGGAGGCCGAGGTGGCCGAGCTGGCGGCCCTGCGGCGCACCGATGAAGACATGGCCGCCATACGTGCCGCCATGCAGCACATCGCCGACGCCGTGCGTGCAGGCCGCGACGGGGTGGAAGAAGATGTGCTGTTCCACCGCGCCATCGCCCGGGCGGCAGGCAACCCGTTCATGATCAGCACGCTGGACTATCTGGCGCAGTTCCTCAAGGGCGCCACCCGCGTGACCCGTGCCAACGAAGCGCGTCGCACCGACTTTGCCGATGCGGTGACCCACGAGCACACCCACATCGTGCGCGCCATCGAGGCGGGCGACCCGGTGGCAGCGCGGGCGGCTGCCGCGCAGCACATGAAGAACGCACTGGCCCGCATCGAGCAGGCCGACCTCACGTTCTGGGCCCAGGACGGCGCTCGGCTGGCCCAGCCGCTGGTGGCGGCATCCATACCGCTGGTGTTCTGAGCCACGTCCCAAACCTGTGCGCCGGGCTTGCGTCCCAACACATCGGTGATTTGCTACATATTTGGTAGCTACTCAGGCATATCGCACTAGCGCTTGAGCACCAAAACGCCTCAAAACCGCTTCCCCCTCCATGCCCACGCACTGGCAGACGCGGGTTAACCCGTAGCAGTGCCGTGCGCGATAATTTGTATGATAACCATATAAACATACCAACCAAGGTGCAGATGAAAACCCCTGCAAGGCCGTTTTGAGCGGCTCCAGCCTGGGTCAGCCCCTTCCATCCCGGAGATATCTCGTTCATGTCCACCCTCGCACTTCTCGGCATCGGCGCCGGCAGCATTGGCCTGCTCCTGTTGCTCATCATCCGCTGGCAGGTCCACGCCTTCGTGGCGATGATGCTGGTGAGCTTTCTGGTGGCGTTTGCCACGCAGATGCCCATTGGCGACATCATCAGCACGCTGATTGCGGGCATGGGCGGCACGCTGGGTTCGGTCGCCATCCTGGTGGCGCTGGGCTCCATGCTGGGGCGCATGATCGAGGTCTCGGGCGGTGCGGCCAGCCTGGCCAACCGCTTCACACAGCTGCTGGGTCCCACACGGGTGCCCATGGCGCTCACGGCCGCCGCGCTGGTGCTGGCCATCCCGGTGTTTTTTGACGTGGGCTTCATCATCCTGGTGCCCATCGTCTATGGCTTTTGCAAGGCAGCGGGCGTCAACCCCATCAAGTTCGGCCTGCCCGTGGCGGGCATCATGCTGGCCGCGCACGTGGTGGTGCCGCCGCACCCCGGCATCGTGGGTGGGGCAGCCATCGTCAAGGGCGACATTGGCTGGATCACCATCATTGGCCTGGCCATCTGCATCCCGCTCGCAGCGCTGTCGCAGGTCGTGTCGGGCTGGCTCAACCGCAAGGGCTACCCCATGCTGCCCACCACAGCCGAGCAGTTTGCGGCTTTTGGCAACAGCGAAGATAGCAAGGGCAGCAAGGCGGTTAAGGCGCCTAGCGTCGGCACCATCATGGCGCTGATCATCATCCCCCTGGCGCTCATCATGGCGGGCACCACCGGCGCCACACTGCTGCCCAAGGGCGACAACCTGCGCAACGTGCTGGGCTTCATCGGCTCGCCCATCTTTGCGCTGATGGTGGCTGTGGGCCTGGCCATGTTCCTGCTGGGCCGCAACCAGGGCTGGAACCGCGAGCGCACCAACGCCATCATGGAATCTGCCCTGCCCCCTGCCGCCACCGTGATCCTGGTGACGGGTGCGGGTGGCGTGTTTGCCAAGGTGCTCACGGCCAGCGGCATTGGCGCTGCGCTGTCGCAAAGCCTCACCGCTACTCACCTGCCGCTCATCCTGCTGGCGTTCATCATCTCTCTGGCCCTGCGCGCCGCCCAGGGCTCGGCCACCGTGGCCATCATCACCACCTGCGGCCTGCTGGCCGATGCGATGGCGGGTGGCGGGTATTCCCCCTTGCAAGTGGCGCTGCTCACGGTTGCCATCGGCTTTGGCAGCCTGGGCCTGTCACACGTCAACGATTCGGGCTTCTGGATCGTGACCCGCTACCTGGGCCTGAGCGTGGGCGATGGCCTGCGCACCTGGACCGTGCTGACCACCGTGCTGGGCCTTGCAGGTTTTGCAATGACCGCTTTGCTCTGGGTGCTGGTGGCCTAAGCGCCCTCTTATTGAAATTCTTTGAAGGACTGACAACATGACACAACCCACCGTCGGCATCATCGGCCTGGGCGCCATGGGCGCTGGCATTGCCAAGACTCTGCGCAACAACGGTTTCACCATCCACGTGTGCGACGTGCGCCCCGGCGTGGCCGAGGCCTTTGTGGCAGACGGTGGCACGGCCCACGCCACCACTGCTGCGCTGGCGGCGGTGAGTGATGTGGTGGTGTCGGTGGTGGTCAACGCCGCGCAGACCGAGAGCGTGCTGTTTGGCGACGATGGTAAAAGCGGTGCGGCCAGCACCTCGCGCCCCGGCAGCACCTTTGTGATGTGCTCCACCGTGGACCCCAACTGGTCCGTGGCGATGGAAGCGCGCCTGAACGCCCTGGGCCTGCACTATGTGGACGCCCCCATCTCCGGCGGCGCAGCCAAGGCTGCCTCGGGCCAGATGACCATGATGACCTCGGCCAAGCCCGAGGCCTATGCCGCTGCAGGCGCGGTGCTCGACGGCATGGCTGGCAAGGTGTACCGCCTGGGTGACAAGGCGGGCGCGGGCAGCAAGGTCAAGATCATCAACCAGTTGCTGGCCGGCGTGCACATTGCCGTGGCCGCCGAAGCCATGGCCCTGGGCCTGCGCGAAGGCGTGGAGGCCAGCGCCTTGTATGAAGTGATCACGAACAGCGCGGGCAACAGCTGGATGTTTGAAAACCGCATGGCACATGTGCTGGCGGGCGACTACACACCGCTTTCAGCCGTCGATATTTTTGTGAAGGACCTGGGCCTGGTGCTGGACACCGCACGCGCCAGCAAATTCCCCCTGCCTCTGGCGGCCACCGCGCACCAGATGTTCATGCAGGCATCCACCGCAGGCTTTGCCAAGGAAGATGACAGTGCCGTGATCAAGATCTTCCCTGGCATCACGTTGCCCGAAGGAAAGGAGAAGGCATGACACGCGCGTTGCTGGGCTGCATTGCCGACGACTTCACGGGCGCGACCGACCTGGCCAACAACCTCGTGCGCGCAGGCATGCGCGTGGTGCAGGCCATGGGCGTGCCCACGGCCCCGCTGGATGCGGAGGCCGATGCCATCGTGGTGGCACTCAAGTCGCGCACCGTTCCCAAAGACGAAGCCATCGCCCAGTCGCTGGCCGCACTGCAGTGGCTCAAGGCGCAGGGCACCGAGCAGATCTACTTCAAATACTGCTCCACCTTTGACAGCACGGCCGAAGGCAACATTGGCCCCGTGACCGATGCGCTGATGCAGGCCCTGGGCACCGACTTCACCATCGCCACGCCCGCCTTCCCCGACAACAAGCGCACCGTGTTCAAGGGCTATCTGTTTGTGGGCGACGTGTTGCTGAACGAGAGCGGCATGCAGAACCACCCGCTCACGCCCATGACCGACCCGAACCTGGTGCGCGTGCTGCAAGCGCAGACACCCAGCCGCGTGGGTCTGATCGACCACAGTGTGGTCGCACAGGGCGAGGCTGCCATCCGCGCACGCATCGACCAACTCAAGGCCGAGGGCGTGCGCATGGCCGTGGTCGATGCGGTGTCGAACGCCGACCTGATGCGCCTGGGCCCTGCCCTCAAGGGCATGCCGCTGGTCACAGCGGGCTCGGGCGTGGCCATTGGCCTGCCGGGCAACTTTGGCGTAGCCTCCAGCAACGAGGCAGCCCGCCTGCCCGCCGCGCAAGGGCTGCAGGCCATCGTGTCGGGCAGCTGCTCAGTGGCGACCAACCAGCAGGTCATGGATTTCATCAAAGCGGGCCAACCCGCTCTGGCCATCGACCCACTGCGCATTGCCGCAGGCGTGGACGTGGCCGCCGAAGCGCTGGCCTGGGCCGAAGGCCACCTCGGCAAAGGCCCGGTGCTGGTGTATTCCACCGCCGAGCCATCGGCCGTGCGCGCCATTCAGGGCAAGCTCGGTTCTGAGAAAGCCGGTGCCATGGTGGAAGAAACCATTGCCGCCGTTGCTCGCGGCCTGGTGCAGCGCGGTGTGCGCCAGCTCATCGTGGCGGGCGGTGAAACCTCGGGTGCCTGCGTGCAGGCCCTCGGCATTACGCAGATGCGCATTGGCGCGCAGATCGACCCCGGCGTGCCGTGGTGCCATGCCGTGGCCCCCGACGCCAAGGACGGGCTGCACATCACGCTGAAGTCGGGCAATTTTGGTAGCACCGACTTTTTCACCAAGGCTTTTGCACAATTGCTGGCATGACCTCTACCCCCGCCTTCATGGATGAGCGCCAAGCCCGCGACGAAATCTGCCGCGTGGGTCGCAGCCTGTTTGAGCGGGGCTATGTGCATGCCACCGCAGGCAACATCAGCGTGCGCCTGGCCGATGGCTACCTCATCACCCCTACCGATGCCTGCCTGGGCACGCTACAGCCCGAGCGGCTGGCGCGCCTGGACGCACACGGCCAGCAGGTGGCGGGCGACCGGGCCAGCAAGACCATTGCGCTGCACCGGCAGATTTACGAGGCATCGGCATCGACAGCAGCCCCCGCGCGCTGTGTGATCCACACGCACAGCACGCACCTGGTGGGCTGCTCGCTGCAAGCCGACACCGCTGCAGGTGGCCAGCTGGCGCCCGATGCGCAATTGCTGCCCCCCATCACGCCCTACTTTGTGATGAAGGTGGGCCGGGTGCCGCACATCCCTTACCACCGCCCGGGTGATGCTGCCGCTGCAACGCTGGTGGCGCAGACCATCACCCGCTATGCCGCACAGGGCAGCCCTGTGCGCGCCGTGATGCTGGCGCGCCTGGGGCCCAACGTGTGGCACGACACGCCCGCCGCCGCCATGGCCGTGCTGGAGGAGCTGGAAGAAACCGCACGCCTGTGGATGCTGTGCCAGCCTCGCCCCACGTCGCTGACCGAGCCCCAGATCGAGGAGCTGCGCCAGAGCTTTGGTGCCCACTGGTAACGGGCGGGCTGTGCCCATGGCGCGGGGATGAAAGAACACACACAAGGAGACAAACCATGACCCTTTCTTTCTGGCGCAAAGCCTTTGCTCCCATGCTGCTGGGCGTGCTGGCCGCAGGCGGTGCATCGGCTGCGGACTACCCCGCCCCCAAGCACGGCGAGTGGATCGTCAAGGATTTCCGCTTTCACACCGGCCAGACCCTGCCCGAACTCAAGCTGGCCTACTCCACCGTGGGTGATCCCACAGGCGAGCCGGTACTGGTGCTGCATGGCACCAATGGCTCGGCAGAGAGCATGCTCACGCCCGGCTTTGCAGGCACGCTGTTTGGCCCCGGCCAGCCGCTGGATGCACGCAAGTACTTCATCATCCTGCCGGACGCCATCGGCACCGGCCGCTCCAGCAAGCCGTCAGACGGCCTGCGCACCGCTTTTCCGGCATACAACTATGACGACATGGTGCAGGCCCAGTACCGCCTGCTGACCGAGCACCTGGGCGTGCGCCATGTGCGCGCCATCATTGGCAACTCCATGGGCGGCATGCACACCTGGGTGTGGGCCCAGCGCAACCCCGATTTCATGGACGTTGCCGTGCCCATGGCCTCGCTGCCCGCCGCCATGTCAGGCCGCAACTGGATGATGCGCCGCCTGCTGGTGGATGCCATCCGCAACGACCCCGAATGGCAGGGCGGCAACTACACCCGCCAGCCCCGCAGCCTGCAGTTCGCGTCGGTGTTCTTTGGCACGGGCACCAACGGCGGCAACCAGGGCCTGCAAAAGCTGGCTCCCACCCGCGCTGCGGCCGATGCGCTGGTGGAGCAACGCCTCAAAGCGCCTTTCCGTGGCGATGCCAACGACCACATCTACCAGTGGGAGGCATCACGCGACTACGACCCCGAGCCCGGGCTGGAACGCATCACCGCGCGCGTGCTGGCCATCAACTCGGCAGACGATGAGCGCAACCCACCCGAGCTGGGCGTGCTGGACAAAGCCATCGCCCGCATCCCGCACGCACAGGCCTACGTGATCCCAGCCAGCGCCGACACCCTCGGCCACAGCACGGTGGGCCTGGCGCGCTTTTACCAAGACCGGCTGGCGCAGGTGCTCACAACCGCACCCCGCCGCTGACCTCTTTTTCCTCAGGAACCTGTTTATGCCCCGCTTTGCCGCCAACCTGTCCATGCTCTACAACGACGTGGACTTTCTCGACCGTTTTGCTGCCGCCGCCCGCGATGGTTTCAAGGCGGTGGAGTACCTGTTTCCCTACGCCTACCCGGCGCAAGAACTGGCCGCGCGCCTGCAAGCCAACGGCCTGCAGCAGGTGCTGTTCAACGCCCCGCCCGGCAACTGGGACGCGGGCGAACGTGGGCTGGCCTGCCTGCCGGGGCGTGAGGCCGAGTTCCGCGAAGGCATTGCCAAGGCCATCGACTACGCCAAGGCCCTGCAGTGCCCCCGCATCCACGTGATGGCAGGTCTGGTGCCCCAGGGGGCAGACGCCGCCACCGTGCGCTCCACCTACATCGCCAACGTGCGCTACGCTGCCGAACAAGCCGCGCCGCACGGTATCCAGATCCTGCTGGAACCTATCAATGGCCGCGACATGCCCGGCTTCTTCCTCAGCCGCCAGGACCAGGCCCATGCGCTGATCGCAGAGATCGGCGCCGCCAACGTCAAGGTGCAGATGGACCTGTACCACTGCCAGATCGTGGAAGGCGACCTCGCGATGAAGGTGCGCCAGTACCTGCCCACAGGCCACGTCGGCCACTTCCAGATTGCCGGTGTGCCCGAGCGCCACGAACCCGATGTGGGCGAGATCAACTACACCTACCTGTTCAAGCTGTTGGACAGCCTGGGCTACGACGGCTGGATTGGCTGCGAATACCGCCCCGCGCGCGGGGCCGCCGCCCACGCCACCAGCGACGGGCTGGGCTGGCTCAAGCCCTGGCTGTAAAGACCTACCTCGCACCACAGTTGCCGTTGCACGCCTGACGCTGGTGCAGCGCGCACCATGGCGCGGCACGCGGGGGCGTTCGGGCATGGTTTCTCCTTGGGTTGGCATGGCACAGATCCTGCAAATACGCAGACGCCAAGAGTAGAAGCGTTCAGCGGCCACCGCCCGGAAATTGCTCTTGAAGCATGCAATGGACTGACGCCACCACGGGCGCACAGGACTGTGCGTCTTCAGGAGGCCGGTGCCCCCACCTCGCAGCCCCAGCGCCCTGTCGGTTGATTGCATGCACCCCGTTCGGAGGGGTGTGAAGCCTGGCTTTTCACTCCCCCGTGGTTACCCGCCAACGACCAGGAGTGCTCCACCATGCAACGCCGTTCCCTCATCCGCGCCACCGGCGCCGCCGCCCTTCTGTCTGCCACACCGTTTGTGCGCGCCCAGGGCAATCTGCAAAAGTTCAAGTTCAACCTGGGCTGGAAGGTCGAGGCCTCGGGCGCAGGCTTTTTGCTGGCGCAGCAGCGCGGCTACTACAAGGATGCAGGCCTTGATGTCACCATCGACACCGGCAACGGGTCTGCCTCGGCCATCAGCCTGGTGGCGGGTGGTGCCTATGACGCGGCATCGGCCGACCTCTCGACCATGATCGAGTTCAACACCGCCAATCCGCAGTCCAGGCTGGCAGCGGTCGCCATCCAGTACGACCTGAACCCCAACTCGGTCATGGTGCGCAAGGACGGCGCTATCAAGAAGCCCGCTGACCTGGCGGGCAAGACCATCCTGGGTCAGCCCTTCAACGCTTCGCGCAAGCTCTTTCCCGCCTTTGCCAAGGCACAGGGCTTTGATGGCAGCGGCGTGAAATGGGAGAACGTCGCACCCGACATCGGCGACACACGCTTCGTCAAAGGCGATTTCGACGCAGCGGCGTACTTCTTCTTCACCGGTCTGCTCAACCTGAAGGCGCGGGGCCTGACACCGGATCAGATCACGGTGTTCCGCTTTTCGGACTATGGCCTCAAGTCGTATGGCAACGGACTCATTGCCAACGCCAAGAGCATGCAGGACAACCCGGATGCCATGAAGGCCTTCGTCAAAGCCACCACACGCGGCTGGGTCGACGCGATTGCCGACCCGCGCGCCGGCGCTGCCGCCATCAAGGCCCGAGAGCCCCTGGCCCATGAAGAGATCGAGTTCGAACGCCTGCAGCTCATCGTGGACGGCACCATGAAGACCGCCGAGACACGCGCCAACGGCTGGGGCGCTGCCACGCCTACGCGCCTGCAGGCCACCATCGATGAGACCGTGGCCGCCTTTGGCCTCAAGAGCAGCCTGGCGGTGGCCGACATCTGGACTGACCGCTTTCTGCCCCCGGCCGTAGACCGCAAGCTCAAGGCCTGACCAGGGGAAAGCCATGGGCATCCCCCTCCTCGACCTCAGCGGCGCCCTGCAGCCGGGCGCGCCGCGCAGCCCCGCCGTGATGGCCGTGGCCGCCCAACTGCGCCAGGCCTGCACGGGCCCGGGGTTCTTCTACGTGCGCCACCACGGTGTGCCGCAGGACATCATTGCACGCCAATTTGCTCTGGCGCAGCAGTTCTTCGACCTGCCGTTGGCATCCAAGGAAGCGATTTCGCTGCACCACTCACCCGCGATGCGGGGCTACGAAAGCCTGGGCGGGCAGACCCTGGACGCGAATGCGCGCCCGGACCTCAAGGAGAGCTTCTATTGCGGGCTGGACTATGCGGCAGACCATCCGTATGTGCAGCGCGGCTACCACTCCTACGGCAGCAACCAGTGGCCTGAGGGGTTGCCCGAGCTGGCCACCCAGAGCCGCACCTACATCGCCGCCATGCGGCAACTGGCCCTGCGGCTGATGCAGCTGCTGGCGCTCTCGCTCGACCTGCCAGAAGACTATTTCGACCACACACACCAGAGTCCCATGCTCACGCTGCGGCTCCTGCGCTACCCACCCCATCCTGAGAGCGCCGATGCGCTCACCTTTGGCGCGGGCGAGCACACCGACTGGGGAGCCATCACCCTGCTGGCCCAGGACCACCATGGCGGGCTGGAGGTGAAACTTCCCACCGGCGAATGGGTGTCTGCCACACCCATCGAGGGAGCGCTGGTGGTGAACCTGGGCGACATGATTCCGCGCTGGACGAATGGGCTGTACCGATCCAACCCCCACCGCGTGCGCAACGTGCACAGCGGGGGCGCACCGCGCCACTCCATTCCGTTCTTCTACACGCCCGACTACGAGGCCCAGGTGGTCCCCGTCCCCACCTGCGTGCCTGCGGGTGAGTCGCCGCGCTTTGCACCCTGCACCGTGGGCGCGCACCTGCAGGCCATGTACCGCAAGACGTACGGCCTGGGTCAGATCACCACCCCAGCCAGCGCGGCGGTGATGGCATGAGGCTCTGGTTCAACCTGCTGTGCCAGGACATCGAAGCGCAGCTTCAGTTCTATCAAGCCCTGCTGCAGTTGCCCGAGGCGTCGGGGACGCGCTCGGCCATCTACCGGGCGGTGGAGACCGAGCACTTCCAGCTCGGCTTCAATGCCCCCGAGGCCTATGCCCTGCTAGGCCTGGCCGACCGGCAGCCTGGCGCAGCCTTGCCGTCACCACGCGGCGTGACAGGCTATGCCACCTTCATGCTGGACACACCGGACGCCGTGGAGGCTGCCAGCGAAAAGGCCAAAGCTCTGGGCGGACAGGTCATCAAGCCACCTTACGCCACGTACTACGGCCAATGGCAGGCGGTGCTGGCGGACCCGGAAGACAACGTGTTCCGGATAAGCGCTGTGGGTGTACCGCGCCACGTCGCTTGAGCCTGCCCCTGCCCGGCCGCGCCATCTACGGCAGCCGACCACCCAGGCATCGGCGGGGCGGACAAGCGCCCACCCCTGCCTCCCAAGTCACGCGTCAATAAGCCTTGAAGTTGGCCGCCACCCGCTGGTTCAGGTAGTCGCCCGCGGCAATCGCCGGGTACTTCTTGCCGGGCCCTTCGATGATGGCGTCGCGGTTGGCCTGGGCAAAGAAGGCGATGCTGTAGCGCGGCCCCATGTACTCGCCTGGCAGAGGGTTCTTCACACGGTGGAAGTTGCTGGGCAGCTGGTCGTCGCTCCAGCGCATCAGCATGTCCCCGATGTTGCAGGTGATGGCCTGCTCGTCGGGCTCCACCGAGGTCCAGGCCTGGGTGTCCATCTCCTTGCCCGGGCACACCTGCAGGCCGCCCTGGCCCTGGCGCTGAAAGAGCAGGGTCAGGCAATCAAAGTCGGTATGCGCCCCGGCGCGCCACAGGCCCAGGCTGGCTTGTTGCTCGGGCGGGGTCGCAAAGTAGTGCAGCAGGCGCAAGGTGCTTTGGTAGCTGGCCTGCGCAGGGTCGTGCGCGCCGGCAAAGAAGGCCTCGTCAAACCCCAGCTTCCACGCAAAGCACGACAGCACCTGCATGGCCACCTGCCAGCACTGGCCCTCAAACGCGAGCATGGTGGCCTGGAAGCCCGCCAGCTCCTCGTCGGTGGGCCACAGGCCTGCCATGTGCGGGCGGGTGATCTGGTACGACTCCTTCTGGTCCGGTGTGCCGGTGGAGGGGCGCACCTGCGCGCGGCTCTCCCAGCCCACGTTGAGCGCCTTCTTGAGCGGGTACTGCGCCTTCACGGCATCCGGCAGCGCAAAGAAACGCTCGGTCATCGCAAAGGCTTTATGCACCCCGGCCAGGTCAATGCCGTGGTTCACGATCTGGAAAAAGCCGACATCGACGGCGGCGTCCCATAGCTGATCGGCAATCTCGGTCTTGCGCTGAGCAAAGTGGCTGAGGTCGATGCGGCGGATCTCGCGGCTCGCGGTTTCCGAGCCCATCGCGCCCATGCGCGTTTCTTTTTGCAGCTCGGCGAGGTCGTAGGTGGCAGTGGTGGTCATGCAGTTCTCCTGAAGACAAGTGGAAGGAAGAAAGGCCCTCCCGCTGGGTGCTTCAAGAGCGTTTGGCACCGCCTGCTGCGGCCGGCCGTTCAACCCTTGAAGCCACGGTGTGCCAACGCACACCGCTGTGCGCACAGCGGGCTTCAAGAGCAATTTCCGACTGGCATCGCCTCGTGCAGGATGGCACAGGGACAACGCAGTGAACGCTTCTACTCTTGCCAATAGCGATGCAAGAAGAATGCCCACGCGCCTTGCATGTGTGCCAGCGCAAAGTCAGAGCGCTTGTGCACAGCGCGTCCAAAGCCATGCATACATGTCACTGATTGTGATTGGCATGCCAAATGCATAGCGCCCTGCACCACAACGGCGGGCGTGCAGACAGTCCGGCGTTGCACAACGACAGCAACCCACCCACCATCGACGGAGACACACCATGCACGCGCTCATGTCTGCACCCCCGGCCAGCTTTGACGACCCTACCCCCATCAACGACACCGACGGCACCTACCTGCGCCAGGCCATCGCGTGGTCGTGCACCGCCCGCGCGCGCGGCAACCGCCCGTTTGGTGCGGTGGTCATCAGCGCCGAAGGGCACCTGCTGGCCGAGGCCTACTGCAACACCACCGAGACCGGCGACTGCACCGGCCACGCCGAAACCAATGCCGTGCGCCAGCTCAGCCCCCGCGTGGGCCGCGATGCCCTGGCCAAGGCCACGCTGTATTCGTCGGCCGAGCCCTGCGTGATGTGTGCGGGCGCCATCTTCTGGTCGGGCATTGGGCGCGTGGTGTTCGGCATTGATGCCGAACGCCTGCGCGTGTTCCGGGGCGAACGTGCCGAACAGCGCGACGCCGAGCTGTCGTGCCGCGACGTGTTTGCCGCCTCGCCCCACGCCATCGAATGCATCGGCCCGGCGCTGGTCGAAGAAGCCAGCGCACCGCATATCGGGTTCTGGAAAGTCTGACCCACTCCTGCGCGGGCAGAATCTGCGGCGCACACTCTGCAATCCCCCCATGCCTCGCACCAAAGCCATGACCGAATCCGAAGCCGAAGCCGCCTCCGGCGCGCTGCTCAGCCGCGCCAAACAAGGCCGCGAACGCATCCTGGGCGCCATCCGCGAAGCGGCCATTGCCGAGTTCAGCCGCCATGGTTTCAAGGGGGCATCCACCAAGGCCATTGCCGAGCGCGCCGGCCTGACCAAGCCCCAGCTGCACTACTACATCAGCAGCAAGGAAGAGCTGTATGAAGAGCTGCTGTACTCGGTGCTCAACGGCTGGTCGGGCGCCTTCATTTTCGACAGCAACAGCGACGATCCCAAGAAGGTGTTGAGCAGCTACGTGCGCAAAAAGCTCGACTACGCGCTGGACAACCCGGGCCTGTCGCGCATCTTCACCACCGAGGTGCTGGGCGGTGGGCGCAATCTGGGCAAGTACTGGCCGGTGGCCGTCAAGTCCACCCAGCAGAAGGTGGACCTCATCAACCGCTGGATTGCCGAAGGCCGCATGCGCAAGGTGGACGCCAAGGTTTTGCTGATGCAGATCTGGGGCATGACGCAGCACTACGCCGACTACGGCGTGCAGGTGCACATCATGCTGGGCCTGGCGCCCGACGAGCCCATCGACCGCGAGCCCATCGTGCGCGAACTCACCAGCTTTGTGCTGCTGGGCTGCGGCCTCGCACCAGACTAAGGCCCCCGCCCCATTCTGGGCATCCCTCAGGTGCCCGAGGGACGAGTCCCGGGAAATTTGCACCAGCACGCGGCGTCAAAAGCCGCTTTCAGGCCGCGTTGATCCACCACAAAGACGTTTGACCGCTTTTTGTGGCTGGCACAGCCTTTGCAATAGTTTGACCAATCGATCAAATCACATGGTCAAACAATGCAGACAGCCCCTGACACCGCCAGCAGTACCTGCGCCACCCGCACAGAACACGCATTCGAGCTGATCCTGCAGCGCAGCCAGATGCGCTTGCCCGTCGCCCCCGGCGAGAGCATGGCCGATGTGCTGCAGCTCGCTGGCGTACCGCTGGAAACCCTGTGCGAGCAGGGCGTGTGCGGCACCTGCGTCACCCGCTGGCTGGACGGCGAGCCCGACCACCGCGACAGCTGCCTGAGCGCTGCAGAGCAAGCCACCCACGTCGCCGTGTGCTGCGCGCGCAGCCACAGCCCCACGCTCACGCTGGACCTGTAGGCCCATCCCCCACAACCCGAAGGACCCCCGCCATGCGCATCCTCGTGATCTATTGCCACCCGGTAGAGACCAGCTACAACGCAGCCCTGCACACCGAGGTGGTGCAGCAGCTGCGCGGCGCGGGCCATGAGGTGGACGACTGCGACCTGTACGCCGAGGGCTTCAACCCCGTGATGACACGCGAAGAGCGCCTGGGCTACCACGAGGTGCCCAGCAACCAGTTGCCCGTGCAGGGCTATGTGGACCGCCTGCTCTGGGCCGAAGCCGTGGTGTTCTGCTTTCCCACCTGGTGCTTTGGCATGCCGGCGATGCTCAAGGGATTTTTCGACCGCGTGCTCATGCCCGGCGTGGCGTTTGACATCAGCGACCCGCACAACGTCAAGCCGTCGCTCACGCACATCAAGCGCATCTCCGCCGTGGTCACCTATGGCCGCCCCCGCTGGACGGCCCTGTTCATGGGCGACCCGCCGCGCAAGTCCATCACCCGCTACATGCGCCTGCTCACGGGCGGAAAAGCGCGGGTGGACTACCACGCCTATTACCACATGAACGTGGCCACACCGCCCCGGCTGGCGGCCTTCAAGGCCCGCGTGGGCCAGGCGATGGCGCGCTTTGCATAAGACAACGTTCTAAGGGCCACGGCATGCACGCATCCAACACCCCCGACCACATCCTGCGCGCCCGGTTGCCGCGCTGGCTGCTGCCCTCCCCGTGGCCGCAGCAGGGCCACCAGCCCGCACTGGCCGATCTGCGCCTGGCCCAGGGCCGCATCGTGCAAGTGCTGCCCCACGGCACCCAGCCTGCGCTACACGGCGCTGTGTGGGACGTGGCAGGCGCGCTGGTGCTGCCCGGCCTGGTCGATGCGCACACCCACCTGGACAAGGCCTTCACCCTGCCGCGCATGGGAGAGGTCAAACCCGGCCTGCTGGGCGCCATCGAGGCCATGATGGTGGACCGCCAAAGCTGGACCGAAGCCGACATCCACGCCCGCGCCAGCCGCGCGCTGCAATGGGCCTACGACGCAGGCACCGTCCACCTGCGCACCCACTGCGACTGGTGGGAGCCCGACGCGCAGCCACTGGCCTGGAACGTGTTGCGCGCACTGGCCCACGACTGGGCCGACCGCATCACGCTGGAGCGCGTGAGCCTGATCCCCTTACACCTGTACGCAGACCGCAGCGCCGCCCTGCGGCTGGCCGCCACCGTGGCCGCCAGCGGCCCCGGCGCATTGCTGGGCGGCTTTGTGCATTCCACCAACTGGGACCCGCAGGCGCTGCACCACCTGTTGGAAGCCGCACAACACCACGGGCTGAACGTCGACCTGCATGTGGACGAAGAACTGCACCCCGGCGCCCAGGGCTTGGCGACCACCGCCGCACTGCTCAAGGAGCTGGGTTTCGAAGGCCATGTGGTCTGCGGCCACACCTGCGCGCTGGCCGCACAGGACGAGGCCACGGCCCTCGCCACGCTCGATGCCGTGGCACAAAGCCCCATCACCCTGGTCACGCTGCCCATCACCAACCTGCTGCTGCAGGACGCCACCACCGGCCGCACGCCGCGCCAGCGGGGCCTGACGCTGGTGAAGGAGGCCCGTGCACGCGGCATCCCGGTGCTGGTCGCCAGCGACAACGTGCAAGACCCGTTCAGCCCCGTGGGCAGCTTTGACCCGCTGGAAGCCCTGGCCACGGGTGTGCTGGCTGCGCAGCTGGATGCACCTTTCGACCAATGGAGCGAATCGCTGTGCCGCGCCGACTGGCTGTGCACCGGCCACACTGGCACCACAGCGCTGCCGCTGCAGCCTGGCACGGTGGCTGACCTGCTGGTCTTCACGCAGGCTGACCACTGGGGCTTTCCATCGCGCGCACAAAGCCGTGTGGTGCTGCGCCAGGGCCGCGTCGCCAGCGGCCATGCACCGGCTGCCTGGCATGTGCCAACCACCCAATCCGCAAGGAGCCTCGCATGAGCCCCACATCTGCGCCGGGCATCGCCCAGCCCCTGGCCCGCTACGCCGCATGGCGCCGCGCAGGCGACTTCATCTACCTGAGCGGGATCATTGCCGTGGACCCTGCCGCCAGCCGCATCGTGCGCGGCTACGACGACATCCCGCATGAGGCCGCCACGCTGATTGGCCGCACCGGCGAGTTCAGCAGCGACATCAAGGAAGGCCCCATCCTCGCGCAGAGCTGGTATGTGCTCGACCGCATCCGCCAGACCATTGAGGCCGCCGGCGGCCAGATGTCCGACGTGTTCAAGCTGGTGCAGTACTTCAAGAACCTGGACCACTTCCCACAGTACAGCCGCGTGCGCAAGCTGTTCTTCCCCGGCGAGCCCCCCGCATCCACCGTAGTGGAAGTGAGCGGCATGTTGCCCACGCCCGACATCCTCATCGAGGTCGAAGCGACCGCCTACCTGCCCCAGCGCTGAGCCACCCCCGACACCCTCACGAAAGTCTTTCATGCTGCACGGCTACAACCCGCCCCACCGCTACCTGCCCTACCTGAGCTGGACCGAGATCGCCGACCTGCCCGACAAGGAAAACACCGTCATCGTGCTGCCCACCGGCGCCACCGAGCAGCATGGCCCGCACCTGCCGTGTGCGGTGGACACGGTGATCAGCGCGGGCGTAGTGGGCCACGCGCTGGCGCGCCTGCCGGCCGAGGTGCCTGCGTTCGCGATGGCGCCGATCACCTACGGCAAGTCCGAAGAACACCTGCACTTCCCCGGCACCGTCACGCTGAGCGGCGAGACCCTGCTGGCCACCATGAACGAGGTGGGCGAGTCGGTATACCGCGCGGGCTTTCGCAAGCTGCTGTTCGTCAACGGCCACGGCGGTCAGCCGCAGGTGATGGAAATGTGCGCGCGTGAGCTGCGCCTGCGCCATGGCGACTTCATTGTGGTGCCCAGCTTCACCTGGCGGGTGCCGCATGTGGCTGGCAAGTACCTGTCCGACACCGAAAAGAAACTGGCTATGCACGCAGGCCATGCCGAGACCGCGTTGATGCTGGCGCTGGCCCCCGACACCGTGCACATGGAGCGTGCGGTAGTCAACTACCCACCCGTTTTTGACTCGCCCCTGCTCTCACCCGACGGCCGCCCGGCCTGCGCCTGGAGTGCGCGCGACTTCGGCCCCAGCGGAATCATTGGCGACCCGCTGCCCGCCACGGCCGAACAAGGGCACGCCATCCTCGACTCGCTGGCCGTGAGCTGGGCCGCCGCCATTGCCGAGCTGCACAAGCTGCAGTGGGCACCGCGCGCTGAGCCCACCTGGGGCCGCGCCCATCACACCGGGCACGTGGAGCACTCCAGCGCACTGGCCTGAAACCTGCAAACGCTACTGCAAAACCGTTTCGCCTTCCCCTTCGTTGTCCCTTCGTTCCACCTCCACCACCCTACCGGAGTACCACCATGATGAAGACCGCCTCCCGCCTTTCCAAACTTGGTGCAGCCGCGCTGCTCGCTGTTGGTGCCGTCGGCACCATGCAAGCCCACGCGCAGGAAAAGTTCACCTACATGACCAACTGGTATGCGCAGGCCGAGCATGGCGGCTTCTACCAGGCGGTGGCCACGGGCCTGTACAAAAAGTACGGGCTGGATGTGACCATCAAGATGGGCGGCCCGCAGGTCAACATCGTGCAGATGATGGCCGCCGGCCAGGCCGAATGCGTGATGGGGTCGAGCGACCTGCAGATGATCCAGATGCGTGAAGGCGGCGTGCCCGTGGTCAATGTGGCGGCCGTATTCCAGAAGGACCCGCAGGTGCTCATCGCGCACGAGGACGTGAAGAAATTCGAAGACCTCAAGGGCAAGACCATCCTGATCGCCTCGTCGGCCCAGCGCGGCTACTGGCCCTGGCTCAAGGCCAAATACGGCTTCACCGACTCGCAGACGCGCCCCTACACCTTCAACATCCAGCCCTTCGTGGCCGACAAGAACGCCGCCCAGCAGGGCTACCTGACATCCGAGCCGTTTGCGATTGCCAAGGCGGGCGTTAAGGCCAACACGCTGATGTTCAGCGACCAAGGCTACCCCGCCTATGCCACCACCATCTCGTGCATGGAAAAGACGGTGAAGGACCGCAGCGCCGCTGTGGCCTCGTTCGTGAAGGCGTCGATGGAAGGCTGGAAGAGCTACTTGGCAGACCCAGCCCCCGCCAACGCGCTCATCAAGAAGGACAACCCCAACATGACCGACGAGCAGCTCGCCTACAGCGTGGCCAAGCTCAAGGAAATGGGCATGGCCACGGGCGGCGATGCCACCACCATGGGCATCGGCATCATGACCGACGCGCGCGCCAAGGCCAGCTACGACTTCCTGGTGGACGCCAAGCTCATCGACCCTGCCAAGGTGAAGCTGGCCGAGACCTACACCACGTCGTTCGTCAAAGACCTCAAGGTTCTTCCTTGATCCCCCCTGAGTCGCTTCGCGCCTTCCCCCAAGGGGGACAACGCCCTCGCTGCGGGGCGGCCCTTGCTCGGCGTTCGCTGGCTCGGGCCGCGCCAGTTTCCAGCGGCTGGCGCCAAGCCAAGCGCGACGACAGATAAGCCCCATCGCCCTGACACAGCGGCCAGCCTCCCCGGCCACATCCATCGAAAGGCACCACCATGTCCATTCCCGCTGCCTCGCCACCTCTGGCACCCGCGCCGCGCCCCACACCTGCCGTGGAGGTGCTCTCGGCCGAAAAAACCTACCCCAATGGCACCCAGGCCCTGCTGCCGGTGGACCTGACCATTGAGGAAGGCGAATTCGTCACCCTGCTCGGCCCCTCGGGCTGCGGCAAGAGCACGCTGCTGAAAATGGTGGCGGGCCTGCTGGAGCCCACCGACGGCCGCCTGCACCTGTGGCGCAAACCTGTGGCACAGCTGGACGAAAGCGGCAAGAAGATGGCGTTTGTCTTCCAGTCGCCCACGCTCATGCCCTGGGCCAGTGTGCAGACCAACGTGCGCCTGCCGCTGGACCTGGCAGGCGTGCCGCGTGCCGAGGCCGACGCGCGCGTGACCGAAGCGCTGGCGCTGGTGGGCTTGTCCAAGTTTGCCAACGCCCTGCCCCGTGCACTGTCGGGCGGCATGCAAATGCGCGTGTCGATTGCACGCGGCCTGGTCACCCAGCCCGACCTGCTACTGATGGATGAGCCCTTTGGCGCACTCGACGAAATCACGCGCCACAAGCTCGACGCCGACCTGCTCGACTTGTGGCGCAAGAAGAAGCTCACCGTGATCTTTGTGACGCACTCGATCCACGAGGCGGTGTTCCTCTCCAGCCGTGTGGTCATGATGGCTGCGCGCCCGGGCCGCGTGGTCGAAGAGTTCCGCATCGACGCGCCCTACCCCCGCACGGCCGACTTCACGGTGTCGCCCGAATTCAGCCGCTACGCCAAGCTGCTGCAGGACAGCCTGCTTCGCGCCAGCGTGGACACCGAGGAGACCGTGGCATGAGCACCCCCTTCCCTTCCGCACCGATGGCGTCGCCCGTGGTCACCGCCCACCCCGCAGCCGCCCCGCGCTCAGCGCCTGCGGCAGTCGCTGCCAAACCTGCCGCCAAGGCCACACCCAAACGCCCGCCGCTCATGGCCCAACCCCGCGTGCAGCGCGTGGTGTACCCCGTGCTGGTGGGCCTGGTGCTGATCGCGCTGTGGCAGGGGCTAGTCACGGCCATGGAGCTACCGCCCTATCTGGTGCCCTCACCCATCCTGATGATGAAGACGCTGTTCACCGACTGGGCCGCCCTGGGCGGCTCGCTATGGGTCACCGTCAAGATCACGGTGCTGGCCTTTGTGGTGGCCACGGTGGCGGGCGTGCTGATCTCGTTCCTGTTCGTTCAGAGCAAACGCATCGAGACCGCGCTCTTTCCCTACGCCGTGCTGCTGCAGGTCACGCCCATCGTGGCCGTGGCACCGCTCATCATCATCTGGGTGAAGGACCCGACGGCGTCGATGGTGATCTGCGCCGCACTGGTGGCCCTGTTCCCCATCATCAGCAACACCACGCTGGGTTTGCGCAGTGTGGAGCCTGACCTGCAAAGCTACTTCCAGCTCAACCGCGCCACGCGGCTGCAGACGCTGCTGCGTCTGCGCATCCCGAGCGCGCTGCCCTACTTCTTTGGCGGGCTGCGCATTTCCAGCGGCCTGGCGCTCATCGGCGCCGTGGTGGCCGAATTTGTCGCGGGCACCGGTGGCCAGGGTGCGGGGCTTGCGTACCAGATTTTGCAGGCGGGCTTTCAGCTCAACATCCCCCGCATGTTTGCTGCACTGCTGCTGATATCGCTCACCGGCGTCGCGCTCTTCGTGCTCATGGCATGGCTCACACGCGTCGCCCTGGGCGGCTGGCACGCCAGCGAAACGTCGCACGACTAGCCCTTTCACCCCCATCGCCAACACACCGCGCGCAGCCACTGGCGCGCGGCAAGGGCTTCCTTTTGCCCCAAACGGCCACCAGCGGCCAAGGAGATACAGAAATGACCACCACCACCGCCCAACAACTCCCCGACCTGCTGCCCGACCTGGACTGGATCGCCGACCCGCTGCGCGTGGGCCGCCTCTCGCAGGACTTTGCCTGGTTCAGCCCCGTGCTCAAGCGTGACCTGGCGGGCAAGCGCGGCGACATCGCCGTGCGCCCGCGCACCGAAGCAGAAATCCGCCAAGTGGTGGCCGCCTGCGCCAGCGCGGGCATCCCCCTCACCGTGCGCGGCAGCGGTACCGGCAACTACGGCCAGAGTACGCCGCTGCACGGCGGCGTGATCCTGGACCTGTCGGGCTACAACGCCTTTGGCTGGGTACGCGGCGGGGTTGGCCGTGCGCAGTCAGGCATCCGGCTGGCGGACTTTGACGCGCAGGCCAAGCCCCACGGGCAAGAGCTGCGCTGGCTGCCCAGCACCTACCGCAGCGCCACGCTGGGCGGGCTGTTTGGCGGCGGCTTTGGGGGTGCGGGCTCCATCAACCACGGCCCGCTGGCCGCGCCCGGCAATGTGCTGGCCGTGCGCGCCATGACGGTAGAGCCGGAACCCCAAGTCATCGAACTGCGCGGCCCCGAGGCCATGCTGCTACACCACACCTACGGCACCAACGGCATCGTGCTAGAGCTGGAAGTGGCCCTGACCCCCGCCGTGGAGTGGACCGAATGCATCGCCACCTTCGAGCAGTTTGACGCCGCGCTGGACTTTGCCGACCGCTTTGGCAGCGCCCCCGGGCTGGAGAAAAAAGAGGTGTGTTTTGTGGCCGCCCCCATCCCGCAGTACTTCACCAGTCTGGCAGAGCACCTGCCTGCCGACCAGCACGCGGTGCTGCTGCTGGTGGCCCCGCACTCCGAGGCCGGCATGCGCGACATGGTGGCGCAGCACGGCGGCCAGGTCACCTACCGCAAGACGGCCGACGAAGTGGCCAGCAGCCACAAGACGCTGCTCGAATACACCTGGAACCACACCACCCTGCACGCCCTCAAGGTGGACAAGGGCCTGACCTACATCCAGAGCGGCTTCAACCCCATGCACCGCCTCAAGCAGGTGAAGGCGCTGGAGGCCGCGCTGAAGGGCGAGGTGATGATGCACCTGGAGTTCTTGCGCACCAAGGAAGGCGCCTTCAACTGCAGCGGCCTGCAGATCATCCGCTACACCACCGAAGAGCGCCTGAACCAGATCATGCAGATCTACCGCGACCACGGCGTGCAGATCAACAACCCACATGTGTACATCGTGGAAGACGGCAAGCAGAACAACCTGGACCCGGCCGTGGTGGACATGAAGCGCCGCTTTGACCCCCAGGGCCTGCTCAACCCGGGCAAGCTGCGCAGCTGGTACACGGCCGAACCCACAGCCCCCGTGCAGACACCTGTACGCCAAACAGCGTAGAGAAAACGGGTGGCGCGTGTCGCACCCACGGGCCTCTACCGCTTACCTGCAGGGCATAATCAGCTACTCATTTAGTAGCAACCCATCGAAACATGCCCTGGCACGCCCGCCTTCAGCTCGACTACACGGCAGAACATAGCGCCCGCACGGTAGCCCGCTACGAGCACAACGGGCCGCTGCGCATCCTGCAAAGCCTGTACCCCGAGGGCGACGCCATCTGCCACAACGTGCTGGTGCACCCGCCCGGCGGCCTGGTGGGTGGCGACACGCTGGACATCACCGCCACCGTGGGCCCAGGCGCCCACGGCCTGATCACCACGCCCGGCGCCACACGCTTCTACCGCTCCACCGGCCCGCTGGCGCTGCAACGCAGCCACCTCACCCTGGCCGAAGGCGCGCGCCTGGAATGGCTACCGCTGGAAGCCCTTTGCTACAGCGCCTGCCACGCCGAAAACCACCTCACGCTGAACCTGGCCTCCGGCGCCGAATGCATCGCCTGGGACGTGACCGCGTTGGGCCTGCCGCACGCGGGCCAGCCGTTTGAACAAGGCCGCTTCACCCAGCACCTGGAAGTGCCCGGCCTGTGGCTGGAGCGCGGCGTCATCGACGCCGCCGACGACCGGCTGCTGAGCAGTCCCTTGGGCTTGGCAGGCCACCGTTGCATGGCCAGCATGTTCTTTGCCGCAGGCACGCCCCTTGACCGCACCCGCCGCGACGCGGCCCTGGACGCGGCCCGTGCAGTGATGGATCAGCACCCCCAGGTCAAGGCCACTGCAGGCGCCACCAGCCCCAACGACCGCATGGTGGTGGTGCGCGTGCTGGCGCCGCAGGTGGAGCCCGCGATGAGGCTGCTCAAGGCCGTGCGGGTGGTTTGGCGGGAGGTGTTGTGGGGGTTGGAGGGGGAGGCGCCCAGGATTTGGGCGATGTAGGTGGGCCGCGTGAGGCGGCGCATGTGGCCGACGACAATCCGGCTGAATTGAAAGGTTGTATGGACGCCCTTTTTGAACTGATCACGATGTTGGCGTTTCACTGGCGCATTGGACTCGCGGTGCTTTTTGCGCTGATTTCAGCCGTCTTTTTGGCTATCAACATCAGTTGGTTCACCGGGTGGTACGGCGTGTTGCTAGTGATATTCAGCTTTGGCGCAGGGCTGATTTGGGAAAGCGCCCCCAGGGATTGATTTCGAAAGCCGATGATTTCCAACATCCGCGTAGGGATTGGCATCTACTGCCGAAAATCCCCCTTCTGCCTGACCATCTGTTTGAGGTTCTTGAGCTTTCGAGGGGCACGCTCCGTCCACATGATTTCCGCCCCATCTGCCAGCTCTTCGTAGATAGGCAGGACATCAGTGATACCTACCAACCTCCATTGAACAGGTACACCTTCGGGCCCACCCTTGTAGGGTTTCGAGTTCTCGCGAGCAACCGACAGACCCTTTTGATGGGCTTCATCGAGGTTTGACGCACGTACAAGAACGGTGTTTTCCCAAGACAGGAATCGAGCTTCATCATCGTCTTTCCTGTCGTCATTCAACTCCACGAAGCGCAGCAGGTAGGAAACCACATACCAGCCCACAGGTGAAATATTCTTGTCGTATTCCATTGAAGAATTCCATGCATGGGGCCGCTACAGCCTGTCAATTGAAATGCTCTGCAGCGGTTTTTTCGGACACCGAACGGTGGCCCCGTTCAAGGCCAACCGCTCGGAGTCCGTGTGTAGTGTGATCCTCAAACCGGCAGTTCTCGCTGGCTTACACCGGCGCCACAGTTGGCACCTTCAGTAAGCCATCGGCCTTGAACATCCCCCGAATCCCCCGCACCGCCTGCCGAATCCGCGCCTCGTTCTCGATCAACGCAAACCGCACGTACTCGTCCCCCTGGTCGCCAAACCCAATGCCAGGCGACACACACACCTTGGCCTTGTCCAGCAACTGCCGCGCGAACTCCAGCGAACCCAGCGCGCGGTAGGGCTCGGGGATGCGGGCCCAGATGTACATGCTGGCCTTGGGGCAGTCCACGGCCCAGCCGGCTTCGGTGAGGCCCTTGTAGAGCACGTCGCGGCGGCGCTGGTACTGGGCGGCGATGTCTTTCACGCACTGCTGGTCGCCCTCCAGCGCGGCGATGGCGGCCACCTGCAGGGGCGTGAAGGTGCCGTAGTCGTGGTAGCTTTTGATGCGGGCCAGCGCGGCCACCAGGTCGGGGTTGCCCACCATGAAGCCCACGCGCCAGCCAGCCATGTTGTAGCTTTTGCTGAGCGTGAAGAACTCCACCGCCACGTCCTTGGCGCCGGGCACTTCCATGATGCTGGGCGCGCGGTAGCCGTCGTACACGATGTCGGCATAGGCCAGGTCGTGCACCACCAGGATGTCGTGCTTCTTGGCCAGGGCGATGACGCGCTCGAAGAACGAGAGGTCCACGCACTGCGCGGTGGGGTTGCTGGGGAAGCCAAAGATCATCATCTTGGGCTTGGGGTAGCTGCCGCGGATGGCCTTTTCCAGCTCGGCAAAAAAGTCCACATCGGGCGCCACGGGCACGCTGCGGATGTCGGCACCCGCAATCACCGCACCGTAGATGTGGATGGGATAGCTCGGGTCAGGCACCAGCACGGTGTCGCCCCGGTCCAGCGTGGCCAGCATCAGATGGGCCAGGCCCTCCTTGGAGCCGATGGTGACGATGGCCTCTGTGTCGGGGTTGATGTCCACCGCGTAGCGGTCTTTGTACCAGTGGCTGATGGCGCGGCGCAGGCGCGGGATGCCTTTGCTGGCGCTGTAGCCGTGGGTATCGGGCCGCTGGGCCACTTCGGTGAGCTTGGCGACGATGTGCGGTGGTGTGGCCCCGTCGGGGTTGCCCATGCTCATGTCGATGATGTCTTCGCCCCGGCGGCGGGCGGCGAGCTTGAGCTCGGCCGTGATGTTGAAGACGTAGGGAGGGAGGCGATCGATGCGCGCAAAACGGCGCTTGCCCTGCGATGCAGACATGCGGTGTGACTTTCACGTAAGCGCCCGGAACCGTCCGAGCGACGTGGCTGGCAGAAAGGCCAGCCCGCAGCCAATGTAGCGCAAGCTGCGGGTAGCGCTCCAGCCCTTTGTGCGCAGTGTGGCGGCAATGCCGCAGTGGGGACGAGGGCTTGCCGCCGCCTCTACGATGGGCGCATGAACACCCTCCCATCCACCAACCCCACTGCCCTGCCTGCCGACCATCCCTTTGCCCAGGTGCAGGTGCTGGCCTTCGACATCTTTGGCACCGTGGTGGACTGGCACGGCAGCATTGCGCGCGAGGTGCGGGCACTCTATCCCCAGGTGGATGCCGATGCGTTTGCACTGGCGTGGCGCGCGGGCTACCAGCCCGCCATGGCGCGGGTGATGCGCGGCGAACAGGGCTGGACGCTGATCGATGCCCTGCACCGGCAAATCCTGGACGAGATCCTTCCGCGCTTTGGGCTGGCACACCTGGGCGATGCCGAGCGCCACCACCTCAACCGCGCGTGGCACCGGCTCCATGCCTGGCCCGACAGCGTGCAAGGCCTGACGCGGCTCAAGCAGCGCTACACCATCACCACGCTATCGAACGGCAACTTCGGCCTGCTGACCAACATGGCCAAGCGCGCCGGGTTGCCCTGGGATTGTGTGCTGAGCGCCGAGGTGTTCAAGGCCTACAAGCCGCATCCCAACACCTACCTGGGCGTGGCGCGGGTGTTTGACCTGCCGCCACACCAGGTGGCGCTGGTGGCGGCGCACCACGACGACCTGGCCGCTGCGCGGGGCTGTGGCCTGCGCACGGCGTACATCGAACGGCCACACGAGTTTGGCGTGGCACAGCCCAAGGATGTGTCGCCGCAGCCGGGCAATGACTTGCATGCCAAGGACCTGAACGATCTGGCGCAGATGCTGGGCTGCTGAATGTGTGCCGGACACGCCATCTACACAGGCGATGGCCCCTTGTTGTGGACTCGCCACAAAGGAAACAAAACACGGAGTTACGCTTGCTCCACCCCCACGCCCTGCCCCTCTCACCAAAGGTTTTCCCATGCGACCTTCACTCCCCACCCTGCGCGCCGGCCTGCGGAACCTGCTGCTGCTCACTGCCTGCGCCCTGGCCAGCCTCGCCCAGGCGGCGCCATTCGCCTACATTCCCAACCTCAGTTCCAACAATGTCTCGGTGATCGACCTGGCCAGCAACGCCGTCACCACCACCGTACCCGTGGGCAACAGCCCCTATGGCGCGGCGGTGAACCCGGCCGGCACCCGCGCCTATGTGACCAACGCCGACTCCAACACGGTCTCGGTGATCGACCTGGCCACCAACACCGTCACCACCACCGTGCCCGTGGGCTTCTTCCCCCATGGCGTGGTGGTGAACCCGGCCGGCACCCGCGCCTATGTGACCAACAACGGCACCAACACGGTCTCGGTGATCGACCTGGCCAGCAACACTGTCACCGCCACCGTGACGGTGGGCTTCTTCCCCCATGGCGTGGCGGTGAACCCGGCCGGCACCCACGCCTATGTCGTCAACAACGGCACCAGCACGGTCTCGGTGATCGACCTGGCTACCAACACCGTCACCGCCACCGTGCCCGTGGGCGTAGACCCAATTGGCGTGGCGGTGAACCCGGCCGGCACCCGCGCCTATGTGACCAACAGCAACTCCGGCACCGTCTCGGTGATCGACCTGGCCACCAACACCGTCACCGCCACCGTGACCGTGGGGGCCATTGCCTTTGGCGTGGCGGTGAACCCGGCCGGTACCCGCGCCTATGTGGTCAACAGCAACTCCGGCACTGTCTCGGTGATCGACCTGGCCAGCAACACTGTCACCGCCACCGTGCCCGTGGGCTTCTTCCCCTATGGCGTGGCGGTGAACCCGGCCGGCACCCGCGCCTATGTGGCCAACAACGGCACCAACAATGTCTCGGTGATCGACCTGGCCACCAACACCGTCACCGCCACCGTGCCCGTGGGGGCGAACCCTGTAGCACTGGGCCTGTTCATCGGTGGACCCGGGCTCGCTGCCCCGGCCGCTGTGCCCAGCCTCCAGGCTTGGGCCCTGCTGCTGTTGGCGGCCACCCTCGGTGGCCTGGCGCTTTCGCGCCTGCGGACTGCGCAGCGCCATCGCTCCTGACGCTGGCTTTGGGTGCCGCCCGGCCCAGGGAAGGCATGCCGCAGCCGGGCCATGGCCTGCACGCCACGGGCCTGAGCAATCTGGCACGGATACTGGGGTGTGGAGTCGGCCTTCAGTGCGCCACCAGCAGCTGCACAAACATCTGCACCTTGGCGCGGCACTCGGCGCTGATGGAGGTGAACTCCAGCCCGGCCACCCATTCGTCGCCCTCTTGCTTGAGGGTGATGACCCGCGCATACACATCGGCCACGCGGTAGTCCACCAGCGGCAGCTCGAACTCCAGCTTGATCTCACTATGGGGTTCCAGCGGCTCGATCAGCTCGACCAGCAGGCCGTGGTAGCCAATGTCGCGGATGGCACCGTGCACGATGTGGGGCACCACGATCTTGTCCTGCATGCGCTGGCACAGGCAGGGCAGGCGAGCGTCCACACGGTGGCTGCGGCGGAACTCCTGGCGGGGCACCTTGAGCTTGTGAGAAGGGATGGCAATCAGCTCACGCAGGCTGACAGGCTGCGTGCGCCCCTTGACGAACACCTGCATGGGCGCAGACGCCGACACCAGCCCCCAGCAGCGCTGGTAGGTGGAGTCGCTGATGAGCACCTGGCCCCGCAGGCTCAGCGCCTCGATGCGCGACGCCAGGTTCACGGCCTCGCCGATCACCGTGTATTCGGAATACACATCCGAGCCAAATCGCCCGGCCATCACCGTGCCCGTGTTCACGCCAATGCCCAGAAACACCTCCGGCAGGCGCTCGGTCAGGTGGGCCAGGTTCAGCTCGCGCATGGCGATCTGCATCTCCACCGCACACAGCAGCGCGCGGTCCACATCGTCGTCGCGGGCCACCGGGGCGCCGAACAGCACCATGATCGAGTCGCCCATGAATTTGTCGATGGTGCCCTGGTACTTGAACACCACCTCCGACAGCCGTGCCAGGCAGCGGTTGAGCGCCGCAATGACCACCGACGCGGGCTGTGAGCCCGACAGTGCAGTGAACCCGCGCAGGTCGGCCAGCAGGATGGTGACCTCGCGCGGCGCCACCTCCAGGCCGTTGGCGGCAGCACCTTCGGGGTTTTCCATACCGTGCAGGATGCCCGCCATCTCGGCCTGCGCCGCCTCGCCCAGGGGCTTGCCGGTTTCGCGTTCGATCAGCGCCTGCAGGCGGCGCACAGCGTCGTGGTGGAATTCTTTGTGCATGGAGGTCTGGGGCGTGGAGCGGCCGGGTTTTTGTGGGTGGGGGTAAGAACCTGTTCAGGTTCTAAAGGCAATGCCTGCCATTCACCACCCAGAATAGGCGCCGCCCCACGGCTGGTCAACCGGTGAAAACACCCCAGGCAAAGCAGCAACAGCGAGGTCAGCGGCACCTGCCCGCTATCAGCAAACCGGTGTGGGGCGTGCCAGCAGCGCCGCAGCGCTTCCCGGTAGAAAAATTGGGTCTTTTTGGCTTGAAGCGCTACATCCATATGCACCAAATGCTATCAACAAGATAGCAATTGATGCGTCTTCCGCCGTCACCTGGCAGTCACCCGGTCCACACACACAAACTCGCCCACCGCGCCGTCATAGTCCCACCGTGCCGCCACCCTCGCCTGGCCGTCTGGCACAGCGCCTGATACCTCGGTGCTGAGCACCACCAGGCTGTTGGGGCTGCCGTGCCGCAGGCGGTGCGACACTGCCGTGCCCGCGCTGCTGGCCCACAGCCCCGGCATTGGCTGCAACAGGCGCGGCTGGTGCACGTGGCCGGACAGCAGCATTTGCGCGCCGGCAATGCGCCAGCGCTCCACGGCTTCGTCGGCGCGGTGGGGTCGGTGGTCGCGGTCCTCGGCGTCGCGCGCTACCAACGGGTGGTGGCTGGCCACAATGCGCCATGCACCCGGGGGTGCACGCGCCAGCAGCAGCGCCACATGCTCGATCTGGGCAGACGACAGGCTGCCGCGCTCGTGCCGCCAGGCACGCGTGGTGTTCACGCCCACCACGTAGAACGCTCCCATCTGCCGCACAGGCTCCTGGTCCATGCCGAACTGTTCGGAGAATCTTTCGTACGAACGGCCCCAGCGCATCCACCACGCAAACAGGGGCAGGTCGTGGTTGCCCGCCAGCACCAGGGTGCTGCGCGCATGCAGGCCCTGCACAAACCGCGCGGCCTGCTCAAACTGCTCGGCCGTGGCGCGCTGCGTGAGGTCGCCCGACACCACCACCATTGCCACCCTCAGGCGCTGCGCCAGCCGCTGCACAGCAGCACACACCAACGGGTCGTGCGCACCGAAGTGCAAGTCCGACAGGTGCATCAGAACAGTCATTGCAGGTGGTCGCAGGCAGTGGGCAGGCGCACGGGGGGCCCCATCATGCAGGCAGCAAGCCGGGGGCGGGGGTAGTGCCGGGCGCAGGCGTGTCGGTTGCGGAGGCTGCGAAAGCGGTATCTTCTGGTGGTGGGGTCTGCGCTGCACCATCGCGCACCAGCGGGCTCGGTGCCACCAGCCACAGCGGCCGCGCACTGATGCGGAAATGCAGGGGTGGAGCCATCCACTCCCGCTCGCCGTCAAACGCCACCTTGACCTGCGGGGGCCGCCAGCTGGCGGGCGCCACGGTCAGCTCGGCACACGCCATGCTGACCACCGCGTTGTCCTTGTCGAGCTGGCCGGTGGCCGCGTTCCACACGGTGCGGGCGATGGCCCAACGCCCCTGGGGCTTGAGCATCACCACGGCCAAGTGCCCGCCGTCTGCCACCTTCTGCGCCTGCGGCAGGCCCATGCGGTCCAGCTGCAAGGGGTTGTTGCCCACAAACAGGGTGGTGACCAGATGCTCCTCCTGCTGCGCCTCGGCGCCCTGGTGCGTCTTCATCACCACGCGCCAGCGGCGGCCCGATGCGGGACGAAACAGGCTCCACACCGCCGCCGCTATGGCCACCCAGCGCTTGCGGCCAAAGCGGCGCGATGCCATCTCGCGGTCGGCCAGCATCTTGGGGTACAGGCCCACGCTGGCGTTGACCACAAACATGCGGCGGTTCACAAACCCCACCTGCACTGGCCGCAGGTCGCCCGCATGCAGCGCCTGCAGCAGGTCCTGCACAGCGGTCTCGGGGTCCAGCGCCAGACCATGTTCACGGCTGAAGTAGTTGAACGTGCCCATGGGCACCACACCCAGCGGCACCCCGGCGCGCAGCGCCGCCGACGCCACTGCGTTGATGGTGCCGTCACCCCCGGCGGCCACCACCAGTCCACCATCGTCCTGCGCGGCCTGGGCGGCTTGCTCGGCCAGCTGCACGATGTCGGCACGCCGGTCAGGCACGTGCCACACCACGTCGTGCGCCTGCAAGGCAGGCACACCTTCGAGCTTGGCGCGCAGCAGGTCCAGGTCGGCACCTGGCCGCCGTGGCACTACCAGATGGATGGGGCCACGGGGCTGGGGAGGGAGGGTGTGTTCCGAAGGTGTCATTCAAAAACTCTGCAACAAACAAGAGCAACCCCACACCGCGCTGAGCCAATCGCAGCGACCGGGCGAGCCCGCAGGGCCACACCACACGATGATTGTCAACACGGATTGCAGGGCACTCCATGGTGACAAACGGCTGTCCCCCGCGCAGCCGGTAGCCACGCCTACCCTTTGTCAGCCGGCTCCGACAGCGGCAGTGACGATGCAATACACCCATCACGCAACGGGATGTTGGGAACTTCGGTACAACCCGCGGCTTCTCTCCATGGGCCGCCCGCCCTGCGGGTGCATCCAAAGAAAGGACCCACTATCTCCATGACCACAACCTCCAGCGCTTTGGCCGCCACCGACATCGGCGCCCTGCTGGCGCAACACCCCCTGGGCTGGTGGATGGCTGGCGTGCTGTCGTTTGCCCTGCTGGGTAGCGTCGCCTTGACCGGCTTGCGCCGCCTGCGACAACACGCAGGCGCCCCGCTGGGCCGCATGTTTCCGGCGCAAGCGCGCTGGGTGTTGATGGCCGCCATGGCCGCATCGGCCTGCACGCTGGCTCTGGCAGGTGCCGCGCTGGCAGAGCTGGCCGAAAGCGGGCGCGCCCCGGGCACCTGGGGCGCACTGGACGACGCACTGGCTGCAGGCCTGCAAGCACAGGCATCCGCCGGCGTGCTGCAATGGTTTGCCACCCTCACCCACCTGGGCGACACCTGGGTGCTGACCGCGCTGGCGCTGGGCGTGGCCGCCCTGCTGTGGCTGCGCCAGCACCGCCTGCTGGCCACCGGCTGGCTGGTGGCCATGGCGGGCAACGGCGCGTTGACCAAGGTGCTGAAGCGTCTGTTCGAGCGCGTGCGGCCCGAGCACACGCACGGCATCGCCGAGGCCAGCGGCTACAGCTTTCCCAGTGGGCATAGCAGCGCATCGATGGTGGCCTACGCCATGCTGGCCTACCTGGCCACGCGGCTATTGCCCCGCGCCTGGCACCTGCCTGCGGTGGTGCTGGCCGGCGCGCTGATCTTCACCACCGGCTGGAGCCGCGTGGTGCTGCACGTGCATTACGCCAGTGATGTGCTGGCAGGCTGGCTGCTGGGCGGCACGTGGATGGTGTGCACGGTGCTGATCATGGAGAGCGTGTCGCGCTGGCGCGGCGCTGCGCCCCCGGCGACGCGCCGCTGAGCCGCCGCCCGGGCGCCCCGGTTTACCGTGCGGGGGAGTCCTCGGCAGACTCCATAGGCTGCATCGGCAAGACCACACAGGACGCACGCCCCGGCCCCATGTGCACGGTGTTGAACGCCACCACCCGTGGCCCCGCACTGCCCTCCGGAGCGCCGGTGTTGGGGTTGACGTCGAACCGCGGGAAGTTGCTGCTCGAGATGTCCAGCCGTATCCGATGGCCCCGGCGGAAGAGGTTGGACGTGGGCATGGGCTCGATGGTGATCTCCACCACCTCGCCAGGCGCCATCAGCCCCGGCTGCTCCCACGAGTCGCGGTAGCGGCAGCGCAGGATGCCGTCGGTCAGGTTCATCGCATACCCCTCGGGGTAGTCCTCGCTGGGCGGGTACTGGTCGATCAGCTTGGCCGTGAAGTCGGTGTCGGGTGCGGTGGACGACACCCACAGCGCGATGGTCACCGGGCCGGTGATCTCCACATCGCCGTCGAGCGGCGGCGTCTGGAACACCAGCACGTCGTCCCGGCCCGCCAGCGGCCCGAACGGCGCCTGCGCACCGAACAGCCCGTCGTGCGTGCGCTGGTCGTAGGCACCGGCCACCATCAGCGGTTCGCCCGAGGTGACGGAGCCCCCGATGGTGGGTACCGGCCTTGCGGGGTCGAAGCAAAAACCGGCCTGGGCCTCGGCCTGCGGTACGGACTGCGACAGCAGCCCGCCCGGCGCGAGGTACCAGGGCACCAGCGTGGTCGCCGGCACGGGCCAGCGGGCCGCGCTGCGCCAGGCCCCGCCGTGGTCGAGCCGGCCTTGCGGCGTGCGCCGCCCGGAGCCCCCACCCATGCGGAAATAGCGCACGGCATCGTCCTGCCCCTCGGGCAGCGGCTGCCCGCGCAGCCAGTGGTTAAACCACGCGAGCCGCATGTGCACGTAGTCGGGTGCAAGCGTGCCATCCAGCACCGCATCGCGGCCGAAGTCCATATCGCCCGCGTACGGCACGCTGCGCTCGCCATGCGTCCAGGGGCCCAGCACCATGCGCACGTCGCCCTGTCCGCGCTGCGAGAGTCCGAGGTAGTTGTCGGTCGTGGTCTGCGCATACGGGTCCCACCAGCCGCACATCAGCATCACGGCCACGCCTTCGAAGGCGCTGTAGTGGCCTGCCGCATACAGCTCGGGCTGGCGCCAGTGGTCATCGAAACTGCCGCGCTCCCATTGGCCGAAGAGATAGTCCTCGTACTCGGGCGCCCACTGCAGCGGCGAATCGCCGCGCGTCCAGGGCAGGCGCAAGAACCATTCGCCGATGTCGGCCTGGTCGAGCGCCTGGCGGGCGGCGTCGCTCAGGCTGTTGCTGCCGCTGCGCGCATTGCGCAGGGCCCACACGGCCTGCTTGAGCTCGAAAGCACCCCCATGGCGGATGCCGCCCCGGTAGGCATTGGCAAAGCCGCCGCATTCGAGAAACATGGCCTTGAGACCGGCGGGCCGCTGGCTGGCCAGCGCCGTCTGAGTGTGTGCCGCGTACGACAGGCCGTAGGTACCCACGGCGCCGTTGCACCAGGGCTGCGCCACGATCCACGCCATGGTGTCGGCGCCGTCGTGGGCCTCGCCCAGGTATTTGGTGAACTGCCCCTCGGAGTCGAAGCGGCCTCGGCAGTCCTGCACCACCACCGCGTAGCCCTCGCGCGCAAAACGCTCGGCCACCTCGCCGCGCCGCAGCGGCGCGGGGTCGGCGGCGGTGCGCTCGCGCCGGGTGGGCTCGTCCTTGCCGTAGGGTGTGCGCTCCAGCAGCACCGGCAGGGGGCCGGTGTGGCCGGCCGGCAGATACACATCGGTGGCCAGGCGCACGCCGTCGCGCATGGGCACCCAGCAGGTGTGACGCACCACCCCGCCCACACCGGCCGGAGCGGCGGACGGCGCCATTGGATTCATCATCGTGGTCATTGAAGGTCCTGCCTCAGTCGAGCTTGAGGTTGCGGTCCTTGACCAGCTTGGCCCAGCGCGCCGTGTCTTCCTGGATGAAGCGGCCGAGCTCCTGCGGCGTGGTGGGCGCGGGCTCCGCACCCTGCGCCACCAGCGAGGCGGTCACCTCCGCGTCGGCCAGCGAAGCGCGCAGCACCTTGCTGATTTTTTGCACCGCCTCCGCCGGCGTGCCCGTGGGGGCGAACAGGGCGTACCAGATGTCGTACTCGAAGTCCTTGAGCCCCGCCTCGGCCATGGTCGGCACCTGCGGGAAGGCGCGCGAGCGCTTGGCGCTGGCCACCGCCAGCGGCACCAGCTTGCCCGCCTTGATGTGCGCAGCCACGCTGGGCACCGCATTGATGCCCAGCTGCACATGCCCGCCCGCCAGCTCGTTCACCGCCGGGCCGCCGCCCTTGTACGGGATCTGCACCATGCGCGTGCCGGTGGCCGCCTGGAACATCTCCATCGACAAATGCCCCGGGCTGCCGTTGCCGCTGGTGCTGTAGTTCAGGCCGCCAGGGTTCTTGCGCGCCAGCTCGATGAGCTCCTGCACCGTGCGAACCTGCAGGCTCGGGTGCGTGGTGAGAATGGGCACGTTGACCACCACCCGCCCCACCGGCACGAAGTCGCGCGACGGGTTGTACGTGAGCTTGCTGGACAGCAGCGGCGCCGTCACCATGCCGGAACCTGCGCCCATCAGCAGCGTGTACCCGTCGGCCGGCGCCGAGGAGACCGCCTGGAAGCCGTGCGCACCGGGCCGGTTGTCGATGACGACAGGCTGCCGCCACTGGTCCGACATCTTGCGTGCCACCACACGCATGGCCGTGTCCGCAGCTGCCCCTGCTGGAAACGGAATCACGATGCGCACGGGCTTCTCGGGGAACTCGGCCGCGCCCGCGATCAGCGGGTGGCACAGCATGAAGGAACACAACAGCGCGAGCGTTTGCGGCATGCGGGACATCCAGGGAATCATGCGGTGCTTGTTATCAGAAATCATGGCGAACTCCCGCGCCAATGGCGCGCACGGACACATTGCTGCGGCTCGAATCGACGCCGTCGCGGTCGATGAAGGCCTGCAGCTCGGTGCGTTTGGACAGGGCATAGGTATAGGCTACCTGCTGGCGCTTGCGCAGGCCGCGCAGCGACGCCTGCACATCGCGCTGCATCACGTTGACGACGATGGCGTGCTGGCCAGCTGAAAAGCGGGTGCCCACCAGCCAGTAGTCCACATCGGCGCGGGTGGTGGCCGACGTCCTGGCGTACGTATCGCGGCCCAGCAGCACATAGGGCTCGATCGCGCCGAAGTCGTAGCGCACGCCGGCCTGCCATTTGCTGGAGAACTCGTTGGCCAGCAGTACACCGGGGCGCGTGTCCTTGCCGTAGCCGATGCCTGCCGACCAGGGCCCGTCGGCATAGTTGAGGCCCAGGTCCAGCGACTTGGCGCCGTTTTCCTGCTCAGGCGTCTTGGCATCGCCGCGCAGGTAGTAGCGCGCCCGCAGGTTGACGCCGCCCCAGGCGGGGCTTTGGTAGCCGATGGCGTTGGACGTGCGGTTGCGCGCGTTCAGGATGGAGGTGCCGATGGCCGTGGCCCCGGCATCGTTGGCGGCGAACGAGGTGATGCGCGTGACTTGCGAGTACAGCGGCGAACCGGTCGGGTTGGCGGAGTCGAGCCGCCCCAGCGCCACCGTGCCCAGGCTGCCGCGCAAGGCGGCATAGCTGTTGCGAAACGCTGGCGTGGTGGCGGCGCCGGAGTCGGCTTCGAGCCCCATCTCCAGGCCGAACAAGGCGGCCAGGCCATCGCCCAGGTCTTCCTTGCCGCGAAAGCCCAGGCGGGATGCATTGTCGCGCTCTTCCGTGACGGAACCGGCGTTGCCGGTCTTGACATTGTTGACGGTGAGTCGCACCTGGCCATAGACCTGCAGGTCCTGTGCGGCAGCGGGCCCCGCAGCCGAAACGGAAAGGCCGCAGGCGGCCAGCGCGAAGGGAAATGAGCGCCTCATGAAATCTTGCTCCTTGAAGGGGTGGTGCCAGGTTGGCTGATGACGCCGCCGATTCTGTGGAGCGAGGTGCTTGGCCACAACGCTATGACGAACGCTGATGACCCTATGCAATAGGCCGCAGGTTTGCGCTGTCGTGGCAGCAGTGCAAAGATGCAGGCCGGCTGCCTGCATACCCGAACGTCTGCCCCTTCTCCATCCCATGAACTTCAAGCAACTCGAGGCCTTCCAGGCCATCATGCTCAGCGGCTCCACCACCGGCGCGGCCGAGCGCATGGGGCTGTCGCAGCCCGCCATCAGCCGTTTGCTGGCGCAGCTGGAGGAAGACCTGGCCCTGCGTCTGTTCGTGCGCGAAAAAGGCCGCCTGAGTCCCACGGCCGAAGCCCATGCGCTGCTGCACGACGCCCAGGTGCTGATGGACTCGGCGCAGTGCTTTCGCCGCCATGCCGAACAGTTGCGCCTGGGCGGCTTCAAGCGGCGCCTGCTGAAGGTGGCGGTGCCCAGCACGCTGGCCACCACGCTCATGCCGGTGCTGGCCAAGCGCTTCATGCAGGCGCACCCGGACGTGGTGCTGGAGGTGCTGTCAGGCTCGTACAACGACACGGAGCGCGCGCTGCTGAGCCGCGATGCGGACATCGGCCTGGTGCGCCTGCCCATGGAAATGCAGGGACTGAGCACCCGCGCCAGCCTGGACTCCGAAGCCGTGTGCATCATGCCCCGGGGCCATGCGCTCGAAGGCCTGGCAGAGGTCAGCCCCACCGACCTGATCGACGTCAGCCTGATCCTGCTGGGGCGCCAGCGGCAGATCCGCCACGACATCGACATGGCCTTTCGCCAACGGCGCGTGCAGCCGCGCGTGGCGCTGGAGGTGCACTCCATCAGCGAGGCCTGCGCCCACGTGGCCCAGGGGCTCGGGGTCTCGATCGTGAACGCCTTGCTGGCGCAGCACTGCCCGTACGAGGCGATCACGTCGCGCCCGTTCAGGCCCCGCATCGCCTACCAGCTGGGCATCGCCACGGTGAACAACGCACCGGCTTCGCCGTTGCATGACACCTTCACCCGGCTGCTGGTGGAGGCGATGGAAGCGCCTTCCCCCGCCGTGGCATTGCCTTCAGCTCTCTGAAACTGGCGCGCCCCTCGCCAGTGCACCCGTGGAACTGGCTTCGCCAGGCCACCGGGTGCGTCCCCCTCCCGCGCAGCGAGAGAGGGGGAAGGCGCCGCAGGCGACTCAGGGGGTGCGGCCTTAAATCGCCACGAGGTTGCGAATGCCCTTGGCTTCCATCTCGGAGCCCGGCCCGCGGGCGATGACCTCGCCGCGTTCCATCACCAGGTACTCATCGGCCAGTTCCTGCGCAAAGTCGTAGTACTGCTCGCACAGCAGGATGGCCATTTCTCCCTGGTCGGCCAGCATGCGGATCACGCGGCCGATGTCCTTGATGATGCTGGGTTGGATGCCCTCGGTGGGCTCGTCCAGGATGAGCAAACGCGGGCCGGGGGCCAGCGCGCGGGCAATGGCCAGCTGCTGTTGTTGCCCGCCCGACAGATCACCGCCCCGGCGCTTGAGCATCTGCTTGAGCACGGGGAAGAGTTCGTACAGGTGTGCAGGCACCGGCGTCGATCCGCTTTTGTAGGCCAGGCCCATGCGCAGGTTTTCTTCCACGGTCAGGCGGCCGAAGATTTCGCGGCCTTGCGGCACAAAGCCGATGCCTGCGCGCGCCCGGTCGTAGGGCGTGGCTTTGTCGATGGGTTTGCCGTCGAAGCTGATGCTGCCGCTCTTGATGGGCACCAGCCCCATGAGGCTTTTGAGCAGCGTCGTCTTGCCCACGCCGTTGCGGCCGAGCAGCACGGTGACCTTGCCCGGGGTGGCGGTGAGGCTCACGTCACGCAGGATGTGGGAGCCGCCGTAATACTGGTTGATGTTCTGGACGGTGAGCATGGTGACTTAGGGTTTTTTAGCCTCTAGCGCCCGTTCTATAAGCGCTGACAGCTATATTTTTGATAGTGAATACCTTCACCGACCGAGGTACACCTCGATCACGCGTTCGTCAGCCTGCACCTGGTCGAGCGTGCCTTCGGCCAGCACCGATCCATCGCACAGCACCGTCACTTTTTCGGAGATGGTGCGGATAAAGCCCATGTCGTGCTCCACCACCATCAGCGAATGTTTGCCCTTGAGCGTGAGGAACAGCTCCGCCGTGCGGGCAGTTTCTTCGTCGGTCATGCCCGCCACGGGTTCATCGAGCAGCAGCAACTTCGGGTCCTGCATCAGCAGCATGCCAATTTCGAGCCACTGCTTTTGCCCATGGCTCAGGTTGCCTGATTGCCGCGTCACGCTGTCGGCCAAATGAATGGTGTGCAGGACCTCGGCCAGGCGGTCCGACTGTGCGGAGTCGAGCTTGAAGAACATGCTGGACTTCACGCCCTTGTGGGTCTTGAGCGCCAGCTCCAGGTTCTCGAACACGCTGAGCTGCTCGAACACCGTGGGCTTCTGGAACTTGCGGCCGATGCCCAGGCTCGCTATCTCGGGCTCGTTGTGGCGCAGCAGGTCGATGGTGGAGCCGAAGAACACCGAGCCTTTTTGCGGCCGTGTCTTGCCGGTGATGATGTCCATCATCGTGGTCTTGCCTGCACCGTTGGGGCCAATGACGCAGCGCAGCTCGCCGGGGGCAATGTCCAGGCTCAGGCCGTTGATGGCCTTGAAGCCGTCAAAGCTCACGTGCACGTCTTCCAGGTACAGGATGCGGCCGTGGGTCACGTCCACTTCGCCCGGCGTGGCGATGCGCGAGAAACCTGCCGCGCGGCCGCCCGACTCGGTCTGGCCCAGTGCGACGGGCGCCAGCGTCTTCTGCAGCCGCCGCGCGCCTTCTTCCATCAGATCGGGCGTCATTGCGCGGCTCCCTTCGTTGTTGTCATTTTTGCCTTGAGCTTCTTGACCAGCCCCACCACACCGTCGGGCAGGAACAGCGTGACCGCAATGAACAGCGCGCCCAGAAAGTACAGCCAGAACTCCGGCGCCGTCACCGTGAGCCAGCTCTTGGCACCGTTGACGATGAACGCCCCCACGATGGGTCCGATGAGTGTGGCGCGCCCGCCCACGGCCGCCCATACGGCGATCTCGATGGAGTTGGCGGCGCTCATCTCGCCGGGGTTGATGATGCCGACCTGGGGCACATACAACGCCCCCGCCACGCCGCACATCATGGCGCTGATGGTCCAGATGGTGAGCTTGTAGGGCAGCGGCGAATAGCCCGAGAACATGACGCGCGTTTCGGCATCGCGCACGGCCTGCAGCACGCGGCCAAACTTGCTGCGCACCAGCCAGCGCGCCAGCAGGAAGAAGCCCAGCAGCGACAACCCCGTCAGCACGAACAGCGTCATGCGCATGTTCTGCGTGGCAATCGGCGTGCCCAGGATGCGCTTGAAGTCGGTAAATCCGTTGTTGCCGCCAAAGCCGGTTTCGTTGCGGAAGAACAGCAGCATGGCCGCATACGTCATAGCCTGGGTGATGATGGAGAAGTACACACCCTTGATGCGCGAGCGGAAGGCGAAGTAGCCGAACACAAACGCGATCACGCCCGGCACGGCCACGATGAGGATCAGCGTAGCGATGAAGCTGTCGGACAGCGCCCAGTGCCAGGGCAGCTCCTTCCAGTCCAGGAACACCATGAAGTCCGGCAGGTCGCTCTTGTAGTTGCCGTCGCGGCCGATCTGGCGCATGAGGTACATGCCCATCACGTAACCGCCCTGCGCAAAGAACAGGCCGTGGCCCAGGCTCAGGATGCCGGTGTAGCCCCAGATGAGGTCCATGGCCAGCGCACAGATGGCGTAGCACATGATCTTGCCGAGCAGCGCCACGGCGTAGTCCGACAGGTGGAACATGCTGCCTGCGGGCACCCAGAGGTTGAGCACGGGTGCCACGGCGCACACCACGATGAGCGCCACGATAAAGGCCGACCAGCCACCGCGCGTGAGCAGCGGCGCCGGTGCGGGCAGTTGGATGTTGGGAGAGGTTGGCGTAGTCATGATCAGTCGTCTCTGGTGCTTCAGTCGGCCGTACGCCCTTTGACCGCGAAGATGCCCTGGGGCCGCTTCTGGATGAAGATGATGATGAACACCAGCACCGCAATCTTGGCCAGCACCGCGCCCGCCCAGCCTTCGAGGAACTTGTTCAGGATGCCCAGGCCCAGCGCGGCATACACCGTGCCCGCCAGCTGGCCCACGCCGCCCAGCACCACCACCATGAAGGCATCGACGATGTAGCTCTGCCCCAGGTCCGGCCCCACGTTGCCCACCTGGCTCAGCGCGCAACCCGCCAGGCCCGCAATGCCTGAGCCCAGCGCAAAGGCCATGGTGTCGATGCGCGCAGTGTTCACGCCCATGCACGAGGCAATGGGGCGGTTCTGCGTCACACCACGCACGAACAGGCCCAGGCGCGTGCGGCCGATCAGGTAGCCCATGCCCAGCAGCACGGCGATGGCAAAGCCGATGATGACGAGGCGGTTGTAGGGCAGCGTGAGGTTGGAGAGCACCTGCACGCCACCGCTCATCCACGCGGGGTTTTCCACACCCACGTTCTGCGCGCCAAAAATCGTGCGCACCAGTTGCATCAGCACCAGGCTGATGCCCCAGGTGGCCAGCAGCGTCTCCAGCGGGCGGCCGTACAGAAAGCGCAGCACGCCGCGCTCCAGCACCGCACCCACGGCGGCCGAGGCGCCAAAGGCCAGGGGCAGCGCAGCGACCAGGTACCAGTCGAACGCACCCGGAAAATACTTCTGGAAGATGCCCTGCACCACATAGGTGGCGTAGGCGCCGATCATCATCAGCTCGCCGTGGGCCATGTTGATCACGCCCATCAGGCCGTAGGTGATGGCCAGGCCCAAGGCGACGAGCAGCAGGATGGAGCCCAGGCTGATGCCCGAGAACGCGGCGCCCAGGCGTTCGCCCCAGGCGAGCTGGCCTTCCATGGCGCGCAGTGCGGCCTGCAGTGCGGCCTTGACCTTGGCGTCTTCTTCGACCGTGACGCGTTCGTTGAGCAGCAGCCGCGTATCCGGTGTGGCGCTGAGCGACAGTGCCTGGGCGGCCGCGATGCGTTGTGCGGGGTCGTCGCTGCCCAGCAGCGTGGCGGCGCGCGCCAGCTCCAGCTGGGTCTTGATCTTGTCGTTGGTTTCCTGCGCCAGTGCCTTGTCGAGCAGGGGCAGTCGGCCTGCATCCGGCTCCTTGGTCAGTGCCTTGGCGGCGGCCATGCGCTGGGTTTCGTCCTTGCCAAACAGCGCCAGGCCCGCCAGGGCCGTGTCGATCTCGCCGCGCATGCGGTTGTTGTTGATGATGTCTTCGGCATCGGCTGGCACAGGGACCTCGGCGCCAGTGACAGGGTCGATGCCCTTGTCATCGCGCACGATCAGCGCCTTGCCGTCGGCCACCTTCACCGCGTCGTCGGCCAGCGCCTGCAAGAAGGCAGCGGTGCGTTCGCTGGGCTCCACCACGGCCTGCTGCACGGCGGCCACACGGTCGTCGGTGTCACCAGCGGCCATGGCCAGGGCCTGCTCAGCGGTGAGTGCTTGTGCCTGCGCAGTTGCGTAGAGCAAGAGGCAGACAATGAGGCGAGATACGAAAGAGAAATTCATGGAGGGGCCAGTCGGTCAATATGCAAAGGCCCATGCAGAGGGCAGGGCCTAGACCAGGGCCCCCGCGCAAGGGCCGCCCCGCCGCGCTGGGGGCGTCCCCCTCCCACGCGCAGCGTGAGAGAGGGGGAAGCGGCGTAGCCGCTCAGGGGGAGATCACTTCTTCTCGGGTTCGTCTTTTTTCTTGTCGTTGCCTTCGATGTAAGGAGACCATGGCTTGGCCTTCACGGGGCCGGGGGTCTTCCACACCACGTTGAACTGGCCGTCGGCCTTGATCTCGCCGATGAACACGCTCTTGTGCAGGTGGTGGTTCTTCTCGTCCATCTTGGAGACGATGCCCGACGGTGCCTTGAAGGTCTGGCCGGCCATGGCGGCAATCACCTTGTCCACATCGGTGCTCTTGGCCTTTTCAACCGCTTGCTTCCACATGTTGATGCCGATGTAGGTGGCTTCCATCGGGTCGTTGGTGAGCGGCTTGTCCTTGTGGCCGGCAATGCCCTTGGCCTTGGCGTAGTCGCTCCACTTCTTGATGAACTCGGTGTTGGCCGGGCTCTTGATGGACTGGAAGTAGTTCCAGGCAGCCAGGTGACCCACCAGCGGCTTGGTGTCCACACCACGCAGCTCTTCCTCGCCCACCGAGAAGGCGACCACGGGCACGTCCTTGGCCTTCAGGCCGGCGTTGCCCAGTTCCTTGTAGAAGGGCACGTTGGAGTCACCGTTGATGGTGGAGACCACGGCCGTCTTGCCGCCCTGGCTGAACTTCTTGATGTCGGCCACGATGGTTTGGTAGTCAGAGTGGCCAAACGGGGTGTACTTCTCGTCGATGTCGCTGTCCTTCACGCCCTTGCTCTTGAGGTAGGCGCGCAGGATCTTGTTGGTGGTGCGGGGGTAGACATAGTCGGTGCCCAGCAGCACCCAGCGCTTGGCGCTGCCGCCGTCCTTGCTCATCAGGTAGTCCACCGCAGGGATGGCCTGCTGGTTGGGCGCGGCGCCGGTGTAGAACACGTTCTTGGACAGTTCTTCACCTTCGTACTGCACGGGGTAGAACAGCAGGCCGTTCATTTCTTCCACGACCGGCAACACCGACTTGCGCGACACCGAGGTCCAGCAGCCGAAGATGACCGAGACCTTGTCCTGGCCCAGCAGCTGCTTGGTCTTTTCGGCGAACAGGGGCCAGTTGGAGGCCGGGTCTACCACCACGGGTTCGAGCTTCTTGCCCAGCACGCCGCCCTTGGCGTTGATCTCGTCGATCGCCATGAGCACGGTGTCTTTCAGCACGGTCTCAGAGATGGCCATGGTGCCCGACAGGCTGTGCAGGATGCCGACCTTGATCGTGTCCTGGGCGTGGGCTGGCAGCGCAGACAGGCCAGCGAGCGTAGCGACGGCCGCGAGGGCCTTGAGGGAATAACGACGTTGCATGTGTGCTTCTCCGGTGGTGGTTTCAATCAGGAAATCAATCAAACCGCTTCGCCCGGTGGGCCCCGGTGTGGAGCCCCTGTGGATCGGGCGATGGAATGGATTCTGGAGAGCGGGGCCGGTTGGCGAAATACGCCGGGTGGCGTACACGCCCCGCTGCGAGCCCGCATCACACGGGGGCCGTTGCGAGGCGACTCACCACCCCTGATGCACGCCACAGGCGCACAAGGGCAAGGATGGCATTCACTATGAAAACAATAGCTGTTACGGCATATATCACTAGCGCTACCAGCCCATTTCATGCAAAAACCTTGGCCTGCAAAGGTTGTGGGGCCTCCGTAGAATCCAAGGGTTTTCCCTAGTCTTGCGCGCCTGACCCCATCGGCCCCGGTGCTGCCCTTTAGTCCCTCTGCGCTCCATGAACCTCCCCCTGCTGGCCCTGGCCATTGCCGCTTTTGGCATTGGCACCACCGAATTCGTGATCCTGGGGCTGCTGCCCGAAGTGGCAGGTGACCTGTCCGTCTCCATCCCCGCCGCCGGCATGCTGGTGTCGGCCTACGCACTGGGCGTGGCTGTGGGTGGACCGCTGCTGGCGGTGGCCACCGCGCGCTGGCCGCGCAAGACCACGCTGACCTGGCTGATGGTGCTGTTCATCGTGGGCAATGTGGGTTGCGCGCTGGCCTCCAGCTATGCGTGGCTGATGGTGGCGCGCGTGGTCACCTCGTTCTGCCACGCCGCGTTTTTTGGCATTGGCGCCGTGGTGGCCGCCAGCGTGGTGGAGCCCCACAAGCGCGCCCAGGCCATGGCGCTGATGTTCACCGGACTCACGCTCGCCAACGTGCTGGGCGTGCCGCTTGGCACGCTGCTGGGCCAGCACCTGGGCTGGCGCTCCACCTTCTGGGCGGTGGTGGTGATTGGGGTGCTGGCCGTGGCCGCCGTGGTGCGCTGGGTGCCACACCTGCGCCACCAGATCAGCGGCAGCGCGCTGGGCGAGTTCCGCGTGCTGCGCATTCGCCAGGTGTGGCTGGCGCTGGCGGTGAGCGTGCTCGCATCCACCAGCATGTTCACGCTGTTCACCTACATCACGCCCATCCTGCGCGACGTGACCGGTGTCTCGCCCCAGAACGTGAGCGGCGTGCTGCTGCTGTGCGGCGTGGGCCTGACCATTGGCAACCTGCTGGGCGGCCGCCTGGCAGACTGGAAGCTGCTGCCCTCGCTGATGGGCATCTTTGCCGTGCTGGCGGGGGTGCTGGCAGCGTTTTCGTTCACCAGCGTGTGGCTGTGGCCTGCCGTCATCACCGTGGTGGTGTGGGGCATGGTGTCGTTCTCGGCGGGCACGCCGCTGCAGGCGCGGGTGGTGTCGCAGGCGGGCGACGCGCCCAGCCTGGCGTCCACGCTCAACATCGGCGCATTCAACCTCGGCAATGCCATTGGTGCCTGGCTGGGGGGCGCGGTCATCACGGCCGGGTGGTCGCTGCAGACCATTCCGCTGGTGGCGGCCGCCGTCACGCTGAGTGCGCTGGCGCTCACGGCCTACATTGCCTGGCTGGACCGGCAGCCCACGCACAAGGCTCCGGCGCTGGTCGACTGCAAAGCAGCCTAAGCCGTTTCGGCGCGCTCGAACGCCACATAACCGTCTTCGATGGCAGGCAGGATCTGCAGCACCTCGAAATACGGCACGGTGAGCAGGGGGGAATCGCGCAGCCGCTCCATGAAGTCGTAGTGCTTGAGCGGGTCATCGGTTTCCACCAGCATCAGGTCGCTGCAGGGCGCTGCGAAGGCCTCGGCATCGAAGTGGCGCAGGCGCAGGGCTCCCTGGTAGCGGGGCAGCAGGTCATGCAGGTGCGCCTCACCCAACTCACGCCTTTGCTCACGGGGCAAACGCAGCCACTCGGGCAGTGCACGCAGGTGGATGAAGAAGGCATAACGGGTTGCCATGGGGTGATCTCCTGGGGTCGATGAGAAGACAGGTGTTGAGCCAGCGGGCTTGGATCAAGCCGTGCGCAGCAGGCGGGCCAGCAGCCCGGGCGCCCAGCGCTGCAAGTGCCAGGCCGCGCGCGCCTTGCCGATGCGGATGTCGGTGTGCCCCGCCATCAGGCCGCGGACCAGTGCCTGTGCAGCGACATCGGCAGGGATCTTGCCGCGCCCTCGGCCCCGGGTCATGGGCGTGTCCACCAGCGGCATCACAGCGTGAACCACCCGCACTGGGCTGCCTTGCATCTGCACCCGCAGCGCCTGGGTGAACAGGTCCAGCCCCGCCTTGGTGGCGCTGTAAACCGCCGCCGTGCGCTTGGGGCAAGAGCCCAGCACCGACCCGACATTGACCACCCATGCGCGCTGCTGGGCCTGCAAATGGGGCAGCAACGCACGCGTCAGCGCCATCGGCGCCAGCAGGTTGATCCCGACCTCCGCGCGCATGTCCTGTGCCCTGTAGCCGGCATCGTCCACCCGCAGATCGTGCTGGATGCCTGCGTTGTTCACCAGCGCGCCAATATCGGGATAGCGCAGCAGCCACTGCGCCGCCAGGCCGTCCATCTCTTCGATGCAGGACAGGTCGGCCACCCAGGGCTCGATCAGTCCATGGGCATCTGCCAGCGCCTGCAGCGGCTCGGCCTGCCGTGCCACGGCCAGCACCGGCACGCCGCACCGTGCCAGCTCCAGGGCCAGCGCCCGGCCAATGCCCGAGCTGGCGCCGGTGACGATGGTGCGTGGCAAGGCGCCTGCGGGCGCGGCCTGGCGTGCGGTGGTGGGGGTGCGAGCGTGTGACATGGGCCGCACTCTAGGCACGGCTCCGTCCGTCGTCATCAACCCAGGTTAATTGGCGAACGAAGGAGGCTCTCACCCCCAGGCGCGGCGGAAACTTCGCCACGCTGCCACGCGGCATACTGCGCGCCATGGCCCCCATCCAGCACCCCGCCTTCTGGTCGCTCCTCACACAGGCGGCGGGCACGCAGGCCCTGCCCGACTGGGCCACGGCAGAGCGCGCCATCACCAAGCACGCAGTACAGGCAGGCGGCACGGTCTTTCTGCAGGGGGTACAGCACCCGTATGTTTACGCGGTTCAAGCAGGCTTGTTCAAGCTGAGCTACCTGCAGGATGACGGCACGGAATGGATCAAGTCGTTTGCCGAAGAAGGACGTTTTTTTGCCAGCGTATCCGCCCTGCAGCCTGGCGGCCGCACGGCCTTCATGGTGACGGCCATCGAGCCCGCCACCCTGGAGCGCATCGACCACGGCGTGCTGCTCGCGCTGGCCGAACGCCACCTGCCCTGGGCAAAGGCGCTGTACCAGCTGACCCTGGTGTACGCCGCACGCAAGGAGGCGCGTGAGCGCGAACTGCTCACCCTCACCCCCGAGGGCCGCTACCGTGCCTTCCTGGCATCACACCCCAACCTGGCGCTGCGCATCCCGCAAAAAGACCTGGCCCGCCACCTGGGATTGACGCCCGTCGGGCTCAACCGCATTGCCGTGCGCGTGCGGCGCAGCGTCACATAGCCGACATTCGCCAGCAGCGCAGCGCTGCACAGTGGCGCTAGGATGGCCCCCTGCCCTTGCCACGCGGTGATTGCCATCGAAGGCGCCGGCGTGCACTTTCTCAACCGCTCAGGACAACCCATGGTGAAACGACGCACAGTGCTTCTCGGTGGCGCCGCAACAGCCGGCGCGCTGGTCATCGGCTGGGGCGTGGTGCCCCCGCGCCAGCGGCTGCACACCGCGCAGCCCCTGCCCCGGGGCACGGGCCAGGTGGCGCTGAATGGCTGGCTCAAGGTAGCCGCCGACAACACGGTGACGGTGATGATGGCCAAGTCCGAAATGGGCCAGGGCGCGCACACCGGGCTGGCCGCCATCCTGGCGGAAGAGCTGGACGCCGACTGGGCCCAGGTGCGGCTGGAGATGGCGCCCATCGACGACATCTACAACAACCTGGCCACGGTGGTGGACGGCCTGCCGTTCCACCCCGACAACGACGGCTCCATCAAGGCCGTGGCGGGCTGGCTGACCGCCAAGACCATGCGCGAAGTGGGCGTGATGATGACTGGTGGCTCCAGCAGCATCAAGGACCTGTGGCGCCCCATGCGCGAGGCCGGTGCCCACGCCCGCGCCATGCTCATCAACGCAGCGGCCGTGCAATGGAAGGTGCAGGCCGCCGAATGCAAGGCCAACGCTGGCGTGGTGGAACATGCGGCAGGCCAGCGCGCCACGTATGGCGAGCTGGCTGCACTGGCGGCGCAGCAGCCGCCACCGGGCAAGGTGCCCCTCAAGGCGCCTGCTGAATTCAAGCTGATCAGCAAGCCGCTCACCCGCATCGAGGCGCCCTCCAAGCTCGACGGCAGTGCGGTATTTGGCATCGATGCCCACCCGCCCGGCCTGCTGTACGCCAGTGTGGTGATGTGCCCCACGCGGGGCGGCAAAGTGGTCCAGTTCGATGGCGCAGCCGCGCAAAAAATGCCCGGGGTGAAGGAGGTGCTGGCCGTAGCGCCGTACCACGGCGGCACTGGCGGCGTGGCCGTGATTGCCGACACGCCCTGGCACGCCAAAAAGGCCGCCGCCGCAGTCAGCGTGCAGTGGGACCATGGCCCCGCCGCCACGCTGTCGAGCGCCGCTGTCATGACCCAGCTGACCCAGGCGCTGGACCAGGCCCAGGGCTTTGGCTACCACAGCGTGGGCGATGTGGACCAGGCCCTGCAAGGCGCTGCAACCACCCTCACTGCCGACTACCGCGCGCCTTACCTGGCCCACGCCACCATGGAGCCCATCAACTGCACCGTGCAGTTCAAGGATGGCGCGGCCAGCGTGTGGACATCCACCCAGGTGCCGGGCCTGGCGCGCATGGCGGCCGCCAAGGCCCTGGGCATCGACGACACCAAGGTGACCGTGCACCAGCTGCTGCTGGGCGGTGGCTTTGGCCGGCGGCTGGAGGTGGACTATGTGGCCCAGGCCGCCGCCATTGCCAAGGCCGCGGGCGGCATACCGGTGCAGACGCTGTGGTCCCGCGAGCAGGACCTGCAGCACGACTTCTACCGCCCGGCCTGCGTGGCCCGGTTCAAGGCCGGGCTGGACGCACAGGGCCAGCTGGTGGCCTGGCACAACGTGTCGGCAGGCCAGGCCATCGTGCCGCAGGTGCTGGCCCGCACCTTTGGCCTGCCGGGCGCCGGGCCGGACAAGACCGCGTCCGAAGGCGCGTTCGACCAACCCTACGAGTGGCCCCACGCACGCATTGCCCACGAGATCATCGACCTGCCGCTGCCCGTGGGCTTCTGGCGCTCGGTGGGGCATTCGCACCAGGCGTTCTTCAAAGAGAGTTTTGTGGACGAAGCGGCCCACGCCGCCAAGAAGGACCCGGTGGCGTTCCGCGCCGCGCTGCTGCAAAAACACCCGCGCCACCTGAAGGTGCTGCAAAAGGCGGCCGAGTTGGCGGGCTGGGGCCAGCCCTTGCCGCCCGATGCGTCGGGCGTGCAACGGGCGCGCGGCGTGGCGCTGCACCAGTCGTTCGGCTCCATCGTCGCGCAGGTGGCCGAGGTGTCGGTGGGTGCCGACAAGGCCATCCGCGTGCACCGCGTGGTGTGCGTGATCGACTGCGGTGCGGCCATCAACCCCAACCTCATTGCCCAGCAGATGGAAAGCGCCGTGGTCTATGGCCTCACCGCTGCGCTGTGGGGCGAAGTGACGATCAAGGATGGCCAGGTGCAGCAGAGCAACCTGCACGACTACCCCTTGCTGCGCATGGCCGACTGCCCCCGCGTGGAGACCCACATCATCGCCAGCGCCGAGCCCCCCGAGGGCGTGGGCGAGCCCGGCGTGCCGCCCATTGCACCCGCCGTGGCCAATGCCTTGTTTGCCCTCACCGGCCAGCGCCTGCGCGCGCTGCCGCTCAAGCTCAGCTGACCCGACGCACCGGAGCCCCCATGACCACGACCCTGAACCTCAACGGCAAACCCGTCGCTGTCAACGCCGAACCCGACACGCCCCTGCTGTGGGTGCTGCGCGGCGAACTGCAGATGAACGGCACTAAGTTTGGCTGCGGCATGGCGCTGTGTGGCGCCTGCACGGTGCACCTGAACGGCGAGCCGGTGCGCGCCTGCATCACGCCCCTGTCGGCCGTGGGCAGCGCCCAGGTCACCACCATCGAGGGCCTGCAAGGCCCCGAAGCCTCTGCACTGCGCACCGCATGGACCGCAGTGGATGTTGCGCAGTGCGGCTACTGCCAGAGCGGGCAGCTGATGTCGGCCTGTGCCCTGCTGAAGAAAACGCCGCAGCCTACCGATGCCGACATCGACGCCGCCATGTCGGGCAATGCCTGCCGCTGCGGCACCTACCCGCGCATCCGGGCGGCGATCCACCAGGCTGCGCGCGGGCCTCAGGGCTGAGAGATCCCCCCTCCCAGGTCGAGCGAAACCTGCTCGACCACGCCCCCTTTTTCGGGCGGCATGTCGGCGCAGTACACGGCATTGCGCCCTGTGCCCTTGGCTTGGTAAAGGGCCTGGTCGGCACGGTTCACCAGCTCTTCAAAATTCATCCCCGAGCCCTTGTACAGGGTGGCTACGCCAATGCTCACGGTGACGGCCACCTCCTGCCCTTCGTCGCCCACGCACACCAGCAAGGACTCGACCTCGCGGCGCAGCGACTCTGCCACTTGCAACGCGCTCGCGCTGTCGGTCTCGGGCAGCACGACGACAAACTCCTCGCCCCCAAACCGCGCGACGATGTCCACACCGCTGCGCTTGTGCCCAGCACACACCTGGGCCACGGCGCAGATCACGCGGTCGCCCGCCAGGTGGCCGTACAGGTCGTTGACGGTCTTGAACAAATCGATGTCTGCCACCAGCACGGACATCGGGTGCCCAAAACGCTCCGTGCGCTTGTATTCCTTGGCGCCCAGCTCCATCAGCGTGCGGCGGTTGGACAGGCCCGTGAGCGAGTCGTTGGCGGCCAGCCGCTCCAGCGTGGCGTTGAGCTGCTGGAGCAGGCGGTTCTGCTCGGTGAGCTGCTGGTTGATCTGGGCGATCTCGGTCTCGCGGCACTTGCGGTCGTGGATGTTGAACGTGACGCCGATCAAGCGCTTGCCGGGCGTCTCGCTGTGGCCGTCCATGATGCGGCCATAGTTGGCAAACCAGATCCACTCGCCACTCTTGGAGCGCAACCGGAACTCACACCGGTACTGCGGCGTGACGCCTGTCAGGTGGTCGGCCACGGCCTTGCGCACGGTGTCGATGTCGTCGGGGTGGAACAGGCCGTAGATGTCCTGCACGCCCGAGACGATTTCATCCTCGGAGAACCCCAGCTCTTCAAACGTCTTGGTCGCCTTGCGCGTGACGTTGCCGGTGATGAGGTCGTTCTCCCACAGGTCGAGCCCGGCGGCCTCCAGGGCCAGCTCCAGCCGCTCCTTGTTCAGGTCCGCCTCACCCATGGCCATGACCACCTTTTTTCACAGCGTTCCGTTTCTCTCGTGCGTCGGTGCGGGCTTCAGGGCTCAGCCGGGCGGCATGCCACCCGCGTAACCGATATTGCGCAGCAGCGCGGCAAACGATGCCACGACACCAGGGGTGTCGTAGAGCTGGGGCGCTGTCTGCACCGCAATCACGCTCACCTGGTTGCCGGTGCTGCGGCCCGTTTTAGGGTCGAAATACTGGGCCAGGTCGTCGCTGGCGTTGGAGAACCCACGACCCGTGCTCTCGGAGTAGTAGCAGATCGAGTCGGGTGCAATGATGTCGGGGGTGGTGCTGGCCGCCGAATACATGATCAGGTTCTCGTTGAGGTTGTAGAGGTAATGTGTCTCGGTGCTCTGGGCCGGGTCGGATGCATTGTCCAGCCGGATGATGCCCGAGTCCAGCGACGCGCTGGACGTGGACTGGCTGACCGAGGTGATGAAAAAGTTGGTGACCACGGCGCGCGCGGCACGGCCGGTGAGGTTCTGGATGCCCGCCGCCACGGCCTGGGTGCTCAGCGGCGTGACCGCCTGCAAGAGCTGCAGGCCCAGCTGGCGTGCCTGCTCCAGCGTGCCCGGAATGTAGCTGCCCGACAACGCGAACTGATTGCCCGCGTTGGAGGGCCACATCGCAATGCCCGAGTACCCGCCAAAACCTCCCACCACCCCGCCCGCCAGCGACTCGATGCCCGACGCCGTGGCGGAGCCCAGCACCGCGTACTCCGCCGCCACAAGCGTGGACGCATCGCTGGCCAGCACGGCGGGACTGGGCGCTGGCCCGGAAGGGGCGGTGAAGGTGGTCTGGGGCAGCTCAGGCACGGCACGGCCTGCGCCATCGCCGTTCACCACCCAGATGCTGCCGCCCGACATGGCCGCGCCAATCAGCGGCACCAGCGAATTGATGGGCCCGATCTCCACCGGGATGAAGGCGCCTGGCTGCATGCCGGTGTACGCCTGCATCACGGCCACGGTGTTGCTGATGGAGTTCTGCACCGCCGTGAGGGTGAGGTTGTCGGCCGCGTCGGGCGAACCCATGATGGCCAGCACACAGGCATTGGTGGCGCCGTCGTAGTCCTGCACCTGCACCGTGCCCGTGTAGCCCTGGTCTGCCAGCTGCTGCACGATGGCGCAGGCGTCTTGGTAACTGCCACCACCGCCGCTGGCCAGCACGGCCGCCCCGGTGGCAATCGCCTGGAAATCGGTCAAGCCATAGAAATAGACATTGCCCATCGGGCCCCCCTCTCTTATTTGGATGAAAAGCACGATATCCGAGCCCCGTCGAAAGTCAATGACCGGGATACCACGGGGGGATCGGCACCACGGCAGGGCCTGCACTCTGGTTTACGGCGGCATCATCGCCTATGCTGTGCACCAAGTTGTTTTCCGCTACCCCCACCATGAGCACCCCCGAAAAATCCCCCGTTTACGGCACCGAAGACCTTTTGATCAGCCTGTGCAACTCCGTCACCCGCGTTCTGGGCGTGGCTACACACAGCCAGATCCACTACTCCGGCATGGTGCAGCGCATCAGCAAGACCTGCCTGAAACCCGACATTGGCTGCTTTGTGCTGTTTGACGGCGGCTTTTCGGGGCTGGTGATCATCAATTTCTCAGGCCAGGCGGCGATGGAGCTGTACGCCAACTACCTGCTGAACATGGGCATGTCCAAGGACGACCTGGTCAGTTCGTACACCTCCGACGAGGTCAGCAACGTGATGGGCGAGCTGATGAACCAGGTGGTGGGCGACTTCACCGGCAAGGTGCGCCGCGAACTGCAGACCCACATCACGCAAAACCAGCCCAAGATGCTGGTGCTGAACAAGCAGGTGCAGCTGTCGGTGGACGCCAACCTCGACAAGCCCGAGGCCCGGCGCGTGACCTTCTACACCAGCAACAACAACATCTTCTACCTGGAACTCGCCATCGACCGCACCGAGTTCATCAAGCTCTACGACTTTGAAGCCCAGGAAGCTCCCGACCCGGACGCGCTGATGGCCCAGTCGCAAGAAGCGCCGCCCGTGCCCGCCCCACCGCCAGCCGGCCAGGACGACACGGATGCGCTGCTCAAGTCCCTGGGCATGTAGAAACACTACAAAAAAGATAGCTGCCAGCGCATAATTTACTAGCGCTTGCAGCCATTTTCTCTTCAAAACACGGGGGCAGACGCTCCACCAGCACCTGCCCCGGCATTCACTGCCAGCCGTAGCGCCGCACGTACCAGCGCTTCATCACGGTCGTCAGCAGCACGTAGCCCGCCAGAATCCCCACCAGCCACGGAAAGTAAGCCAGCGGCAGCGCCTGCAGCTTGAAGTGCCCGGCCAGCGGCCCCATGGGGATGAAGATGCCCACCGCCATGATGAGCACCGTGGCCGCAAGCAGCGGCACCGAGGCCACGCTTTGCACAAAGGGCAGCTTGGGGGTACGGATCATGTGCACGATCAGCGTCTGCGTGAGCAGCCCCACCACGAACCAGCCCGACTGGAACAGCGTCTGCGCCCCGACGTTGTTGGCACCAAACACGTGCCACATGACGGCGAAGGTGGTGATGTCGAACACCGAGCTGATGGGCCCGAAGAACACCATGAAGCGGCCGATGTCGCCCGGGTTCCACTTCAGCGGGTTGCGGATGAGCTCCTCGTCCACGTTGTCGAACGGAATGGCGATCTGCGACAGGTCATACAGCAGGTTCTGCACCAAGAGGTGCAGCGGCAGCATGGGCAAAAAAGGCAGGAACGCACTGGCCACCAGCACCGAGAACACGTTGCCGAAGTTGGAGCTGGCCGTCATGCGGATGTACTTGAGCATGTTGCTGAAGGTCTTGCGCCCCTCCATCACGCCCTCTTCCAGCACCATCAGGCTTTTCTCCAGCAGGATGATGTCGGCCGCCTCCTTGGCAATGTCCACCGCGCTGTCCACGCTGATGCCGATGTCGGCCGCACGCAGCGCGGGGGCGTCGTTGATGCCGTCGCCCATGAAGCCCACCACATGGCCGCCCGCGCGCAGCGCGCGCACCAGCCGCTCCTTGTGCAGTGGCGAGAGCTTGGCAAACACGTTGTGGGTGTCGGCCGCGCGCGCCAGGGTGGCGTCGTCCATGGCGTCCACGTCCTTGCCCAGCAACACGCCCTGCACCGCCAGGCCCACCTCGCGGCAGACCTTGAGCGTCACCAGCTCGTTGTCGCCGGTCAGCACCTTCACGGCCACACCGTGCGCGGCCAGCGCCTTGAGCGCAGGGGCGGTGGATTCCTTCGGTGGGTCCAGAAACGCCACGTAGCCGATCAGCGTGAGGCCCGATTCATCGGCCACGCTGTACACCGTCTGCTGGGGTGGCGTCTCCTTCATGGCCACGGCGACCACGCGCAGGCCTTCGTTGTTCAGGCCGCGCGTCACCTCCAGCACCCGTGCGCGCAGGGTGGCGTCCAGCGGCAGGTCTTGCGCGCCGGTGTCCTCCACCACGCGCACCTGGGTGCACACGTCCAGCATCTCCTCCACTGCGCCCTTGCAGATCAGCTCGTGGTGGTCGTTGCGCTCGCTGACGATGACCGACATGCGCCGGCGCACGAAGTCGAACGGCACCTCATCGACCTTGCGGTAGTCCTGCGCCAGGCGCAGGTCGGTCTGCAGCTCTACATGCTCCAGCACGGCGTGGTCCAGCAGGTTCTTCAGGCCGCTCTGGTAATGGCTGTTGAGGTAGGCAAAGGCCAGCACCTCGTCGCTGTTGTGGCCGAACACGTCGGTGTGGCGCTCCAGAAAGATCTTGTCCTGCGTGAGCGTGCCGGTCTTGTCGGTGCACAGCACGTCCATGGCGCCAAAGTTCTGGATCGCGTCCAACCGCTTGACCACCACCTTCTTGCGCGACAGCAGCACGGCCCCTTTGGCCAGCGTGCTGGTCACGATCATGGGCAGCATCTCGGGCGTGAGGCCCACGGCCACCGACAGCGCGAACAGAAACGCCTCCAGCCAGTCGCCCTTGGTAAAGCCGTTGACCACCAGCACGATGGGCACCATGACCAGCGCAAAGCGGATCAGCAGCCAGCTCACGCTGTTGACGCCTGCCTGGAACGCTGTGGGCGTGCGGTCGGTGGCCGTGACGCGGGTGGCCAGCGTGCCAAAGTAGGTGTGGTTGCCCGTGGCCACCACCAACGCCGTGGCCGAGCCCGAGACCACGTTGGTGCCCATGAACAGCAGGTTGGTGGCCTCCAGCGCACTGGTGCCGGGCTGGCTGCGCTCGGCAAATTTTTCGACCGGCAGCGATTCTCCCGTCATGGCCGACTGGCTCACGAACAGGTCCTTGGCCGTGAGCACGCGGCAGTCCGACGGGATCATGTCGCCCGCCGACAGCACGATGTGGTCGCCCGGCACCAGCTGGTGGATGGGCAGCTCGCGCGGCGTGGATGCGGCCTCCGCGCCGCTGCGGCGCAGCACCGTGGCGGTGTTGCTGACCAGCGACTTGAGGCGCTCGGCCGCGCGGTTGGAGCGGCCCTCCTGCACAAACCGCAGCAGCGTGGAGAGCACCACCATGGCCAGAATCACGACGGTGGCCTCGTGGTCCTCGGTGAGGTACGAGATCAGTGCCAGCACCGTGAGCAGCACGTTGAACGGGTTCTTGTAGCAGTGCCACAGGTGCAGCCAGGCGGGCAGCGGCTTTTCGTGCTCCACCTCGTTGGGGCCGTGCTGGGCCAGGGCGGCGGCAGCCTGGGCGTCACTCAGACCCGCAGGGTCAGACTGCAGGCGCTCGATCAGTGCGGGCAGGTCATCGCTGGCGGCGCGCTGCAGCTCGCGGCTGAGCAGGTCGGGCGAGGTGGCGGGGGTGGGCGCGCGGCCCAGGGTCAGCGTGTCCAGGATCAGCCGCCGCGCAAAGTGGCGCGTCACATGGCGGGTGTGCAGAAAGCGGTCGAACAGGTGGTGCAGGAAGCTCATGGCGGTCTCCCTAGCAGCAAGCGCTGACGGCGTTGCGCGTCACGGGCAGTGGTGCCGTGTGCGCAGAAATGTTGATGAAACGGAACATGGTGAGTCACTCCTTCTGGCCGGCAACGGCCAGAGGCGTGAGGCTCACGCCGTCACGCGAGCCATCGCCCCGGGCCCTGGGCCTGGTATGCAAAGTTCAATGGGGATGTGGTGTGGGGCGGCGCTTCGGAGCGCCTGCGCGGGTCTGGGTCCATGGGGCCTCCTGGGTAGTGGTTGCAATACCGGCGTGGGCCGGCTTAAAGCGGCCGCGCCCGGCGTCGCAATGCCCGCGCAGGCGGCTGGCCATGCAGGTAGCAGCGAATGCGGTGCGTGGGCCACAACGTAGTGCCGTCAAGTTCGGCCACGGCTTGCAGGCTGCCAGCGGCCCCATGGGCAGGGCCCTGTGCGCCTGAAGGCAGCGATGCAGCATGCTCGGCGCGTTCAGCGCCAGGCGCCACCGCACGCTGGAAAAGGCTGGGCAGATCCACAACAAAAAAACGCATGGCCGTTGTCCTTGGCAGGCAGGGCAGAGCACGCAGACGCAGATGGGCGCCAGGGGGCACCGTCACAGCAGGCGGGCCATGCCCCAGCCAAAGGGGCGCGGCCCGTGCAGACGGCACAGATGCAGCAAAGCGGCAAGACGGTAAAGCCACCCACACCGCCATGGCCGACGGGGGCGCACGGGGTACAACAGGGGCTGGGAGAGACGGGGCCGGAGCTTGCACAAGGCAATCCACGGCCCGGGAGCGGGCGTCAGGAGGCCTGGCAGGCAGCAGCCGTCACGGCTTGCTGGGGTTCACTGCAACAACTGGCACTTTCCACGCTGGGGCTCCGGAAATGAAGGTGCGCGATTATTGCGCTGCAACATGACGAGGTCAATGCGTTTTTTTGGCCCTGATGGTCACCCTTCAAACTGGGGATGTAACTGCCGGATGCGGTTCATGGCCATGGCCGCTGCTGCGGTGCGCGTTTCCACCCCCAGCTTGGCGAAAACACGCTCCAAGTGCTTCTTGACGGTGGCAGGGCTGGCGCCCAGGATGTCGCCGATGTCGCGGTTGATCTTGCCCTTGACCACCCAGTACAGCACCTCGGCCTCGCGCGCGGTGAGCTTGAAGGACAGGCTCATGGATTCGATGATCTTGGCATCCGACACCTCGCGCATCACGATGAGCCAGTCGCCGCCGCCGGCGCTGTCGCCAGCCTGCTGGTGCAGACGGAAGGTCAGCCTGCGGGCGCCCTGCTCCACCGCAAGGCGCGGGGGCTCGGCCAGCGAAGCGGCCAGCAGCTCGGCCGCGTTGTCGGCCAGCACATGGCGACGCAGCCAGGCCTGCACCGGCTCGGGCGCCCACTGGCCGAAGGCGGTGGGCGCGCCGTCCGGGCCCACTTCACCAAAGTAACTTTGCAGCAGCTCGCGCGCCAGCGGGGTCTGCCACACGATGCGGCCGTCCACCGCACGCACGGTGATGCTGGCGTAGCCAAACGCATCGAGCGCGTTGCGCGCCTCGCGGGCCTGGCGCGCGTCCTGCCGGGCCTTGCGGGCAGAGCCCAGGTGCACCCCCATGCGCGCCATCACCTCCCGGGGTTTGATGGGCTTGGTCACATAGTCCACGCCGCCCGCCTCCAGCGCGGCCACCAGGTGTTCGGTCTCGGTGAGGCCGGTCATGAAGATGATGGGAATGTGTGCAGTGGCGGGCGATGCTTTGAGGCGCCGGGCCACTTCAAAGCCGTCCATGCCGGGCATCATCGCGTCCAGCAACACGATGTCGGGCAGGGCCTGCGCGGCGCGCTGCAGGGCGGCCTCGCCATGCGTGGCCACCAGCACGGTGTAGCCCGACTCATCCAGCGCGTCGTGCAGCACGGCCAGGTTGTCCGGCACGTCGTCCACGATCAGCACCACATCGCTGTCGGTGCGGTCCAGCGCGGCACCCGGCGCGGCAGGAGCCTGGAAGGGAGGTGGGTTGGCGGTGGTCATCACGAGGGTGCCTGTTCCAGGATCTGGCCCATGGCATCGAACTGGAACTGCTTGGCCAGCTGCCGCATGGTGTCCACAAAAGCGCTGTGCGCGGGCTGGCTGCGTTCAATGTCGTCCAGGGTGTTGAGAATGCCCCGGTAGTAGCCCAAAGACACTGCCTGCGCCAAAGCCGCCAGCGCAGTGGTATTGGGGTATGTGAGGGGTGCGGGCGCCGCAGAGGCCGCCGTGGGCGCTGGCCCGGTGGGGGCCTCGGCAGCCTCGTCGTATTGCCATTGCAGGCCCAGGCGGCGCTCCAGCCAGTCCAGCAGCTCGCTGTGGCGCACGGGCTTGACGATGAAGTCTTCGGGGCTGATCTCCACGTCATTATCGAGCGCCTTGTCGAAGGCATTGGCGGAGACGATGGCACATTGCACGTCTGGTAACCGCATCTGCCGCACACGTCGCAAAGTCTCCCAGCCGTCGATGCCCGGCATGGCCAGGTCCATGAAGATGGCGTGCGGCCGGTAGCCGGTGGCCAGCAGGTCCAGCGCATCGTGGCCGCTGGCCGCTTGGCGCAGCTCAAAGCCCAGGGGTTCCAGCAGTTGCAGCAGCAGTTCGCGGTCGGGCTCTTCGTTGTCCACCACCAGGATGCGGCGGCGCTCGCCTGCATACCCTCTGCGGGCGCGCTGGGCTTGCACCGCCACGGGCGCCGCCGCCTTGCCCAGCGCATCCCCATGCACCTCGGGCAGGAACAGCTTGACGTGGAACACCGAGCCCACGCCGGGGGTGCTGCTCACCGTCAGTTCGCCGCCCATGAGCGCGGTGAGCATCTTGGCAATGGTCAGGCCCAGGCCTGCGCCCGGCGCGGCCGTGGTGCTGCCGCCGCCCGAGCCGCCGCGTGCAAAGGGCTCGAAGATGCGCTCGATCTCCTCGGCCGTGAGGCCCGGCCCCGTGTCCTGCACCTCGATGCGCGCCATCTCGCGCGCATGGCGCACGCGCAGCGTGACAGTGCCGTGCACGGTGAACTTGACGGCGTTGCCCAGCAGGTTGATGAGGATCTGGCGCAGTCGCTTGTCGTCGGCGCGTACCACTTCAGGAATCACGCCTTGCACATCGAAAGTGAAGGCCAGGCCCTTGGCGGCAGCTTGCAGTTCGAACAGGCTGGCCATCTCGTGCAGCCCGTCCGCAAAGCGCATGGGCGCCACGTCGAGCGTGAGCTTGCCCGACTCGATGCGCGCGATGTCGAGCGTGCCCTCGATGAGCGACAACAAATGCTCGCCGCCGCGCCGGATCACATGCACCGCCTGCTTGCGGTGCGGGGGCACACCCGCGTCTTCGCCCATGAGCTGGGCATAGCCCAGGATGGAGTTGAGCGGCGTGCGGATCTCGTGGCTGATGGCGCTGATGTAGCGGCTCTTGGCCTGGTTGGCCTGGTCAGCCGCGCGCTGAGCCGCTTCGGCCACCTGGCGCGCCTGCTCGGCCACGCTGCGCGCGGTCTGCAGCGCCTCATCAGTCTGGCGGTGCAGCTCGATCTCGCGCACCAGCAGGCCGGTCTGGCGATTGGATTCCTCCTGCGCCACCTGGCGGCTCTTGTGCGCCAGCACCAGCCACCAGGCCACGATGCCCGAGATCACCAGCAGCGCGAGATACGCCTTGAGCAGACCCGAGCGCAGCGCCACTTCGGGTGCCGCCATCACCTCGGTGTCCGTGGCCGCCTGGGCGATGGTGTTGAGCTCCTGGTGGTACAGCAGGCCCATCACCGAGGCCAGCAGCGGCGCAATCACCAGCATCAGCAGCAAAAAGTGCCCCAGGCCCGTGTCCAGGTACCGCCACATGGCGCGCGGCAGCACCCAGCGCAAGGCGGCCGACCACTGCACCGCCATGCTCGCGTGGGGCTTGCACAGGTCGCCGCAGCGCGCATCCAGCGTGCAGCACAGCGAGCAGATGGCGCCCCGGTACGCGGGGCACTGGGCCATGTCCGGGGCTTCGTATTCACGCTCGCAGATCACGCAGCGCTGCACGGTGTAGCGTACGTAGCTGCCCAGGTCAGCACCTCGTTGGCCGCTAACCGGTCCGTGCATGGGCACTGCCACCACATCGGTCATCACATCGGTCAATGTGGCGCGCTCGGGCTGGCGCGCAATGTAGTAGCGCCCCCCGGTGGCCCAGGCAATGAGCGGCGCGGTGACAAAGGCCACCGCCATCGCAATCACCGCCGAAAACGCCTGCGGCAGCGGGCCAAACAGCCCCAGGTGCGCGCTGATGGAAAGGATGGACGCCAGCGCCATCGAACCCACGCCCACCGGGTTGATGTCGTACAGATGCGCGCGCTTGAACTCGATGCCCTTGGGCGACAAGCCCAGCGGCTTGTTGATGACGAGGTCGGCCACCACGGACATGATCCAGGCGATGGCGATGTTGGAGTACAGCCCCAGCACCTCGCCCATGGCGCGGAACACGTTCATCTCCATCAGCATGAAGGCAATCAGCGTGTTGAACACCACCCACACCACGCGCCCCGGGTGGCTGTGCGTGAGGCGCGAGAAGAAGTTGGACCACGCCAGCGAGCCCGCGTAGGCGTTGGTCACGTTGATCTTGAGCTGCGAGACCACCACAAACAAGGCCGTGGCCGCCACCGCCCAGCCGTAGTTGGGGAACACATATTCATAGGCGGCCAGGTACATCTGGTTAGGGTCCACCGCCCGGTCGGCGGGAACCATGTGGGTGAGCGCCAGATAGGCGAGCAGCGCGCCGCCCAGCATCTTGAGAACCCCCAGCACCACCCAGCCCGGCCCGCCCACCAGCACGCCCAGCCACCAGAGCCCGCGCGTGGCAGGCGTGCGGGCGGGCATGAAGCGCAGGTAGTCAGCCTGCTCCCCCATTTGGGTGATGAGTGCAATGCCCACCGTGAGTGCTGCACCAAACAAGGGCAGTTGGAACGTGGCGCCGCGCATCGATTCACCACCGTAGTGCACAACCCCGGAAAACGCACCAGGATCGCGCACTAGCACATAGGCAAACGGCACCACCAGCATCACCAGCCACAGCGGCTGCGTCCACACCTGCAGGCGGCTGATGGCGGACACGCCGTGCGTGACCAGCGGAATCACCACAATGGCGCAGATGAGGTAGCCCCAGGTGGGCGGGATGTCGAGTGCCAGCTCCAGCGCATAGGCCATCACGGCCGCCTCCAGCGCGAAGAAGATGAAGGTGAAGCTGGCGTAGATCAGCGAGGTGAGCGTGGAGCCGATGTAGCCAAAGCCCGCGCCGCGCGTGAGCAGGTCCATGTCCACCCCATAGCGCGCCGCATACACGCTGATGGGCAGCCCCGCCAGGAAGATGATGAGCCCCGTGGCCACGATGGCCCAGAAGGCATTGATGAAGCCGTACTGCACCAGCAGCGTGGCGCCCACGGCCTCCAGGATCAGGAACGAGGCCGCACCAAACGCCGTGTTGGCCACCCGCCATTCGGACCATTTGCGAAAGCGCTGCGGCGTGTAGCGCAGCGCGTAGTCCTCCATGGTCTCGGTGGCCACCCAGCTGTTGTAGTCGCGCCGGACCTTCACGACCTGCTGCGGCGCCTGCGCGTCGGCATCCGGCCCCAAGGCTGCTGCCGAGGCCGCGTCGGGCGGTGCAAGGGGGGCGGTGGAAAGGGGCATGGGCAAAGGACGACGGCAGCCCTTGCAAGTGCAGTTTCCATGCCACGATTCGCCTTCACGTCCAGCGCACCTTCGCCCTCTGGCGTATGGCGGGCACGGGGCTTGCTGCCTATGATGAATCCGTTGCCCTCAGGACCGCCCGGTCAGGACAACCTGCCACACGAGCCCATCCAGCCTTGAATTGAGTAGAACGACATGGAACTGACCCCTCGCGTTCGACCGCCTCGGCGGTCGCGCGAGCCATTTACCCCAGCATTGAGTGCAACGATATGGAACTGACTCCTCGCGAAAAAGACAAGCTGCTGATCTTCACTGCCGCCCTGCTGGCCGAGCGCCGCAAGGCCCGGGGGCTGAAGCTCAACTACCCCGAGGCTGTCGCCCTGATCAGTGCCGCCGTGATGGAAGGCGCGCGCGACGGCAAGACCGTGGCGCAGCTCATGAGCGAAGGCCGCACCGTGCTGACCCGCGCGGACGTGATGGAAGGCATCCCCGAGATGATTCCGGACATCCAGGTGGAGGCTACCTTCCCCGACGGCACCAAGCTCGTCACCGTCCATCAGCCGATCGTCTGACCCCTTTTCTCCCCCTCTTCTCTCCGTGGAGCCCCCCCATGCGCATCACACCCTCACACCGTCACACAGCCGCTCTTCTCTTCATAGCAGCCAGTGCAATCAGTTCTGGCGCCTTCGCCCATACCGGCGCTGAATCCCACATCCACAACAGTTTTCTGAGCGGCTTGGCCCACCCCCTGTTCGGCCTGGACCACCTGGCCGCCATGGTGGCCGTGGGCCTGTGGAGCGCCCTGTCCGCGCGCCGTGCTGGACGCGAACTGCTGTGGGGCCCCGTGGGCTTTGCGGCCATGTTGCTGGCAGGCGCCGTGCTGGGCCTGCAGGGCGTGACACTGCCTGCGGTGGAGCCGATGATTGCCGCGTCGCTGCTGGCCACGGGCCTGCTCGTCGTGTCGCGCCTGCGCGTTCCCGGCCTCATGGCCGCGCTGAGCGTGGGCGTGTTTGCCGTCTTTCACGGCGTGGCCCACGGCGTCGAGCTGGCGGGCAGCCACAGCGCCTGGCAAACCCTGGCGGGCATGCTGACGGCCACCGTGCTGCTGCATGGCGCGGGGCTGGCGGCAGGCTGGGCACTTCGCCATCGCACCGTGTGGCTCAGCCACGCTGCAGGCGCTGCCGTGGCGCTGATGGGTGGTGCCCTGCTGGCCCAGATGGTCTGACAGGTCTGACTGGCGTCATGCATACCGACACCGCAGCAGCCCACCCCTCAAGGACCCGACCATGATCCCTGGCGAACTCTTTACCGAACCCGGCGAGCACGCGCTCAACACCGGCCGCCGTACGCTGACCGTCGTGGTGCGCAACACCGGCGACCGGCCCATCCAGGTGGGCTCGCACTACCACTTTGCCGAGACCAACAACGCCCTGGGCTTTGACCGTGTGGCTGCACGCGGCATGCGGCTCAACATCGCATCCGGCACCGCCGTGCGCTTTGAACCCGGCCAGGAGCGCACCGTGGAGCTGGTGGACTACGCGGGCGAGCGCCGCGTGTTCGGCTTTCAGGGCCTGACGCAGGGCCCGCTGTAGCAAACTCAAGCCCAATTGGCCGATAGCGCCGGTATCAATTGCCCCAGCAGCTATCAAAAACATAGTAAACCGTTCTTGCGGAGCACCCCTCACATGGCAACCATTGGACGACGCGCCTACGCCGAGATGTTCGGCCCCACGGTGGGCGACCGCGTGCGCCTGGCCGACACCGAACTCATTCTCGAAGTCGAGGCCGACCACACCCTGCGGGCTGGCAGCTACGGCGAAGAGGTGAAGTTTGGCGGCGGCAAGACGATTCGCGACGGTATGGCACAGAGCCAGCGCAGCAACGCACAAGGCGCGGTGGACACAGTGCTGACCAACGCCCTGGTGGTAGACCACACCGGCATCTTCAAGGCCGACATCGGCCTGCGCGCAGGCCGCATCGCCGCCATCGGCAAAGCCGGCAACCCCGACACCCAGCCCGGCGTGGACATCGTCATCGGCCCCGGCACGGAGGTCATCAGCTGCGAGGGCAACATCGTCACCGCAGGCGGCATCGACAGCCACATCCACTTCATCTGCCCGCAGCAGATCGAAGAGGCCCTGGCCAGCGGCGTGACCACCATGCTGGGCGGCGGCACTGGCCCCGCCACGGGCACGCTGGCCACCACCTGCACGTCGGGGCCCCTCAATATGGAGCGCATGCTGCAGGCGGCCGACGCCTTCCCCATGAACCTCGGCTTCCTCGGCAAGGGCAACGCCAGCCTGCCCGATGCGCTGCACGAGCAGATCAACGCGGGCGCCATTGGCCTCAAGCTCCACGAAGACTGGGGCACCACGCCCTCGGCCATCAGCAACTGCCTGGATGTGGCCGAAGCCACCGACACGCAGGTGGCCATCCACAGCGACACGCTTAACGAATCGGGCTTTGTGGAGAACACCATTGCCGCCGTGGGCGGGCGCGGGATCTGCGCCTTCCACACTGAGGGCGCGGGCGGCGGCCATGCACCGGACATCCTGCGCGTGGTGGGCGAAGACAACTTTCTGCCCAGCTCCACCAACCCCACCATGCCGTACACGCACAACACGCTGGACGAGCATGTGGACATGCTCATGGTGTGCCACCACCTCGATGCCAGCATTGCCGAAGACCTGGCCTTTGCCGAGAGCCGCATCCGCAAGGAGACGATTGCGGCCGAGGACATCCTGCACGACCTGGGCGCCATCAGCATGATGTCGAGCGACAGCCAGGCCATGGGCCGCGTGGGCGAGGTCATCCTGCGCACCTGGCAGACGGCGCACAAGATGAAGGTGCAGCGCGGCAGCTTGCAAGGTGACACGGCCCGCAACGACAACACGCGCATCAAGCGCTACGTGGCCAAATACACCATCAACCCCGCGATTGCGCATGGCATCAGCCACGAGGTGGGCTCGCTCGAAGTGGGCAAATGGGCCGACATCGTGATCTGGAAGCCCGCATTCTTCGGCGTGAAGCCCGCGCTCATCCTGAAGGGCGGGCTGATCGCCATGGCTGCGATGGGCGACCCCAATGCCTCCATCCCCACACCGCAGCCCGTGCACTACCGGCCCATGTTTGGCGCGTTTGGCGGGGCCATCGCCAAAACGTCGCTCACCTTTGTCTCGCAGGCAGGGTTGGCTGCTGGCATTGGCGAGCGCTTTGGCCTGCGCAAGACGCTTTCCGCCGTGCGCAACATCCGCGGCATCCGCAAGCGCGACATGGTGCACAACAGCTACACGCCCAAGATGGAGGTGGACGCGCAGACCTACACCGTGCGCGCCGACGGCCAGCTGCTCACCTGTGAAGCGGCCACCGTGCTGCCCATGGCACAGCGCTACTTCCTGTTCTGAGGTCGCTTCCCATGAATGCCTTGCTGCAAGACCTGCGGATCCGCCTGGACGACCTGACCGATCCCCGCATCGAAGCCTTCATGCAGGAGCATTTGAAGGACATGCGTGCCACCTCACCACCGGAGAGCGTGCACGCGCTCGACATGGTGCAACTGCGCCAGCCTGAGATCCGCTTCTGGACGGCCTGGCGCGGCGATGACGAGCTGGTGGGTACTGGTGCACTCAAGCACCTGGATGCCGACCATGCCGAGCTCAAGTCCATGCGCACAGCAGCCAGCGTGCGTGGCCAGGGGGTGGGCCGGGCCGTGCTGGAACACATCCTGGGCCAGGCGGTCGACCTGGGCTACCAGCGCATCAGCCTGGAAACGGGCACCCAGCCCTTCTTTGAACCCGCGCACCAGCTCTACCTGCGCTATGGCTTTACCGACTGTGCACCATTCGGCAGCTACCGGCCCGATCCCCACAGCCGCTACATGAGCCGCACCCTGTAGCGCATCCGCGCATCGCCTTTCGGCCAGGGCCACAATGTTGACCTCGCCTTTCCGGCTCCGCCCTTCCCTCTTGCCATGATCCAGGTCTCCAAACTTCTCCCCCAAGGCCAAGGCCTCGCTCCCGTACTGCTCAAGCGCGCCACCACCGTCGAGCTGGACTGGGACGTGCGCCAGAAAAGCCGCTTTGCAGCCACCGACTCGGCCGGACGCGCACTGGGCATCTTCCTGCCCCGTGGCACCCTGGTGCGCGGCGGCGATGTGCTGGTGGCCGAAGACGGTTCCATGGTGCGCGTGATCGCAGCGCCGCAGCCGGTGCAGGTCATCACCCACTGCCAACAACACGGCACACCGTTTGACCTGACCCGCGCCGCCTACCACCTGGGCAACCGCCACGTGCCCATCGAGCTGCAGCCCGACCACCTCAAGATCGAGCCTGACCACGTGCTGGCCGACATGCTGCGCGCCATGCACCTCATCGTGAACGAGCAAAACCTGCCGTTTGAACCCGAAGGCGGTGCCTATGCTGCGGGGCATGGCGGCGGGCACCACCATGGGGGTCACGGCCATAGCCACGATCACGACCACGAGCATGGTCACGCGCACGATCATGGCCATGACCACGGGCACACTCACACAGAGGTACCGGCTGCGGCCACGCCCCTAGCCCGAGGCCGCACGGTGCCCATCCCCGTGGTGGCCCAAGGGCACGTGCACGGCCCGAACTGCAACCACGACCACTGAGCCACCGCCCATGCGCCTGGACCGCCCCACGCGGCTGCCGGCCGCCAGCTTTTTGCAGCTGATGTGGCTGGCCTCCCCTGCACTGCCGGTGGGCGGGTTTTCGTATTCCGAGGGGCTGGAAAGCGCCATTGAAAACGTGGGCCTCGCCAGCGAAACCGCCGTGGGTGACTGGCTGCAGGACCAGCTCCACATCACCCAGGCCCGGGGCGACATGGCCCTCATCGCCAAGGCTGTGGGTGCGTGGCGGCGCGCCGACTGGGCGCATGTGCGCGAACTCAACGACTGGGTGCTGCACACCCGAGAAACGAGCGAACTGCGCCTGCAGACCGAGCAAATGGGCCGATCGATGGCCGACTGGCTGCGCAATCAGAACCAGGGCGACGAGACCCTGATGCCCGCCGTGCGCCACCTGGCCGCATTACCCCCCACCTACCCTGTGGCATTCGCACTGGCCTCATCCACCACCCAGGCGCCCGTGCGCGACGTCCTGCTGGCCTACGCTTTTGGCTGGGCGGAGAACATGGTGCAGGCCGCCCTCAAATCCATGCAGCTGGGCCAAAGCGCCGGCCAGCGCATCCTGGCCCGGCTGGCCGATGCCATCCCAGCCGCAGCCGACCATGCCATCGGGCTGATGGACAGCGAGCGCCAGGCCTTTTCGCCCATGCTCGCCATCCTGTCAGCCCAGCACGAAAACCAATACTCCCGACTCTTCCGATCATGACCACCAGCAACCTGCACCACGTCCCGAACCGCACCAAGAACCTGCCGCCCCTGCGCGTGGGTATCGGTGGCCCCGTTGGCTCCGGCAAGACCACGCTGCTGGAAATGCTGTGCAAGACCATGCGCGATGACTATGACCTCATCGCCATCACCAACGACATCTACACCAAGGAAGACCAGCGCCTGCTCACCGTGAGCGGCGCGCTGCCCGCAGAGCGCATCCTTGGCGTGGAAACCGGCGGCTGCCCCCACACCGCCATCCGCGAGGATTGCTCCATCAACTTGGAGGCCATCGACCGCATGCTGGGCGAGTTCCCCAACGCCGACATCGTGTTTGTGGAAAGCGGCGGCGACAACCTGGCCGCCACCTTCAGCCCCGAGCTGAGCGACCTCACCATCTACGTCATCGACGTGGCCGCTGGCGAAAAAATCCCCCGCAAGGGCGGCCCTGGCATCACCAAAAGCGACCTGTTCATCATCAACAAGACCGACCTGGCCCCCCACGTGGGCGCCAACCTGGATGTGATGCACGCCGACACCACCCGCATGCGCACCAACGCCCAGGGCCTCAAGCCGTTTGTGATGACCAACCTCAAAACCCTGGCCGGCGTGGCCGATGTGGTCAAGTTCATCGAGACCCGGGGCATGCTGAAAAAATCAGCACCCGCAGTCGGCTAGAATTCGCGCCTTCCCTCCCGGAGACTTGGGTGAGTGGTTTAAACCAGCAGTCTTGAAAACTGCCGACGGGCAACCGTCCGTGAGTTCGAATCTCACAGTCTCCGCCATGCCTTGACGCGGCTTTTCAGCCGTGCAAGCAGCTCGCTTTCCTTCTCTGCCTCCATGGCCGCAATGGCCATCCACGGTTCGGGCTCTTCTCCCAATTCGATAGCAAAGTTCCCAGCAAGCACTGGGCTTAGCCGTCCCTGCTTGATCGCATGTGACAGCGCTCCAGGAGTGATATTGAACTCTCGCGACCACGCGGCAGCGTTCTTCAAGACCAGCGCTTTTTGCAGCAAATCCATCGTCTGAGGCATGTTTAGAACCCTTCAATATTGAGGGGATTTCACCACAAAGCGCTTTGTGATTGTTTGAGGGGCTTTCAACATTCGGGCTATTGAAACCATTTCAATACGCACGGAGCCGCCATGAGCCCAAAACCACTGTTTCGCACACCCTCAGCCACCAAAGGCGCTGCACGCGCTGTGGCGGCTCCTGCAGCGCCTGCGCTGGGGGTGTGCACCCTCAAGGGCCAATCCGGCGCCGGGATGCTCAACACATGGCATTCGATTGCAACCCTCGTTGAGGGCATGCCGCAGCGCGCCGCAGCCGCGCCCAGCAAGCGGAGCGCGGGCGCGGCAGCGACGCGCGGTATCCCAACCCTCCCCGTTGGTAATCACGGGGAGAACCTGAACGAGTCACAAGCATGACCCGCGCAAAGAAAACCGACCTCGTTCTCGACGGCAACGAAGTGAAGTTGCGTCTCACTGCAGAGCGGACCAAAACGAAGCAGCCCGTTCATGTCGATTGGGTCCGCTTCACCTGCACCCTGCGCAACGCGCCCACGCCCACGATTGAAGACCTGTTCCCTCTGCACGACGGTGCGCGCTGGTCTGACGATGTGCCCCACGTTGAACGCGCTGCACGCCTTGCCGAACTGCTGCGAGACATGCCCGATGCAGACTTTGCGGCCAGCGTCCAGGCCAAGGCCCTGGCCGAGCAAGCATGCGAAGCCCTCGGCCCAGAGTTCAGCGTGTTCCCTGAAATCCGCAAGGGCCACGACTTCTACCGCTTTCGCTGGTCCATCGTTCGCAATGAGGTTGAATGCGGTTGGGTCGGCTACCTCTCCAGTGGCGACAGCCCCCGCCAGCACGCGCAGGCCCGCACCATTCACTGCAACCTCTACGGCACCGCCTGCACCTTCGCCCGCCACGGCTTCAATCAACGTCTCGCCGCCATCGTGGAGCGCACCGAAGCCACGATCACCCGCGTAGACCTCGCCCTCGATTTCTTCGACGGTTTCGCCGGTGGCATGGACCGCGTGCAGGCCGACTACAAGGCAGGGTTGATGGACCACCATGGCCGCACACCCAGCTGCAATCAGGTCGGTGATTGGTGCAACGGGCGCGCCCGCTCCTTCTACTTCGGCAGCAAGGAAGCAGGCAAACAAACCAACGTGTACGAAAAGGGGCACCAGCTCTTCGGCCCGAAGGATGACAGCCCATGGCTGCGCGTTGAGCTGCGCTACGGCAACAAGCTGCGCGTTCTCTCGCCCGACATGCTGCGTCGTCCTGCCGACTTCTTTGCAGGGGCCAGTGAATGGCACGCAGCCATGCTGCGCGAAGCCGGATCACAGGCCACGCCCGAGCCTGTACGCACCACGCAGCGCCTCGCCGCTGAAACCATTTGCGCCGAGGTCAAGCGCAACGTGCAGTGGCTCATGGACACCGCCGCGCCCAGCATCGCGCTGTGCTTCAAGCACCTCGGCAACACGCAGTTCATCGAAGAAATCCTGTTCAACAAAAAAGCGCCTGGACGGCTCCAGCGCTTCAACGAAAACGAGATTGCAGGTGCATTTGATCGCGCCTTCCATCGTGTTCTCGCACCTGGGCGTGGCCGGTCCGGGATGCAACCAGCTTAGGCCGTAACCAAGGATCAAAAAATGAAGATGACCAGCAAAGCCGTGTTGCACGGTATCAAGCAATCCAAGGGCGAGATTGAAGGCCGTCCCTTCGACTCCACCACCTTCCACCTGTCCGTGGACATTGCCCAAACCAGCAGCGGCGAATCCATCGGCGTTGTCACTCGCCCCTTCAAGCTCGGTGATTCCACAGAGTTCCAGAAGTGGGCACACCTCAAGAACTCTTGGCCCCTTGGCGGCGTCATGTGCGAGTGCGAATTCGACATCGTGGCCGGTGCTGAGAACACCACGAAATTGACGCTGCTGGCGATCAAGCCCGCTGCCCAAGCCAAGGCCGCGTAAGGCCCGAAGGCACCCCATGCGCAACGTGATTCAGTCCCGCACAACAGGCGCTTTCCTTGCGCCGTCTTTCGAGGACGGACAGCCGGAGTGGGTCATGTTGCTCTGCGAAGCCGCAGTGGTGGAAGACCTCGAAACCTGCGTGCAGCTGATCGAGGACCACACCGAGCCATTCCACCGGCCACAGGTCATCGACCTGGACGACCTCTACAAAAAGCAGGAGCCACACTTTGGAAATTGACCTCGCATTCTTCGCCCAGCGCGTGGCAATGCTCGCCCTCCTGGCGGGCTTCGTCGGCGGGTTGTTGTTCGTACTGGTGCATGGCGCGGTAGTCGCCCTCTCTGAGCGTCTGCGCTCTCGCGCAAGCACTGCCGAGCGCATCGCCCAGGCACGCCTGCGGGCGCAAGCAATCCTGCGGGCCATGCCACGTGGCTGACCCCACCGTCATCGAATGCCCCAGCGCCTGCACGGTGACTGTGGTGCATGAATTAAGCCTCCCTCCGCTGCAACTCGATACAGCGGATGGAGCAGCCATCGCGGGCGCCGTCCTCGCGGTCTGGGCTGTCGGCTGGGCATTTCGCATGCTCATCCGCGCCCTGCACATCGACGGCAATTCATCAACTACCAAAGAGGAAATCTGACATGCAAAAAACCTTCAATCGCTCGCTCGTCGCCGTTGCCGCTCTGGCCGGTGCTGCTGCTGCAAACGCCGCCGCAGTCGACGTGACGGCCGTCACTGCAGACATTGCTTTGCAGGCTGCACCTATCGCCGCTGTCGGCGCCGCTGTGCTCATCCTGCACGTGGGCGTCAAGGCCTTTAAGTGGGTGCGTCAAGCCCTGTCCTAAGCGGCCCTCGCATGTGTCCCTGACCGGCCGGCAGGGGCCTTGCAAAAGCTCACGAGGGGTGAGCTTCTACAAGGTGCAAAACAAATGGGCCTCTTTGTCATCATCGCAATCTTGGGGGCCGCATGGCTGATCTTTACCGCCTGATCGTCGCGGTCCTGCTTCTGTGCTTCGGGCCTCCCGCGCTGGCCGACGGTGGCCCCTTCCCTGCAACGCCCGGGCAGTGGAATACAGCCTCTTGCAACTCCACCAATTTCCCTGTCGGTCAACTTGGCGCCGGTATCTCCGCCAGTTGGACGTGCAAGGCCACGGCGAATCCCAAGGTGCAGGACTGCGGCTACACCTACAACAACGGGTATTACGACGGCAAATGCACCCAGCAAAAGGGGCCAGACTCCTGCCCCTCCGGCTCAACCATGAGCACTAGCGGCTCTGGTGCCTCTGTCTGCACATGCGGCGCTGGCTTGGTGCCATTCGATGGCGGCTGCAAAGAGAAGCCTCAATGTCAGCCGGGCACTCACGATGACGGCACAGGTCATTGCGTTCGCGACAACTGCAAAGAGGACGAAACCCGGGTTGGTGAAGACTGCATCAAAGACCCGCCATGTCCTCCCGGAACCACCCGCGTTGGTAAGAAGTGCAAGCCCAACAAATGCAAGGCGGGCACCTCTGCTGGCGACTACACCGACTTAAGCGATAGCGTCACCTACCTGTGCGAAATGTCCGATGGGCTCAACTGCCAAGTGCGTGTAAAGCCCACCATTTGCGTCCGTTTCGACGGTCAAGAAAGCTGCACCGGAGCGGGCGTCTTCACTGGCGCCGCTTGTACCGGTGGCAACGGCGGCACAGGCGGCGGCAATGGCCCCAGCGATAACGGCGGCGACAACGGTGGCAGTAACGGCGGAACCGGTAATGGCGGCACCGGCAACGGTGGCACCGGCAACGGCGGCACAGGTAACGGCGGTAACGGTACGGGCGGCGGCGGCACAGGTAACGGCGGCACCGGCAACGGTGGCACCGGCAATGGCGGCACAGGCAACGGTGGGACCGGCAATGGCGGCACAGGTAACGGCGGTACTGGCAATGGCGGCACCGCCAATGGCGGCACAGGTAACGGCGGCACCGGCAATGGTGGGTCCGGCCCCAGCACCGGCACTGGTGGCCCTACGCTTCCGCCTCCGATCGTTATTCCTCCCCCGCCCGATGGCAAGTGCCCTCCTGGCTTTCACAAAAGCGGAGATTGGTGCGTCAAAAACCCTGAAGCACCAGACGGCGACGGCAAATGCCCCGAGGGCTCCATAAAGATCAACGGCAAGTGTGTCTACACAGAACCCCCCTCGGGTGGCGGTGGTGGTACTGGCACAGGTGGTGGCGGCACCGGCAATGGCAACGGTGATGGAGAGGATGACGGCAGCGGCTTTGGTGGCTCCTGCATGTCTGGCTACGCTTGTGAAGGTGACGCGATCCAGTGCGCCATAGCGAAAGAGCAGTACGCCCGCAACTGCAAGCTGTTCGACGATACAAGCGCTGAATCTGACCTCTACAACGCCAACAAGGGCAAGACCGGCAACCAGACCGGCGACCTGCCCGGCAATGAAACCATCAGCCTGAGCGGTCGCATCGACACATCAGACCCGCTCGGCGGCGGTGGCTGTATCGGAGATTTGAGCGTCACTGTGTGGGGCCAGGGCGTGTCATTGCCCCTGTCCAACCTCTGCCAGTACCTCGCCATGCTCGGCAATATCTTGGTGGCCGTGTCAATGCTCCTGGCCGCCCGCATCGTCACAAGGGGATAACACCATGCCCATTTTTGTTGCTGCCATCGGCGGCATGTTGATCAACCTCGTAGGCACGCTCGCGGGCCGCATCCTGATCGCCTTGGGCATCAGCGTTGTGACCTATACCGGCGTGTCATCGTCCCTCGATTGGATGAAGGCCGGGGCACTGGCCGCGCTCGGTGGCCTGCCTGCTGAATTGATCGGACTGATTGGCTTCATGAAGGTGGGTGTGTGCATCAGCATCATCACCAGCGCCATTGCGGCCCGGGCCATCGTCAGCGGCATCAGCGGCGACAGCTTCAAGAAATGGGTCATGAAATGATCTACCTGACCACCGGAGCGAACGGCGCCGGAAAAACGTTGATCACCCTGCGCGATGTGCGCGCACAGCAGCTCAAGGAAAACCGCCCGGTCTACTATCACGGCTTCGACATGGACGAGGCCAAGGCAGCGGAATTCGGCTGGCAGAAGTTCGACCCCAAGAAGTGGCAAGACCTGCCTGATGGCTCCATCTGCGTGATGGACGAATGCCAAAACGAATTCCCGCTCAGGCGCTCAGGCTCTGACGTTCCGGACTACGTGCAGGCCATCGCACAGCATCGGCGGCGGCGCGGCTTTGACTTCTGGATGATCTGCCCGCACCCATCGCTGATCGATGTGTTTGTGCGTCGCCTGATCGACAAGCCTTCATGGCACCGCCACCTGAAGCGGGCCTTTGGCGCCGATGTGGTGAGCGTTCTTCGCTTCTCAAGCCCGGACATGAAGTGCGAAGAACCCGGCGCAGGCGCACGCGGCGAAGTCTCGATGGTGGGCTATCCGAAAGAGGTCTACAGCTGGTATCGCTCGGCCAGCCTGCACACCGGGAAAAAGAAGATCCCTCGGGCCGTCTTTGTCCTGGCCGCGTGCGCCATCGCCGTTCCTGCGGCGCTGTACTTCGCAGTCACCGGCGTTTACAAGAACGCCACTAAGCAGGCCAAACCCGCTACAGAAACCACAGCAAACCAGCCAGGCACAAATGCGGCCAGTTCACCTAGTCAAAACCTGCGGCAAGTCGCCCAGGTGATGACTGCGGATGAATACATTGCGCACCGCGTGCCTCGGCTGCAGGACTTTGCGCACACTGCACCGGCTTACGATGAAGTCACGAAGCCCACCGAGGCTCCATACCCTGCCGCGTGCGTGCACATGGGCAAGGTCTGCAACTGCTACACCCAGCAAGCCACCCTATTGCATGTGAGTCCGGCTGTGTGCATGCAGATCGTGGCGCAAGGCTTCTTCATGGACTGGAAAACGGCCAGCAAGGGCGAATACAGCCACCGCGACAGGGGCGACTATCAGCAGGGCCGCAACATGCCGCCAACGGGCCAGCAAATGGCACAAGCAGCCCCGGTTCGCACCGTGCCAGTGCCCGACCCAGCGCACAAACATCCGCAGGTGCAATCGACGTCTGAATGGGCGCAAGGGCTCGCAGCGCGCAATGCACAAGTGCGCTCCAGCTTGATCCAGTGAGGCTGGTTCTTCACTGAGAGACAACGGGGACCCAGCCCATAGCCCATGTGGCGCAGGGCTGGGGCGGGGGTATGGGGCCGCAGGGCACCATGTCAGACCGCAGTGCAACTCGTGCCCTTTGCTACTGCACACAGATACACTCATCGCAAGGAGAGAGAGCATGAACAGGCGCCCGTTTCGACCTGAAGAAGAAGACACCGGCAAATTCTTGGTTGATGTATTCAAGATCGCCCTTGGCGTGTTTATTGGCGGGCTTGCAGCCGCATTCGCCTACGAAGCAATCCTGACCTACCGGGCCGAAGAAGCGATGCGCAAAGCCGCTCAAGAGATCAAGGCTCAAGCCGCACGCACGAATGCGGAGATTGCCAAGCAGAATGAACTGAATCAGCAGGCCAAAGAGGAAGAGCGCCAGCACATGGAGGGCCTACGTGCTGCACAAGCCCTAGAGAAACGGCTTGAGTCTGAAAGGCGACAGCGGAAAGAGGACGCATGGGCAAGATTCCACCAACCCTCTCCAAACTGCAAACTGGACTCAGGCACCACTGCGTGCGCCAATGAATACATGGCCGCTCGAAAGCGCTTTGAGAGCCAGTACGTGGACCGTTGACGGTCTACGGATACGCGCGCGTTTCCACCACCGAGCAAAACACTGCCGTCCAGCTCGCGGCATTCAAACGCGCAGGAATCAAACACGTTGTGCAAGAGAAGCGCAGCGGCGTCGCGCGACGCCCTGAGCTGCAATCCCTCCTTGCAAAACTGCGCCCAGGTGACGTGCTGGTGGTCTACAAACTGGACCGCCTATCCCGCAGCCTACGGGACCTACTACGGCTGCTGGAATCGCTGGAGCAATCCAGCGTCGCATTCCGCAGCCTCACAGAGTCGATAGACACCAGTACCCCTGCTGGCCGCATGTTCTGCCACATGCTGGGCGCCTTCGCAGAGTTCGAAAGAGCCATGATCCGCGAGCGTTGCGCCGCTGGATTTGAAGCCGCAAAAGCTCGGGGTCAGAAGTTCGGAAGGGCACGCGCCATGCCCGAAAAAACCGAAGCCAAACTGGTCCGCATGTACCTCTCAGGCAACTACACCATGCAGGCCCTTGCGGACCACTTCGACGTGCACACCTCCAGCGTGAAACGAGCCATCTATCGGGTCACTAAACCCGACCACAGCAGCCTCAGATAGCCGAATGACAATGATCGCGTTTTGTCCTTCTGGAGCCCGCTGCTACGATGGCTGCAACCGGCCAGAAGCGGACATTGATCTTGGAAGAGGAAACGACATGAGCCAAGCCACAGACGGGCTGTCACAACCTGAGAGGCCATCGTCGGCATTTGAGCGGATAGGCGGGAAAGCGATCCTTCTTATGCTCGCCACCATGTCGGGTAGTGCAGGAGTCATCGCCTTGCAAACCGGAGAACTTGCCGAGGGAGGATCGCGTAGCGCCCCTTTACAAGTTAACGTTCTGCACGGAGTAGCCGCGTACACCAGTGGTGCGTTTCTCCTCTCCGTTAGTGCAACACTGCTCGTGTGCGCGCTGTCAGGGTTCAGATTCCGGCGGACGCTATTCGCCTTACTTACCTTTAACCTTGCGGCGTTCTTTGCGGCAATCGCCGGACGTATTTTTGCTCTGTAACCAAGGCGTTGACTTCCCGCTTTGGGCCCGCTAGCGCCCCTCGCCGTGGGGCAGAATGCGGCCACTACCGGCCGCTGGCTGATGCCGTTCAACTCGACCAGAAGAAGCCGCTATGACCAAGTATCAAGTCGCAATAATTCTGCTCATATTTGCCGTTGTGCAGCTAGTCATGGCGGTAAAGATCGCCAGGCTAAGCAAGCGAAAGTCTTCAGAAAAATCTGCGCAACTCGATGTAGAAATTGACCGTCTGAATGCAATTAGCAAGCGTATTCAGGTGGCGGCTTTCAGCGCACTTCTTGTTTGGCTGGGAATTCTATACTTCGCATAGCGGCCACAAACGGACATCTGTAAGACCAAATGACAGAAAAATTTGGAAGTGCAATCTATCTAGTGCTTGCGCTGCATGCGTACATGCTGTTTGTTGCGCTGTACTGTGGCTGGATAGGGTGGCGCGTCCGATTTCTAGGGGACTTAAAGTTGGTTCGCGACGCCAGTCACGCTCCACTCCCGCACGGGGCAGCTATTGCTAAGCGGTACGGAACCTCTTACATGGTTGTTGCGACCATGCTTGCCTTGCTCGCGGCCGGGACTCCCCTCGGTCTGCCGTTTGCGGTGTGGCTTGTGCTGAGCATCGTTGTAGTGATCGCTCAGCGGCTCTACCGCAGTGAGCTCGAAAGCCAAGCAAAAGGGCATAAATCGCCCTAGCACTGAGAGACTGCTCAGGGCCCAAAAGAGACATCGCGGATTCCTCAAGCCCGACGTTGATGGCAAAGTATTAAACGCGTTGCATTTCACCTTTGGCATCAGCCCTGCTGCGATTTGCCAGATTCATTCGCGCGCAGTGTTCTCCTCATTAAGAACCCCAGAGCCGCACTCAGCAGGCCGAACGCACCGAAGCCGTACACGCCTGCCTGCCAGAGGTTGCTGTGCGCGCTCTTAAACGCAGCAGTGTTCCCGCGAATCCATCCAGCAAGCCAATCGAGATACTCTAATTGCTTTGCATCAAAGCTCATGCGTACAACGAATGTTCTTTCAATTTCATCAATCGCGGACTCTGTGCTGACCTTGTCGAAAGGAATTTGTAGAAAGCAATAGGCGCACAGGCATAAAGCTGCTACTGAAAGAATAAAGTGGGCGACTACAAATTTGCGCATCTTGAGGAGTCAATTGGGGCTTTTTACCTTAGCGTGTCGGTCCCGAGTTCATAGGTTGCAAATGTCGACTTCTGGCCGAATTCTGCCGCACGTTGTAGGTTCGAAATGGTGCTGCGCAGCATCCACTTGCCCCCTTCCTGCGTTGGTTCGAAAACCACAGTCTCCGCCAGTTCTTGGCCCGGCGCAGCTACAACAGCGAAATGTGCGCAAAGGCCAGTGCAGCAACATGTCTGTGGCTGACCACCCCTCACCCAACCCAATTCACAAGAACGCATCTGCCCCCTAGACTGCGTTTTTACTGAACCTTGCCGCATTCATGGGCAGGATGGAGAAATTGGGTACGGGCCTGCGGCCTGAAGTGACCAGCCATGTTGAGGAGAGAAAGATGTTGTCGTCGGCCCTCTACGCATCGTTCTTTTTCACGGTGGCCCTGCTGGTCACCACCGCCTACTTCTTGATGGGTGGTCTGCCGCTTCTTACGCTAAAACATGACACCCCACTGGACGCGCGGTTCGTTCGGGGGTTTTTCAACGTGTACTACCGTGCTGCGTTCTGGGCGTCGCTGGGGGCGTTTGTCAGTTATGCGCTTTGGGGCAGGTACCCCTTTGCCATCGGCGTGGCGGTCAATGCCTGCATCGTCTCGCTGCTGCGCAAGCACTTGTTGCAAGCCATGCAGCAGCTCGGTGCACAGATCGAGGCGAGTAGCGACGGAGCGATTCACCACTTTCGCCGCGTGCATTCGGCGGCGCTCTTCGTCAACCTGGTTCAGCTGGTGGCGATCGTTTGGGGGCTGTTGTGGTTGTCCCAGCAGCTCAAGTAGACCTCCCGGTGGGGTGCCACGCCGGGCCTGTGCTCTGCGTGTGGCCTTTCTTTCACCTCGTCAGTCCCGCTCCCTGCGGTGCGATGGGGGTCAAATCTTCAGGGCGGCATACCTCTTCGCTGTGCGCCAACCGAATCCACAGACCGGTGCGTTTGATGATGACGTAGTCCACGCTCACCGTTCTGCCTTTGTAGAGAAATTGCGTGCCGGGTTTGTACAGAATCATTCTTGTGATGTAGCGCGCTGGGATGGCTGGGTGATGACGGCATCGCCCATACCGCAATGGTGCCGACAGATGGACACTGGGGCTTCGCGGCTCGGCAAAAGGCCTACGGCGCAGTCGCTTTTTCACCCCCGTGTTGATGCCTGAGGGCGGGAAAAAAAAGCCCGCAGGCTGCGGGCTTAACACTTGCGCGATGCAAGCGGGAGGGATGTCGAGGGGATCGACAGACCAATGTTAGGACGGTGACCAATGTGGGCATGTAGGACAGGACCGATTCCTCTAAGCTCCGTCGATCAGCAGCAGAAAGGGATCGTGGGTTAAGCGCCCGGGCAGCCCAACGTTCACGTTCCGTAAATCCTTGCGCAGCCCCGCCCCGTGGCCTTGGCCAGGTACATCGCGGAATCGGCCTTGCGCAGGAGTTCTTCGGCCTCGGTGCCGTCACCGGGCGACAGGACAATACCGATGGACGCGCCGATTTGCAGCGCATGCGCTTCGATCTCGGTGGGCCGGCCCAGGGCTTGAACCAGGCGGTCGGCCAGGCGGTACGCACTGTCACCGTCCGATACGCCCCGCTGCAGCAACGCGAACTCATCGCCGCCCAGGCGCGCCACCACATCGTCCTCGCGCGCGGCCTGCGTCAGTTGCCGGGCCACCCAAACCAGCAACTGGTCACCTACGGCGTGCCCGTGGCGGTCATTGACGGGTTTGAACCCATCCAGATCCACGTACAAGACAGCGAAGCCACGGCCCGACCGGTGCACGTCGGTGGCTGCGGCCTGCAATGCTTGCAAAAAGGCGGTGCGGTTGAGCAAGCCCGTCAAGCCGTCGTGCTCTGCCACATGGCGGATCTGCTGCTCGGCCTGCTTGCGCTGGGTGACATCGGTGAAGGTGCGCAGCGCGCCGCCGCCTTTGATGGGCACGGTCTGGACCTCCAGGATGCGGCCATCGGGCCGGGGACGGTCATACACCTGGGGCTGATCGACCCCGCCATTGCTGTGTCGCAGCAGGTCCTGCACTTCCTGCGATGCGCCCTGGAATTCGCCACGAGCCCGCAGGTAGGCCAGCACATTCACCAGCGTGGGCTTGGATGCCATCAGCTCGGCCGGCAGGTCCAGCAGTTCCATGGCCCGGCGGTTGCACAGCTCGACCACCCCCGTGGCGCTGATCTTGGCCACGCCCTGGTCCATGTGCTCCAGCGTGGCTTCGAGCAGGATGGATTTCTCGCGCAATTGCGCCTCGCTGTCGCGGGCGCTGCGTTCCGCCTGGGCCAGCAGGCGCTGCTGGCGCTTGAGCTCGGTGATGTCCACATGGGCGTAGAACACCGTGCCGTCGCTGCCCTGCTTGGCGATGACGCGGCTCCAGCGGCTGCGCGGCAAGGGCACCTCAAACGGCGCCCCAGCAAAACGCATGTGCTCCTGCAAGATCGACAGGCCGTCGTAAAAAGGCGCCATATCTCCCTGGCCTTCGACGGACCAGGCGTGGCGGTACACCTCGTCAAACGCCAGACCCATTGCGGCAGCGCGGTCTGGCAGGTGGTACATCTGCATGAAGGGCTGATTGACCCACTGGATGCGCTGGTCTTCAGCGCAGATCATCAGCCCATCGGGAATGCGGTCAAACAGTTCGGTGCTTTCGATCACCGGACTGCGCAGGTAGCCGGGTTCGTGGATGTCGGCGCTGGATTGCGCGGCCATGTCAATGGATGCGCTCTGAGCCGGTAGCGCCTCGGCACGCCACACACGCACCCGCCCCCCGCCATCGATGGGCAACGACGACACATGGACGCGCAGCCCCCGGTGCTCAAAGCTGTAAGGCCGGGTCTGTGCGCGGTGCCGCTCAACACCGGCCGTGATGTAGCGTTCGATGTTGGGCAGCTCCTGGGCATCCAGCCGCTGGGTGTAGAAGCGGCGCAGGTTGGCCTCGTAAGGCTCGCCCACGTACACATGCCCCGCGTGCTCTGGAAAGAACTTGAAGAAGGTACTGTTCCAGGCCAGCGTGCGGTCGGTGTCGTCAAACGCACACAGCGCAACATCCAGACCATCCAGGGTGTCGCCCAGGGCACGGATGAGGCGAAGGCGGGAATCGTCAGGCATGGTCAGAAGGTTCGGTACGGCGACGTCGACACAGGCCCGCGCATCACGCAGCCCCAGATGGCAAGGGCCCGCCGTTGCCAACACACAACGCACAACGGCGGACGCTCCATTGTGCGGAACCGGGCTTACGGCAACCCGTCGAGGAGTGGTGGCCCCGCGATCAGTTGGCGAGCATGTTGCCATCTCACAACACATCTTGATACAAGTCAAGAACCCGCTCCAGCGGAGACGGATGCAGGCAACAGCCCGTTACGGCTGGAAACCGGCCCATATTGCTACGGAAACCCCATGGCACCTGCATTCCGCTATGGTGGGCGTTTTGAACTCAGGAGCCCGCTGCCATGATGAAGACCCGCCCCACTTTTGCCGTCGCCTGCTGCCTGGCCCTGGGAGCGGCCGTCACCGGTTGCGCGGGTTATGGGCAGACACCCGCGCTATCGGCGGGCTCGGCCGCCGCAGGGTCTGGATCACCCCCCGCCAGCGTGTGCAACGCCCAGCCCGCGCAGTTTGTCGTGGGGCAAAACAGCACCGCATCGGTTGTTGAATCTGCTCGTCAGCGCTCGGGCGCGCAGACGGCGCGCATCCTGCGCCCAGGGCAAATCATCACCAAGGAATACGACACCCAGCGGCTGAACCTGGAGGTAGACGGCAATGGCCGCATCCTTGCGGCAAAGTGTGGCTGAGCTTGCCCCCGGCTGCTGAATGGCCTGAGGGCCTGCCAACAATCTCCCGGGAGATCACAAACCGGCTTTGATGGAGCCTCCCTCCGTCAGTCCGCCAGGAACAGCTCCTGCAGATCGCTCAGAAAGTCAAAGCCCCGCTCGGTAGGCCACACGCGCGCCATGTCGCGCTCGATCAGGCCCTTGCGCTCGGCTGCTTCCAGGCCCTTGGCGATGGCGGTCAACGGCAGGCCTGTGCGGGCCATGAAGTCCTGCAGCGCAAAGCCTTCGCGCAGGCGCAGGGCGTTGAGCATGTACTCAAACGGCAGATCGGCGCGGCGCACCTCGTCGTCCTGCGCCACGGCATGGCCTGCCAGGGCGTTGTCCATGTAGCGCGCGGGGTCCCGAAAGCGCACCTGCCGCACCACGCGGTGCGCAAAGCTCAGCTTGCTGTGCGCGCCCGCGCCGATGCCCAGGTAGTCGCCAAACTGCCAGTAGTTGGTGTTGTGAAAACACTGGTGGCCCGGCTGCGCATACGCAGAAATCTCGTACCGCGCCATGCCCGCCTGCCCCGTCATCTCGGTGATGCGGTCAAGCATCGCGTAAGCCTGGTCGTCCTCGGGGATGGCCGGGGGGAACTTGGCGAAGTAGGTATTGGGCTCGATGGTGAGGTGGTAGATGGAGATGTGCGGCGGCTTGAAGGCCAGCGCCGTTCGCAGGTCCTGCTCCAGCTCTGGCAGCGTCTGGCCCGGCAAGGCGTACATGATGTCGAGGTTGAAGGTGTCGAAGGACGCAGCAGCCTCCTCCACCGCCGCCATCGCCTGGGAACGGTCGTGCACGCGGCCCAGGGCCTTCAGGTGCTGGTCGTTAAAGCTCTGCACCCCCACCGACAGGCGCGTGACGCCCGCCGCGCGGAAGGCGCGAAAACGGTCTTTCTCGAACGTACCGGGGTTGGCCTCCATCGTGATCTCGCAATCTGGCTCCAGCCGCAGGCGGGCGCGGATGTCGCCGATCAGCCGGTCGATGGCTGCCGGCGAAAACAGGCTGGGCGTGCCGCCGCCGATGAAGATGCTGTGCACGGACCGCCCCCAGACCAGGGGCAGCGCGGCCTCCAGGTCGGCCATCAGGGCATCGATGTAGCGCTGCTCGGGCACCTCGCCACCAGTGGCATCCGCGCGAAATTCGTGCGAGTTGAAGTCGCAGTACGGACATTTCTTGAGGCACCAGGGCAGGTGTACGTACAGCGACAGGGGCGGCAGGCTGGGCAGCTGCAACAGGCCCGGACGCATGTAGTGCTGGATGTCGCGCACCACGGCAGGTTCGGCCTCGGCCTGTGGCGTGATCGGAATATGAACCACGGTCAGCGCCCTTCTACAACCAGCGTTCGCGCATCAGCGCCAGCATCTGTGCGGCCGATCGACCCCGGTGGCTGTGGGCGTTTTTCACCTCCACAGGCAGCTCGGCAAAGGTCTTGCCGAACTCAGGGATGAACATCACGGGGTCGAAGCCAAAGCCGTTGCTGCCCCGGGGTTCGGTGGTGATCTCGCCCACCACGCGGCCTACGGCGATCAGCGGCTCCGGGTCTTGCGGGCTGCGCACGGCGACCAGGGTGCTGACCATGGCGGCGCGGCGGTTGGTCACGCCTTGCAGTTGCTCCAGCAGCGCGCGCACGTTGTTGTCGTCGCTTTTCTCGTAGCCGAACTGGGTGCAGTAATACGCGGTGTCCACGCCCGGCAGGCCGCCAAAAGCGTCCACACACATGCCGGCATCGTCGGCCAGCGCCGGCAAGCCCGTGTGTTCGGATGCAAACCTTGCCTTGGCCAGGGCGTTTTCGACAAAGGTGCGGTAAGGCTCCTCGGCCTCACCCACACCCAGGTCGGCTTGGCGCACCAGTTCCACGCCCAGGGGCGCAAACATGGCCTGCAACTCGGCCAGTTTGCCGCGGTTGTTGGATGCCAGAACAATTTTCATGGTCAAAATGGCCGCAAGCGCTAGTGAAATATGCGCAAGCAGCTATCAATTAAGGAGTATTTTGCAGGGCTTGCTGCTGCAGCTGCACCAGCTGGGCGATGCCCTGTTCGGCCAGCCCCAGCAGTTGGTCCATCTCGGCGCGGGTAAAGGCCACGCCTTCGGCTGTGCCCTGCACCTCCACATAGTGGCCTGCGCCCGTCATTACGACGTTCATGTCGGTGTCGCAATCCACGTCCTCCACATATTCCAGGTCCAGCAGCGGCGTGCCCTGCACGATGCCCACCGAAATGGCTGCTACGGGCTGCAGCAGCGGCGACTGGGCGATTTTGCCGCTGGCCAGCAGCTGGTTGACCGCATCCTGGGCCGCGACCCAGGCGCCCGTGATAGCGGCGGTGCGTGTGCCCCCATCGGCCTGGATCACGTCGCAGTCGATCTGTATGGTGCGCTCACCCAATAGCTTGAGGTCAAACACGGCGCGCAGGCTGCGGCCGATGAGGCGCTGGATCTCCTGCGTGCGGCCGGTCTGCTTGCCCCGTGCGGCCTCGCGGTCGCTGCGGGTGTGGGTGGCGCGCGGCAGCATGCCGTACTCCGCCGTGACCCAGCCCTCGCCGCTACTGCGCTTGTGCGGGGGCACACGCTCTTCCACCGAGGCGGTGCAGAGCACCTTGGTGTTGCCAAACTCAATCAGCACCGAGCCTTCGGCGTGCATGGTGTAGTGGCGCGTGATGCGCACAGGGCGCAGTTGGTTGGCGGCGCGGTTGCCGGTGCGGATGAAGGTGGTCATGTGATTCTCTGTATGGAGCGGGTCGCCCACCTGCGCCATGAGGTGGGCGATGAAAGGCGAAAAAACCTGGTTCCATGCATTCGCATGGAGGGAGCCTGGATGCAACCCACAGCGCCGATGGCAGTTCAGGCCTTGCGGGCAGCAGAGCGACGGATGGCTTCGTTGATTTCGGCGATCGACCGCTCGATGGCCGCATCGTCCAGGTCATCCACCAGCCCATCGAGCGGGCCCGCCTGGATGGTGGACGCAAACACGTCGTCGCTGATGCTGTCCGTGGACACCCCCTGGGTGGACTCGAACGCATCTGGCGTCTCCCACTCCAGAGCCACCACGGTCACGTTGTCACTGCTGTCCCCGGCTTTGCGAAGCGCATCTTCCACCAGCTCGGGCACAGCGTGCGACACGGTATTGCGGCCCAGCTGCTTGGCGATGTCTTCGTCGCTGAGCGTGCCCCACAGGCCGTCTGAGCACAACAGAATACGGTCGCCCTGCTCCAGGTACACAGGGCCGGTGATGTCGTAAATGGGCTTGGTGGGCGAACCCAGGCAGGTGAACAGCACGTTGCGGTTGATCTTGTCCAGACCAGGGGGCGGCGTGTTGCGCAACTCCATGTACGAGTGGTCCCGCGTACGGGTCAGCAGATCGCCATCGCGCACCATGTACAGGCGCGAGTCTCCGCAATGGATCCAGGTGGCGGTACCGGCCTGCAACACCGCCGCGACCAAGGTGGTGCGCGGTGTGTCGAGCATGCCTTTCTCCGTGGCGTAGCGCAGGATCTGGTGGTGTGCCGCGAGCAACGCGCCGGACAGGAACTCCTGCACATCCTTGAGCTGGGGCTTGGCCTGGCGCTGGAACAGCGCCGAGATGGTCTGCAGCGCGATCTGTGCGGCCACTTCACCTTCAGGGTGGCCACCCATGCCGTCGGCCAATACAAACAGGCCCGATTCGCGCGTGTAGCAATAGCCCATGCGGTCTTCGTTCTTCTCGCGGCCGCCACGGCGGCTGATCTGGAATACCGAGAACTTCATAAGGACTCACGCAAACAAGGATGCACCCGGGCGCCATCCGTGGACATGTACCTCGCCCGAACCCGCATTGCGTGCGCCTGGTTCATTTGGGCTTGGCTCCGATACCGGTGGCTTCACCCACCTTCTGCACATTTTTCTTGGTGTCAGACACCAGGGTGTCCAATTGCAGCCGCATCTTCTCGGCCACCGTGAGCTTGGTGTAGCGGCGCTCACCCTCGCGGCTGAGCTCTTTTTGCAAGGCAAACACCGACTGGGGGCGGGACAGCGGGTCAAGCGCCATGCACCACTCCACCACCTCAATCAGGTTGTCGGAATACACGCCACGCAACTTGGTCAGGGCGAGCGACAGGCGGTCCTTGTCCACGCGCTGCGGCGCCTCGTTGGGCGGAAAGCCCTGCATGCAAGCGTAAATGCAGGCGCCGATGGCATAGATGTCGGTCCACGGCCCCATCTGCGAATCGCGCCGGTACATCTCGGGCGCAGCAAAGCCGGGGGTGTACATGGGGCGGATGAAATTGCCTTCCTTGCTCAGCACTTCGCGCGCCGCGCCGAAGTCGATCATCACGGCCTTGTTGTCGTCGGTGATGAAGATGTTGGCGGGCTTGATGTCCAAGTGCAGCATCTTGTGCTGGTGCACGATGCGCAGGCCGCGCAGCACTTCATCGAACAACGAGCGGATGGTGGACTCGCGGAACACCTTCTGTGTCTTGAGGTCGCGGGCGGTGATGATGAAGTCCTGCAGGGTCGCGCCCTCCAGATAGTTCATCACCATGTAAACGGTTTCGTTCTCGCGGAAGAAATTGAGCACGCTCACCACGGAGGCGTGCGAGATCTGAGCCAGCGAGCGGCCCTCTTCAAAGAAGCTCTTAAGCCCCAGGCGGTACAGCGAGAGCTTTTCGGGCGGCACCTTCGGAAGCAACTCACCAGGAGCGCGGGTCGCCAGGGACGAAGGAAGGTACTCCTTGATGGCCACCTGCTGGCCTTCGGCGTCGAGGGCCAGATAGACCACACCAAAACCACCGGAGGACAACCGGCGCACCACACGGTAACCGCCAATTGCGGTATCGGGCGGCAAGGGGGCCGGTTTGATTTTTGACATATTTTGCGAAGATGATTCGGGGGTAAGGCGGAACCCGGATAATCGCCGGATCGCAAGCAACCATCAAAAAGTCCAATGCCAGTTTACAGCATGACCGGATACGCCAGCGCACAGCATGGCGCATCTGCCACTGGCGCTGAAACCGACGCCCGCGCCCCCCAGACGCGCCGGCTGGGACTGGAAATCCGATCCGTCAACAGCCGCTTTCTGGACCTGTCGTTTCGCCTGCCTGACGAGCTGCGCGCTACGGAGCCCACGCTGCGCAGCCTGCTCACAGCGCGCCTGAAACGTGGCAAGGTCGAAGTGCGAGCCGCCCTCGACACCGACGACAGCAACAGCCTGCAAGACCCGCCAGCGCGACTGCTGCAGCGGCTCAACTCTTTGCAGGATTCCGTCAGGGCTTGGCTGCCCAGCGCAGCCCCCCTCACCGTGGCCGACGCTTTGCGCCTGTGTGCCAATGCACATTCGGGCACCGAGGACTGGAGCGAAGCCGTTCCGGCCCTCGCCGAAGAAGCCCTGACCGCCTTGCTGGCCGCCCGCGAACGTGAGGGCAAGCGCCTCGCGACCATGCTGCTGGATCGCGTCAAGCAGCTGCGGGCCTTGGCCGAACAAGCCGTCCCCATGGTTCCGCTGCTGGTGGAGCAGCAACGCCTGCGATTCATGGAGCGCTGGAAAGAGGCGATGGCCCTCACCGACGGCTCTACCCTCCCCGAGGCAGCCCGTGACCGCGCATTGACCGAGGCCACGGCGTTTGCCATCCGCATCGACGTGGCAGAAGAGATCACGCGGCTGGATTCGCACCTGGATGAAATCGAGCGCCTGCTGAAAAAAGGTGGCGAAGTGGGCAAGCGCCTTGACTTCCTGATCCAGGAACTCCACCGCGAAGCCAACACGCTGGGCTCCAAATCTGCCGCGCTCGACCTCACCCGCATCAGCGTGGACATGAAGGTGCTGATCGAGCAGATGCGCGAGCAAGTGCAAAATATCGAATGACACTCATTTTTTGATAGCGCCTTGCGCACATCAACCATGGACTATCCAGGAAATCTCATCGTCGTGGCAGCACCCAGTGGTGCTGGCAAGTCCAGCTTGGTCAAGGCCTTGCTGGAGCTGGACTCGCATGTCCACCCCTCCATCTCGCACACCACCCGTGCGCCCCGCGGCCAGGAAAAGCATGGCCGCGAATACTTCTTCGCGTCGGAGTCCGAGTTCGATGCCATGGTGCAAGGCAACGCGTTTGTCGAATGGGCCCATGTTCACGGCAACCGCTACGGCACCTCCAAGAAAGCCATCGAAGAGCGCATTGCCCAGGGCTCAGATGTGATTCTGGAAATCGATTTCCAGGGCGCACTGCAGATCAAGCAGGCATTTGCCAATGCGGTGCTGGTTTTCATCCTCCCGCCCAGCTGGGAAGAACTGCGATCGCGGCTGGAGCGGCGGGGCGAAGACTCTGCGGATGTCATCGAGGTACGCCTCAAAAATGCTGCCATCGAGATGGCCCAGGTCAGCAAATTCGACTTCGTTATAATTAACGAGTTGTTTGAGCGCGCGCTTTTCGACCTGAAAGCCGTAGTTCACGCCCAGCGACTCAAGTACGCCGCTCAGCGCCGCGCCCGTGCTGACACCTTTCAGTCGCTCAATATCACCTGAATCCCCGGAGTAAACGATGGCACGCATCACCGTAGAAGACTGTCTGGAAAAGATCCCCAACCGCTTTCAGCTCGTACTGGCCGCCACGTACCGTGCCCGCATGCTCAGCCAGGGCCATGCTCCACGCATCGAAAGCCGCAATAAGCCCGCCGTGACTGCCCTGCGTGAAATCGCCGAAGGCAAAGTGGGTCTGGAGATGCTCAAGAAGGTTCCCGGTTGAACGTTCTGCTGGGCAATGCCCACCCAAAAGCACCGCGCCAGCGGTGCTTTTTTTTGCCCGAAAGCCCTCTGGCGCAGTCCCGCGCTACATTTAAGGCATGAACGCGGTGCTCAATTCACCTTCTGCAACGCAGCCCCGCCCGGGTGACCCATCTCCGGCAGGCAATCTCTCGGCAGCCGCTGCGGCCGCCAATGCGGCTGCGGCCAGCTTCGCCGCACTGACCGATAGCCTGGACTACCTGGACGCCGTCAGCATTGAGCAGGTGCGCCAGGCGTACCGTTTTGCTGACGAAGCCCACCTGGGGCAGTTGCGCAACAGCGGTGAGCCCTACATCACCCACCCTATTGCAGTGGCCGCACAGTGCGCGGCGTGGAAGCTCGATGCCCAGGCGCTGATGGCCGCGCTACTGCACGACGCCATGGAAGACTGCGGCGTGACCAAGGCCGACCTGATCGACCGGTTTGGCGCCCCTGTGGCCGAACTGGTGGATGGCCTTACCAAACTGGACAAACTGCAGTTCAACACTCGCGAAGAAAATCAAGCCGAGTCGTTTCGCAAAATGCTGCTGGCCATGGCGCGTGATGTACGCGTCATCCTCATCAAGCTGGCCGACCGCACGCACAACATGCGCACGCTGTCGGACATGCCGCGCAGCAAATGGGGCCGCATCTCGTCCGAGACGCTGGAAATTTATGCCCCCATTGCCCACCGCCTGGGCCTGAATCAGACCTATCGTGAACTGCAGGACCTGGCCTTCCGACACCTGCACCCCTGGCGCTATGCGACCTTGGCCAAGGCCGTCAACAAATCCCGCAACCGCCGACGCGATCTGGTTCAGAAGGTGCAGGCCGAAGTGGATGCCGCCTTCTCCAAGATCGGCATGAAGGTGCGCCTGGCAGGCCGCGAGAAAACGCTGTATGCCATCTATCAAAAGATGGACCTCAAGCACCTGAGCTTTGCCCAGGTGACGGACATCTATGGCTTTCGAGTCATCGTGCCGACTGTGACCGATTGCTACACCGCCTTGGGTGTACTGCACCAGATGTACAAGCCGGTACCTGGAAAGTTCAAGGACCATATTGCCATTGCCAAACTCAACGGCTATCAGTCTCTGCACACCACCCTGGTGGGGCCTTCGGGCGTGAACATCGAGTTCCAGATGCGCACCGATGAGATGCACGTGATTGCCGAAGCCGGCGTGGCAGCACACTGGCTGTACAAGGCCCAGGACGGGGAAGGCACGGCAGCCGAGCGCCTTGGAACCAAGTGGCTGCAGTCCTTGCTGGACATACAGAACGAAACGCGGGATGCGGCGGAGTTCTGGGATCACGTCAAGGTGGACCTGTTTCCCGATGCGGTCTACGTCTTCACACCCAAAAGTCAGATCATGGCGTTGCCGCGCGGCGCCACGGTGGTGGACTTTGCCTATGCCATTCACAGCAATGTGGGTGACCGGACGACCGCCGCCAAGATCAATAACGAGCAGGTTCCGCTGCGCACCGAACTCAAGAACGGGGATGTGGTTGAGATCATCACCGACCCCGTTTCCACACCCAACCCAGCGTGGCTTGGTTTTGTGCGCACGGGCCGGGCACGGTCCAAGATCCGCCATTACCTCAAAACCTTGGCCCAAACCGAGTCCGAAGGGCTGGGTGAAAAACTGTTGACCCAAGCCATCCGAGCGGAAGGCCTCGAACAACTGCCCCCCGTCAGCGCTGAGACCCAACCGCTGTGGGACAAGCTGCTGCGCTTCACCGGCAATCGCACGCGCAGCGAGCTGATGACCGATCTGGGCCTGGGCAAACGCATTGCCAGCATCGTCGCCAAACGGTTGATGGTGCTGATGTCGGAGCATGGCCACCGTCCGGATGCTCTGCTCATGACTCGTGAGCGCTACACATCTCACGAAACCCTGTCGCAAGGGGCCGTCACGCTGGATGGCAGCGAGAATGCCTCTGTGCAATATGCCACCTGCTGCCGCCCCGTGCCGGGCGACAGCATCGTCGGTTATCTGGGCCGCGGTGAGGGACTGGTCGTGCACAACGCACATTGCAGTGTCGCCAAACGTCTGCAGCATAAAGACAGCGAACGCTTCATTGCCGTGGACTGGTCGGACGAGCCCACCCGAATGTTCGAAACGGGCGTGGTCGTTACCGTGAACAACGGCAAGGGGGTGCTGGCACGCGTGGCAGCGGAGCTTGCAAATTCAGAGGCCGACATCACCCACGTGGACATGGACGATGAGGCAGCCTTGGACACCACGGATCTGCGATTCATCGTGGCGGTTCGCGATCAGGCCCATCTCGAGCTGGCATTGCGCAACCTGCGCCGCACACAGGCTGTGCTGCGTGCAGCCAGGATTACTCCACAACCCTGACACCTCAGCACGGCACCAAGCCCTGAGGTCGATACGACAGGCGCGCAGCTCGGCGTCTGTGTGCGAACGGCTTACGTAGCGACACTACGAGGCGGGTACTGCACCTCCACCACCTCCAAATGGCGCACTCCGCCCGGCGTGGGTAACTGCACCTCGTCCCCAACGCGCGCTTTCAGCAGCGCCCGGGCCACAGGTGAAATCCAGCTGACCTGACCCATACGGCTGTCGGCCTCGTCGATGCCCATGATGGTGATCGTGCGCTCACCATCCTCGTCGTCGGAGTAGGTGACGGTGGCTCCAAAGAAGACCTGTTCACTGCCCGCATGCAAACTAGGGTCCACCACCTCGGCGATCTCAAGCCGCTTGGTCAAAAAACGAATGCGCCGATCAATTTCGCGCAGGCGCTTCTTGCCATAGAGGTAGTCGCCGTTTTCAGACCGGTCTCCGTTGCTGGCCGCCCAGTGCACCACATCCACGATCTTCGGCCGCTCGCTATCGATGAGATCTAGAAGCTCTGCCCTCAGCCGTGCATAGCCTGAAGGGGTGATGTAGTTTTTGCCACCCGGCGGCAAAGGAGGCAGTGCCAATCCTTCGTCATCATCGGCGTTATCGGTTTCCTTGGTAAAAGCCTTGCTCATTGCCAGAACTCTCCAATCAGCGCAAAGCGCCTGGACAAATGAAAAAGCCTGCAATCTCACGATTGCAGGCTTTAAACATTGGTGCGGCTGGCAGGAATCGAACCCACGACCCCTTGGTTCGTAGCCAAGTACTCTATCCAGCTGAGCTACAGCCGCTAAGCTTTGAATTATAGCATGATTTCTTGGCGACCCTTGAAACTTGCTTTTTTTCTGATTGCCTTCCTGAATCAGGCTACGCAAACAGACAGTCAATTCAACGCAAGCCAAGATTGTAATGCACGATGAAGGCTCCAAAAACAAACTGAGCGATTTGGATCACAAAACACATCGTTTGCCGATACATCCACCCTGCGAGCTAGGGTGGTAGGGCGTGTTGGACTTGAACCAACGACCAAAGGATTATGAGTCCTCTGCTCTAACCAACTGAGCTAACGCCCCCAAGCCATGCTCCAGCGCTATACAACGGGGCAAGCGCCGTATTGTAGGGGCTTACTTGCGGTGGCTGAGCGCGTTGGACACCAGCTTGGAGGTGATGTCCACAATCTGGATCATGCGGTCGTATGGCATGCGCGTAGGACCAATTACGCCCAAAGTCCCCACCACCTTGCCATCAACCTCATAGGGGGAGCTGACGATCGAAAGCTCTTCAAAGGGCACAACCTGGCTCTCGCCACCGATGTAGATGCGCACCCCCTCCGCTTGGCTGGAGATGTCCAGAAGGCGAAGGATTTGTGTCTTCTGCTCAAACAAGTCAAATGCCCTACGCAGGTTGCCCATGTCGCTGGAGAAATCACTGACGGACAGCAGGTTGCGCTCTCCAGAAATCACCACCTCGTCCTGCGCCTCGGACAGTGCCTCTGAGCCTACGTTGACTGCCGCCTGCATAAGCGATGCAATCTCTCCGCGCAATACATCGACCTCGGACTTCAAACGTTCTCGCACCTGCTCCATTGCGAGTCCGGCGTAGTGGGCATTCAGGAAGTTGGAGGCCTCTACCAGTTGCGACTGGGAGTGATCCACCTCGGTGAAGATCACGCGATTCTGTACGTCACCTTCCGGCGACACGATGATCACGAGGAAGCGCTTTTCGGAGAGTCGAAGAAACTCTATGTGGCGAAATACCGAGGTACGCCGAGGTGCCATCACCACTCCAACGAACTGGGAGAGGTTGGACAACAGCTGTGCGGCGTTGGCGATGACTTTTTGCGGCTGTTCAGGTGCCAGCTGGGGCGGCATGACAGACTCCCGCTGCACCGTGAGCATCGTGTCCACAAACAATCGGTATCCACGCGCTGTGGGAATACGGCCAGCGGAGGTATGGGGACTCGCAATCAGCCCCAGCTCTTCCAGGTCCGCCATCACGTTTCGTATCGTGGCAGGCGACAAATCCAACCCGGACGCGCGCGAAAGGGTACGCGACCCTACGGGCTGCCCATCAGCGATGTAACGCTCGACCAGGGCTTTGAGCAACAACTTGGCACGGTCATCGAGCATGGAATGATTTTAATGATGTAATTTCGCGATGACGTCCAATTTCCGCCATGTCGCACTTATAGGCAAGTACCAGACTTCAGCTGCAGGCGCCCCCGGTGATGGCTCTCGCCGGGCTTTGGAGGATATTGCGCATTTCTTGGAGCGCCAGGGATGTGAGGTGGTGCTGGAAGCGGAGACCGCCAGCAATACCGGATTGACACACTACCCTTCCTTGAATGTAGACCAGATCGGTGCACGGTGCGATTTGGGGCTGGTGGTGGGGGGGGATGGAACGATGCTCGGCATTGGCCGACGCTTGGCGCGTTTCGGAACGCCGCTGATCGGCATCAACCAGGGCCGGCTCGGCTTCATCACCGACATTCCCTTCGACACCTATCAGACCACATTGCCACCGATGCTGCGAGGTGCCTACGAAGAAGACCAGCGGCCTTTGATGCACGCAACAGTCGTTCGCGATGAACGTGTGGTGTTCGAAGCCTTGGCCATGAACGATGTGGTGGTCAACCGTGGCGCGACATCGGGCATGGTGGAATTGCGTGTCGAAGTTGGTGGGCAGTTTGTGGCCAATCAAAGGGCCGACGGCCTCATCATTGCTTCCCCCACCGGATCGACCGCATATTCGTTGTCTGCGGGCGGGCCCATGCTTCACCCATCCATCCCGGGCTGGGTGCTGGTTCCTATAGCGCCACATACGCTGTCCAACCGCCCCATCGTGCTCTCCGATGCGACTGAGGTGGCTGTCGAAGTAGTGAGCGGGCGCGATGTCAGCGCGAACTTTGACATGCAGTCCCTTGCGTCCTTGCTGCATGGCGACCGCATCCTCGTCAAACGCTCTGAGCACCGCGTGCGATTTCTACACCCTCAAGGCTGGAACTACTTCGCGACTTTGCGCAAGAAGCTGCGCTGGAACGAAGGGGGCTCATGACCATGGCACTGCGGCGGATAACACTGCGGGATTTTGTGATCGTTCAAACGCTGGAACTTGACTTGCGCAGCGGCTTTACCGTGTTGACTGGTGAAACCGGGGCGGGCAAGTCCATCTTGATTGACGCATTGCAACTGGCACTGGGAGCACGCGCGGATGCCGGGGTAGTACGGGAAGGATGCAGCAAGACCGACATTTGCGCGGAATTCGAATGCCCTGCCCATGCCCGCCCATGGCTGGAAGAAGCCGGGTTTGAAACCGATGACTGGCTGCTACTGCGCCGTACCGTCGACACACAGGGCAAGAGCCGCGGTTGGATCAATGGGACACCAGCGACAGCTTCACAGTTACGTGCCTTGAGCGAGATGCTTCTCGACATCCACGGTCAGCACGCATGGCAAAGCCTGACCCGCCCAGAGTCGGTGCGCGGCTTGCTGGACGCTTTTGCCGGTGTGAATACCCGCGATACAGCATCGCGTTGGACGCAATGGCGCGCTGACCTCAAGGCATTGCAGCAGGCACGCGCAGCACAGGCAACGCTTCAGCAAGAGCGCGAGCGCCTGCAGTGGCAAATCAGCGAAGTGGACAAGCTCGCGCCAGGCGACCTGGAGTGGGAGGATCTTGACGCGCAACACAAGCGCCTATCGCACGCGCAGGCGTTGCTGGATGGGGCCCATGGAGCGCTTCAAGCTTTGCAAGAAGACGACGCGGGAGCCGTTTCCGCACTGACCCACGCACATTCGCTGCTTCAGGCGCAAGAACACATTGAGCCAGAGTTCGCCAATCTGGCCGATATCCTGGCGTCGAGTCTGGCGCAGACGACAGACGTGGTGCATTCTCTGCACACCTATTTACGCCATGCGGACATTGACCCCCAACGTTTGGCAGAACTGGACGAACGCATGTCCTTGTGGATGGGACTGGCTCGCAGGTACAAACGCCCTCCTGCAGAACTACCCGCTCTGCTCAAGGACTGGAAAGCATCCATGCGCCAGCTTGATGCCGCCACCGATCTGGAAAAGCTGCAGGCCAACGAATCCGCCAGCGCCAAGGCGTACCATGCGGCGGCGCGCGCACTGTCTCTGGCTCGCGCCAAAGCAGCACCAAAGCTCTCCGTGTCCATCTCTCAGGCCATGCAAGGTCTTGGGATGGAGGGCGGCAAATTCGAGGTGTCAGTGACGAAGGCGTCGGACCCCTCTCCCGACGGGATCGATGATGTCGTGTTTTTGGTTGCGGGACACCCCGGCATGACCCCCAAGGCGGTCGGCAAAGTCGCCTCCGGCGGGGAGTTGTCCCGCATTTCGCTGGCGATCGCAGTCACAACCAGTGAATTGGGCTCAGCCCCCACACTCATTTTTGACGAGGTGGACTCCGGCGTGGGTGGCGCAGTCGCCGAAACCGTGGGACGTTTGATGCAGCAGCTGGGACGCGACCGCCAAGTGCTGGCAGTAACTCACCTGCCCCAAGTAGCAGCATGTGCGCATCACCACCTCAAGGTGGCAAAAAACAAAAGCGCTCAAGGCACAACCAGCACCGTGCTGGTTGTGCAGCAAGACGAGCGTGTGGCAGAAATCGCCCGCATGCTGGGTGGGGAGCGCGCTACCGAGACCACGCTGGCGCACGCGCGCGAAATGCTGGGTACTGCGGCACCTGAGTTGGTCGCGGCGCCTACCCCACCCGCTCCCTCATCTAACGCCGCTAGGAAACGCTGATGGCCCTTGAAATTGTTGTCATCACGGGCATGTCGGGATCTGGAAAATCCGTCGCCTTGCACGCACTGGAAGATGCTGGCTACTACTGCGTAGACAACCTGCCGCCGGAGCTACTGCCAGCCTTCGTAGCGCTCGAACACAAACACCATGGCAACCGCGTAGCCATTGCAGTGGATGTCCGCAGCGCAACGTCCTTGCATCAAGTGCCTCAAGAGTTGAGCCGTTTGCGCAGTCAGGGCGTGGCCGTCAAATCCCTTTTTCTGGATGCCACGATTGATACTCTGGTGCGGCGTTTCTCCGAGACGCGCCGCCGCCATCCCCTGTCGCACGACGACCTCCAGCAAGGACGCAGGGCCTTAGTTCAAATCATTGAGCTGGAGCGTGAGTTGCTGGCTGAACTGCGCGAACAGTCACACGTGATCGACACCAGCACCATCCGCGCCTCCCAGTTGCAAAGTTATGTCAAAGGCCTGATGTCCACGGCGCAAGGGCAATTGACCTTGGTTTTCCAGTCATTTGCTTTCAAACGCGGTATTCCCATGGATGCCGACTACGTCTTCGACGTCCGCATGCTGCCCAACCCACACTATGAGATCGCGCTCCGGGACCTCACAGGACTGGACCAGCCGGTGGCTGACTTTCTGGACCTGCAACCCGAGGTAGACCTGATGCGGGCCCACATTGAAAAATTTCTAGCGCACTGGCTGGACATGCTGGATCGCAATCACCGAAGCTACGTCACTGTAGCCATCGGCTGCACCGGCGGACAACACCGCTCTGTCTATCTGGTGGAGAAACTGGCGCAAGCGTTCAGCGACCGATGGACTGCATTGAAGCGGCATCGTGAACTGGATGGGCGCTGACCATTGCCTTCACAAGCGAGCTCTTGGAGCCAAACCCCTTGGGAACAAGTTGTAGAGCTTGGCGCCAACGAAACGAGACGAGCCCCCCCGCGACTGAGAGAGCGCTCCCGTTTGAATTCACCATAGCGAAGATTGCGTAGTGTCCAGCAACTTACGGATGGGCGCCGGCAACCCCACCAAGGACCACTGATCTGGCCCCAGCCACTCTCCGCCCTCCACGGTAGGCACCATTCCGTCGGTCTGTATCACCAAGGGGTGAAGATGCAAGTCCCGGTGCGTGAGGACATGCACAAATGGCTGCAACTCTTGCTGCGCATACTGCCCATCGCTACCCAAAGCACTCACAAAAATATCCCGCGACTCCAGGTCAGCGAACACGGGCACGCAGTGCATTCCCGCCCAGATCCCAGTGGGTGGGCGGCGTTGCAGCCAGATGCGCCCCTCGCCATCGCGCAGGATCACCAATTGCCAGGATTCAGCCCGGCGTGACAGTTTGCGGGTTCTGACGGGATAGCGTTCAGGCCCCCCCTCCTTGAAAGCTGCGCAATCGCCCATCAAAGGGCAATCGGAGCATTTTGGAGAGCGGGGTGTGCACAGGGACGCCCCCAAGTCCATCAGGCCCTGGGTGTAACGGGGCATCGCCACATCAAGATCGCGCACTGGCAACAGCGCATCGGCATGCTCCCATAGAAGGCGTTCGTTTTTGGCAGAAGCCATATCTTGGCCAAAGCCCAGCAGGCGCGTGAGCACCCTCCGCACGTTGGCATCCAGAATGGGCACGCGCTCTGAAAAACAAAACGCGGCAATGGCGCCTGCGGTTGAACGCCCAATGCCCGGCAAAGACGCCAACAGCGACGCCGTTCGCGGGAAGGCGCCACCATGGTCGGTCATGATCTGCTGAGCGCAGCGATGGAGATTGCGTGCACGACTGTAGTAGCCCAAACCACTCCACAAGCCCAGGACCTCATCTTGAGGGGCTGCCGCCAGGGCGCTCACATCAGGAAATCGGCCCAGAAAGCGGGCGTAGTAGTCCAGCACAGTAGTGACCTGAGTCTGCTGCAACATGATCTCCGACAACCAAACCCGGTATGGATCGCGGGTCTGTTGCCAGGGCAGATGGTTGCGCCCATGTACAGCTTGCCAAGCGACTACCCGCGCGGCCACACCCTCCCGGGATTCAGCACTCATGCGGAAACCGGATGCGCGTCAGTCAATGCCGGTGCAGCCCCTGGCAGAGCCACCAACTTGGAAGTCAGCTCATGCAACTTGTTCTCCAACTGGCCGAGTTCCTCCTCGCCAGCCTCGATCTCCGAGATGCGCTCCACCAAGCCGCTGGCAGCCTGTTGTATGCGGTCTACGGCCTCCATGCGGCGAGCAAAGCTGCGACGCCGTTCTCGCAGCTGTGCGTCCAATTGCGCAGTGGCTGATTTGCTCCACAGTTCCAGATCATTGGCCGCTGACTCGTACACCGTGCGCAAACGCATGGCCAGCGCGCGCACCAGGCGCTCCGCAAACTCGGGTTGCGCCAACTTGAGAGCATTGCCCATACCCAGGTACTGCAAATGACTCTGCTCGATCTGGTACAGGTCTTGCGCAAAGTGTTCAAGCTGCGGCGGCGTGGGCACCTGCAAAGAAAACCCGAACTCTGCATTGAGCTGCCTGAAGGTCCCGCTGAGCATGGCCTGAATCTCGGTACCAGAGGCTTGCGCCTTGTCCAAGGTGCCGCGCAGTTTGTCAAAGGTCTGGACGTATATTTTCTTCACGCCCAGCTTGAGCCCCTTTTGCTGCAATGTCTGGGCCAGCTCGGCCAGCTCTGCTTTGAGCGCCTTGGCGCCCAACTGCTGAAAAACGTCACGCAGCAACTTGAGGTGAACCGCACGCACCGCCTGGATCTTGGCAGTGCTGAGATCAAACTCACGCTGCTCCTGCTCAATGCGATGGCGCATGGATTCGATCACCGATGCGTTCTTGCCCCGGAGACTGCGCAACTCGGCCATTTGGTCATCGAGGTCGCGGCGTCGGATATTGATGACCCGCGACGTTTCCGTACGCAGGCTCGCCACCCCTGCCGCTACCGCAGCGCGCAGTATGGACTGACGTCTGCCCATGATGCCTTTGGCAAGGGCCTCTTCCAACGCTGGCAGTCCACTGGTTTCCAGCAAAACGTCGTCCGCAGTGATCTTGGCCACCAAGCCTTTTTGCGCAGACACAGGCACCACACGGTCCAGAGACACGCCGAGCATCTCGGCGGAAGTCGCGCACTGGCGCTCCATCTGCGCCTGGACCTGCTCGGCGGTGTTGAGCGTATCCCAGAGGGTGTCGATCTTGTTCAGCACCACCAAACGCGCTTCCATGCTCTCGGGCGAGATGGCCAGGTGCTCGCGCCAGATCGACAGGTCAGAGCGCGTCACGCCGGTGTCCGCACTCAGGATGAACACAACTGCATGCGCCTGGGGGATGAGGTTGACCGTCAGCTCGGGCTCTGCACCCACTGCGTTCAGGCCAGGCGTATCCAGAATCACCAAACCCTGCTTCAAGAGCGGATGGGGAATATTGATGATGGCGTGGCGCCACATGGGCACCTCTACCAAGCCCTGCGCGTCCGGCACAGGGTTTTCATCTGTCAGATCGTCATGCCAGAAACCCAGCGCACGCGCATTGTCCAGACTGACCTTGCGAACCTCGGCCACTTTTTCCAGTGCTTTGGCAATCTGGTCAGCGTTGCCAACATCCAGCGGGATCTCCTGCCAACGGTCGGTTTTGACCCGCCACTCCGCCAGGCTCTGCATCTGAAGTCGAGTCTCAATGGGCAATAGCCGCAAGCTGGGTGCAACATTCGCGTCGTACCCCAGTTCGGTGGGGCACATGGTCGTGCGGCCCGCACTGGCAGGCATGATGCGGCGACCATAGTCAGCAAAAAAGATCGCGTTGATCAGTTCGGATTTTCCACGCGAAAACTCCGCCACAAACGCCACCATGACCTTGTCGCTGCGTACCTGCTCTTCCAGCCGCTGCAGGCGCTCTTGCACTGCTGCATCCATCAGGTCGTGCGTGGCCATCCAATCGGCCAGCCGCTTGAGCTGCTGGGCGAACTCCCGTCGCCAGACGCCATGCTGGTCAAACTGTTCGTTGAATGAAGGTCCCACTTTGCTCCCAGAGATCTATGGATGGCCCGCGAGGCAGGTATATACAAAATATAGCATCGACCGTCCGCCAGCTGTCACAAACCGTCCATCGGACGGCAGCATCTATGGGCGCTGGCACTGGCGGCAGAAGTAAGTGCTTCTCTGTCCCTGGCGAATCAGCTCGATGGCTGTACCGCATACATGGCAAGGCTGACCATCGCGGCCATACACGTTCGCGGCCGTCTGAAAGTGGCCAGCCATTCCTTCGGCATTCGAAAAATCGCGCAGCGTGCTACCGCCCATCTCCACAGCGCGGGCCAGCACCGAGCGAATGGCCTGATGCAGCTTATGTACTCGTGCCGGACCAATGCGTGATGCAACGGTAGTAGGACGGATGCCAGACAAAAAAAGCACCTCAGAGGCGTAGATATTCCCGACCCCCACGACCACGCGCCCCGCCAGAAGCAACTGTTTGATAGGCATCCGGCTTTTCTTGAGTCCTGCCTGAAAAGTCGGAAGTAGAAACTCCTCAGACAAGGGCTCCATACCTAAGCCGCCCAGCAATTTGGCGGCTACCGGCGAGTTCTCTGATGGCGCATAGACCACCGCGCCAAATCGTCGCGGGTCATGCAGGCGCAGCGTGCCCCGGTCGGTGACAAGGTCAAAGTGGTCATGCACCCCCGCTTCTGGCATGTCTGAAGCAAAACGCAGGCTACCCGACATCCCCAAATGCAGAAGCAGAACGCCTTGGTTCATATCGAGCAACAGATACTTGCCCCGCCGGCGCAATCCGACCACTTGTTGGCCTCCCAGCAACTGGGGGTCACAACCCAGAGGCCACCGCAGGGGCTTGCCCATCATCACAGCCTCGATCCGGGCTCCAGCGATCGCGGTAGCAAAACTGCGCCGCGTCACTTCCACTTCAGGCAACTCAGGCATACAAACAACCGGGCAACGGCTTAACAGGCATGGATTATTATGGCCCGATGGTGTTATCCCACAGCTTTCGTACCGTCGCCTTGGTCACCGTGATTGCGGCGTCCGCCCACTCAGCTTGGGCCCAAAAGCCCGCCGGCGAAAACCGCCCCCCGAGCGAGCCCCCTCCGGTAGAGTCCAACCCCGCGTTGGACGCAGAGCTGTTCTACGAAATCTTTCTGGGCGAGATCAGTGCACGAACCGGGGACCCAGGCGCAGGCTACGCGTTCATGCTGGAGGCTGCGCGCCGAAGCGCTGACGGGCAGCTCTACCAAAGGGCTGCAGACATTGCCTTGCAATCACGATCAGGCGAATACGCCCTGGCTGCAGCCCGAGCCTGGAAGGAAGCCCTGCCCCAGTCGCGCGAGGCCAATCAATATGTGCTGCAGATCCTGATCGCATTGAACCGCATCGCCGAAACACCGGACTTGCTGCGCCAGGAACTTGCACAAGCCTCTCCTAGGACCAAGGCGTCAACGCTGGCATCTTTGCCACAACTGTATGGACGCGCAAGTGACAAAGCGCTGGCCGCCAAGGTGGTGGAACAGGCCCTGGTCAATGAACTCACCAACCCTGCCACCGGACCCGAGGCCTGGGTGTCGCTGGGTCGATTGAGGCTTGCAGCGGGCGACAAGGCCGGTGCGCTCGACGCAGCACGCAGGGCCCAGGGCCTGGACAATGCCAGCGAAAGCGCGGCCCGGCTGGCGCTGGAGCTGATGGACGAAGGCCTGCTGGACGCAGAGCCCATCGTGACGCAAACGCTGTCCAGACAACCCATCCCGGACCTGCGCATGGCGTATGCCAGGGTATTGCTGGGCCTTCAGCGCTATCCAGAGGCCAGTCGCCAGCTGGAGACGGTCACCAAGGAAAAGCCTGACCTGGCAGAGGCATGGTTGGTGGCCGCCACCTTGCAGTACCAGGACAACCGCCTGCCTGCCGCAGAGGCATCGCTGCAACGGTTCATGGAACTGGCATCTGCAGCTGGTGACACCGACCTGCGGCAAAAGAGCCTCACGCAAGCGTACCTGCTGCACGCGCAGATTGCCGAGAAAAAGAAAGACTTTGCGGGCGCAGAAGCGTGGCTCGCACGGATCGACAACGCAGAAGAAGTCTTTGGTGCGCAGACGCGCCGCGCATCATTGCTGGCACGCCAGGGCAAGCTCGCCCAGGCGCGGGCCTTGTTGCGCAACCTGCCAGGCAATTCAGCAGACAGCCAACGCATGAAGCTGATGGCCGAAGTGCAGCTGTTACGCGACCAGCGCCTGTACCAGGAAGCCTACAAGGTACAAGTCGAACTGGTGGCCCTGGCCCCGGACGACGCCGAACTGGTCTATGACCAGGCCATGCTGGCAGAAAAGGCGGGCCAGCCAGACACGATGGAGAAGCTGTTGCGTCAGGTGATCGCACGCCAGCCAGAGTACCACCACGCCTACAACGCCCTTGGCTATTCGCTCGCAGACCGCGGAGTGCGGCTGGCCGAGGCCAAACAGCTCATCCTGAAGGCATTGGAATTCGCCCCCAACGATCCCTTCATCATGGACAGCCTTGGCTGGGTGGAGTTTCGCCTGGGCAACAAGGCAGACGCCCGCAAACACCTCGAAGTAGCCTTCAAGGCACGGCCTGATGTGGAGATTGCTGCACATCTGGGTGAGGTGCTCTGGAGCATGGGCGACAGGGACGGTGCAACACGCGTCTGGAAAGAAGGTCAGCGTGCCAGTCCTGACAATGACACCCTCAAAGAGACCCTGCAACGCCTCGGGGCCTCCCTCTGATGCAAGGCCTTTTCAGCGCTACTTCAAACAGTCGGCTACGGACTCTTCCTCACCGGTGGGCATGGTGGCTGGTGTTGTGGGCGCTGTGGCTCGCAGGTTGTGCGCAGCCAATGGCCACAGCCCCCATGGATGAAGACAGCTGGAGTGGGCGCATTGCCTTGCAGATCGACGGGCAGGCCTCGCAGTCTTTTTCTGCCATGTTCGAGCTGCGCGGCACCGCCCAGGCGGGTGGACTCGTTTTGCTCAGCCCCTTTGGCAATCGCATTGCGCAACTCGACTGGAAAGATGGTCACGCGCAGCTGCTTAGCGGTCAGGACACCCGTACCTCTGATTCCCTGGACACGCTGCTCCAGGACGTGACCGGCACTCGCATTCCCGTGACCGCCTTGTTCAGCTGGCTCAAGGGCACCCAGGCCAGTGCGACGGGGTGGCAAGCAGACCTTACCGGCATTGCAGACGGGCGGCTGACGGCACGCCGCAGCGACCCGCAGCCTACCGCCACGCTGCGCATTGCGCTGACTCCCTGACGGCCTGCAAACTGCTGCGGCCAGCAGAGCCGTTCGCACAGCAAAACCTCGCTCCCCACTCTTTCGCCCCATGCAAGCCTTGTATGACGTGCCAGCCCCGGCCAAGCTCAATCTTTTTTTGCACATCACCGGACGGCGTGCTGACGGCTATCACCTGCTGCAGTCCGTGTTCATGCTTGTGGACTGGTGCGACACCCTGCACTTCCAACGCCGCACGGATGGATTGATTTCGCGGGAAGACCTGTCCACAGCGCTGCCCGAAGTGGACCTCTCGGTCCGCGCTGCACGTGCACTGCAGGCTGCAACGGGCTGCAGCGAGGGCGCTCACATTGGCGTTCTGAAACGCGTGCCGGCACAGGCAGGCATGGGAGGCGGCTCTTCAGATGCCGCCACCACGCTGCTGGCTTTGAACCGGCTGTGGGGGCTGAACCTGCCAAGACACGCATTGGCAAAGATCGGTTTGCAGCTGGGCGCTGACGTTCCGTTTTTTTTATGCGGCCACAACGCTTGGGTGGAGGGAATTGGTGAGACAATCACGCCGCTTGAGAAAGTGCACCAGCTACCGCAAGCGAGCTTTGTGATCGTGAAGCCCGCAGCAGGTTTGGAGACAAAAGAAATTTTTTCGTCACCAAGTTTGAAACGCGATTCAGATAGTGCTACAATCTTAGGCTTTGCTGCAGCACACTTTGACTTCGGTCGAAACGACTTGCAGCCAGTTGCTCAGGCTCTTTGCCCCGATGTTTTTCAAGCCATTGAATGGCTCAAAGATCGCGGCCTCAAAGGCAGAATGACAGGCTCAGGCAGTGCGGTGTTTGCGCAACTATCACACGCAGTTGACTTGAACGGAGCCCCCGAGGGCTGGCAAGTGAAGGCATGTGAAAATCTGATGATTCATCCTCTGGCAGGTTGGGCATCAGGAGAAATTTAAGGTTGGTTGCCCTCGGCAATTGACCTGTGTAGGGGAGTCGCCAAGCTGGTTAAGGCACCGGATTTTGATTCCGGCATGCGAAGGTTCGAATCCTTCTTCCCCTGCCAAACGCTTTCCGCGTACGGGCTTTTATTTCAGACTGCTGGGACGCTCATGCAAGCCAACCACCCCGACTTCATGGTTTTCACCGGCAATGCCAATCCTGGCATGGCAGCTGAAATTGCCCAACACCTCGGCACCACCCTCGGTGCGGCTGACGTGGGTCGCTTCTCTGACGGTGAAGTCACCGTCGAAATCAAACAAAACGTGCGCGCACGTGATGTTTTCGTGGTGCAGTCCACCTGCGCACCCACCAACGAAAACCTCATGGAACTGCTGATCATGGTCGATGCGCTCAAGCGCGCGTCGGCTGAGCGGATCAGCGCCGTGATTCCTTATTTCGGTTACGCCCGCCAGGACCGCCGCCCCCGCTCTACCCGTGTGCCCATCACGGCCAAGGTGGTGGCCAACATGCTGCAAGCCGTGGGCGTGGCCCGCGTGCTGACCATGGACCTGCACGCTGACCAGATCCAGGGCTTCTTCGATATTCCCGTGGACAACATCTATGCGTCGCCGGTGCTGCTGGGCGACCTGCGCCAGAAGAACTACGAAGATCTGATCGTCGTCTCCCCCGACGTGGGCGGCGTGGTGCGCGCACGTGCCCTGGCCAAGCAACTGAACTGCGATCTGGCCATCATCGACAAGCGCCGTCCTAAGGCCAATGTGTCGGAAGTGATGCACGTGATCGGCGAGATCGAAGGCCGCAACTGCGTGATCATGGACGACATGATCGACACCGCCGGCACGCTGGTGAAGGCTGCCGAAGTGCTCAAGGAGCGCGGTGCCAAGAAGGTGTACGCCTACTGCACGCACCCCATTTTCTCGGGTCCTGCCATCGAACGCATCGCCAAGGGCACAGCCCTCGATGAAGTCGTGGTGACCAACACCATCCCGCTGAGCGACAACGCCAAGGGATGTTCCAAGATTCGCCAACTCTCCGTGGCCCCGCTGATCGCCGAAACGATCCAGCGCATTGCCAAGGGTGAGTCGGTCATGAGTCTGTTCTCGGACCAGGACAACCTGTTCTGACACGCTCCCCCGGGAGCGTTGCAGTCGGATTGCACGCAGGCCTCCTTCGGGAGGCTTGTCTGTTCGAGAGCAATGCGCAGGCCTGCCGCCATGAAGGCGTCACAGGTCTTTTTTAATCGGGGTACGACTGGTCGCGGTCCACCCTTTTCAGGAGCTAACTATGAACTTCGTCGCTTTTGAGCGCGCCAAGCAGGGTACGGGTGCGAGCCGCCGTCTGCGTAATTCGGGCAAGACGCCTGGCATCGTGTACGGTGGTGCTACCGAGCCACAACTGATCGAGGTGGACCACAACGCACTGTGGCACGCCCTCAAGAAGGAAGCGTTCCACTCCAGCGTGCTGGACATGGAAGTGGCTGGCGCCACGTCCAAGGTTGTGCTGCGTGACGTGCAATACCACCCCTACAAGCAACTGGTGCTGCACATCGACTTCCAGCGCGTGGACGACAAGACCAAGCTGCACCTGAAGGTGCCACTGCACTACAGCGGTGCAGAAGAGTCCAACGCCGTCAAGGTGGACAAGTGCATGGTCAACCCGATCGTGAACGAACTGGACGTGACCTGCATGCCTTCGGACCTGCCCGAATTCATCGCTGTGGACCTGTCCAAGCTGGAAAAGGGTGCTTCCCTGCACCTGAAGGACATCAAGCTGCCCAAGGGCGTGGTGGCCAAGGTCCGTGGTGGCCAGAACAACAACCCCGTGCTGGTGTCCGTGGTGCCTCCAGTCGTGGTCGTCGAGACCCCTGCTGAAGCCGCTCCTGCTGCCGATGCCAAGGGCAAGGGCAAGGGCAAGAAGTAATTCGCCGGTCAACGACCTCGATCACTTCACCCGGTCAACCCGCTTTGCGGTGTTGACCACGAATCGGCCCACCTTGCGTGGGCCGTTTTCATTGGTGTGGCGCACTTTGCACGCCGCACCTCTCTCTCGCCGACTGCATCCTCAGGCAGCGGCAGCAATGCCGACGGCCTTTCCACACCCCAGCCACCGATAATCCCGCACATGATCAAGCTGTTTGTAGGCCTGGGAAACCCCGGGCCAGACTACGAGGACACGCGGCACAACGCCGGCTTCTGGTGGATTGATGCCCTGGCGCGCGAACTCAAGACCACGCTGGTGCCAGAGCGCAGTTACCACGGCCTGGTGGCACGCACCACGGTGCACGGCCAGAACGTGTGGCTGCTGGAGCCGCAGACCTTCATGAACCTCTCGGGCAAGTCGGTGGCTTCGCTGGCGCGCTTTTTCAAGATCCTGCCCGAGGAAATCCTGGTGGTGCACGACGAACTGGACATTGCACCGGGCCAGGTCAAGCTCAAGCGCGGCGGCAGCCATGCCGGACACAACGGCCTGCGTGACATCCACGGACAGCTGGGCTCGCCGGACTACTGGCGCCTGCGCATCGGCATCGGCCATCCGGGCGTCAAAAGCGAAGTCGCCAACTGGGTGCTCAAGAAGCCGTCGCCAGACCAGCGCACGCTGATCGAGGACAGCATCGCCCACTCGCTCAAGGCCTACCCCGCTCTGTTGGCGGGGGACATGGAAAAGGCCACGCTGCTCATCCACACCACCAAACCGCCCCGCCCCAAGCCCCCTCGGCCCGTGGAGGACTGAGGGGCCACCAGTCCATCCAGCCGTTGCGCTGTGGATATTGCTATTTATTCAATAGCGCCCAAGGCATGACCTACTAGCGCAAGCGGTCGATTTGGTTCAAATTACGTCGGTGTGGCCGCCTGCAGCCGCTGGAACTTCTGCCACAGGGTTTCGCGGCTTTCCACGTGCTGCGGGTTCACGGGAATGCAGGCCACAGGGCAGACCTGCACACACTGGGGCTCGTCGAAATGCCCTACACATTCTGTGCACTTGTTCGGGTCGATTTCGTAGATCTCCTGCCCCAGGTAGATCGCCTGGTTGGGGCATTCGGGCTCGCACACATCGCAGTTGATGCACTCGTCCGTGATCATCAGCGCCATACAGCCTCCCAGTGCACAGGGCCAAAAACAGGGGCAACGGAGCGAGCGGCGCAGTTCATGCTCCGTATTATCCCGCGCCGGTGGCATGTGCCTTGCGTGCCACACTGCAACCCACCACCGCTGACGGGGACGTTTTTACCGTTATGCTGTGTATACACATTAATTTTGACGCCCCTGCGTCTGACCCACCTGCCAACGCACCCCACCCATGGGCCTGTTTTTTCTCAAGCGGTTTGTCACCCTCCTGGCCACGTTGATTGGCGCCTCCATCGTCGTGTTCCTGGTGCTGGAAATCCTGCCGGGCAATGCCGCGCAGATTCTGATGGGTCCCGATGCCTCTCCCGATGCGGTGGCAGCTCTGGCCACCAAGCTGGGTCTGGACCAGCCCGCCAGCCTGCGCTACTGGCAATGGGTGAGCGGCCTGGTGGTGGGCAACATGGGCGACAGCTACGCCTACAGCTCGCCCGTGCTCGACCTGGTGCTGGAGCGCCTGGCACTTACCGTGCCGTTGGCCCTGATGGCCATGGTAATCACCACGGTGCTGGCATTGGCCGCCGGTGTGTACGCCGCGGCGCGCCACAACAAGCTGGGTGACGTGGGCGTGATGGGCCTGGCGCAGATCGGCATTGCCATCCCCAACTTCTGGTTCGCCATCCTGCTGATCCTGCTGTTCTCGGTGAAGCTGCAGTGGTTCTCGGCCGGCGGCTTTCCGGGCTGGACGGAAGACGCTGGCGGCAGCCCGCTAGAAGCCCTCAAAGCCCTGCTGCTGCCCGCCATTGCGCTGGCTGTGGTGCAGGCTGCCATCCTCGCGCGCATCACCCGCTCGGCCGTGCTGGAGGTGCTGCGTGAAGACTTTGTACGCACGGCCCGCGCCAAAGGTCTCACGCAGCGCGCAGCGCTGTGGGGCCATGTGCTGCGCAACGCCATGATCCCGGTGGTCACCGTGATGGGGCTGCAGTTTGCCAACCTGCTGGCGGGCACCATCGTGGTCGAGAACGTGTTCTATCTGCCCGGCCTCGGGCGCCTGATCTTCCAGTCCATCTCCAACCGCGACCTGATCGTGGTGCGCAATTGCGTGATGCTGCTCGCCGCCATGGTGGTGATCGTGAACTTCGTCGTGGACATCCTCTACGCCGTGATCGACCCCCGCGTGAAGGCTTCCGACATCTGATCCCCATGAGCGCCGCCGTGTCCACCCTCTCCTCTTCCACACCCTCCGCCCCCGGCTGGCTGCACCGCGCGCTGCGCCACCGCAGTTTTGTCATCGGTGCGGTGTTGTCGGCGCTGCTGATCCTTGCTGCGCTGCTCTCCTTTGTCTGGACGCCCTGGTCGCCCTACGAGATGGACCTGGCCAACAAGCTGGCGAGTCCCTCCGGCACCCACTGGCTGGGCACCGATGCCTTTGGCCGCGACGTGGCCTCGCTGCTGCTGGTGGGCGCCCGCAACTCCATCCTGGTGGGCGTGATCGCGGTGGGCATCGGCCTCACCATCGGCACGGCGCTGGGCCTGCTGGCCGCCGCCAAGCGCGGCTGGGTGGAAGAACTGATCATGCGGCTGGCAGACTTCACGTTCGCCTTCCCCGCCATCCTCTCGGCCATCATGATGACGGCGGTGTTTGGTGCAGGCATTGTGAATTCCATCATCGCCATCGGCATCTTCAACATCCCGACGTTTGCACGCGTCACGCGCGCATCGGCCAACGCCGTGTGGTCGCGCGAATACATCCTGGCCTCACGTGCCTGCGGCAAAGGCAGCTGGCGCATCACGCTGGAACACGTGCTGCCCAACATCCTGTCGGTGCTCATCGTGCAGGCCACCATCCAGTTCGCCATCGCCATCCTGGCCGAGGCCGCCCTGTCGTACCTGGGCCTGGGCACCCAGCCGCCCCAGCCCTCTTGGGGCCGCATGCTGAGCGAGGCACAGACACTGATGTTCCAGGCCCCGCTGCTGGCGGTGTGGCCCGGCATGGCGATTGCGCTGGCCGTGCTGGGGCTGAACCTGCTGGGCGACGGGCTGCGCGATTTGCTCGACCCCCGCCTCTCCAGAAAAAGATGACACCCCCTGAGTCGCTTCGCGCCTTCCCCCTCTCTCGCATTGCTGCGCAATGCGGGAGGGGGACACCCCCAGTGCGGCGGGACGGCCCTTGCACGGGGGCGCTGGCTTGGGTCGCGCCAGTTTCACAGACCCGTTTAGCTGAGATGAAATTACTGCGAACGATGACGATCCTCTGCCATGCCTTTGCTTGAAGTCTCCAACCTCCGCATCCGCCTGCAGACGCACCGGGGCCCCGCCGATGCCGTGCGCGGCGTGAGCTTTTCGCTGGCGCGCGGTGAAACCCTGGGCCTGATCGGTGAATCAGGCTGCGGCAAGTCGATCACCGCCATGTCGCTCATGGGCCTGCTGCCCGAGAGTGCACAGGTCACCGGCAGTATCCGCTTTGATGGGCAAGAGCTGGTGGGCCGCACCGATGCACAGATGTGCAAGATGCGCGGCAACCGCATTGGCATGGTGTTCCAGGAGCCCATGACGGCCCTGAACCCCGTGCACACCATTGGCCGCCAGGTGGCGGAGCCGCTGCGCCTGCACCGGGGCATGAATGCAGCAGCCGCACGCACCGAAGCGATTGCCTTGCTGGACCGCGTGGGCATCCCCAACGCCGCACAGCGCTTTGACGCCTACCCGCACCAGTTCTCGGGCGGGCAGCGCCAGCGCATCACCATTGCGATGGCGCTGGCCTGCGGGCCCGACCTGCTGATTGCCGACGAGCCCACCACGGCGCTCGACGTGACCATCCAGCAGCAGATCCTGGACCTCATCAGCGACCTGGTGGCCGAGCGCAACATGGCGCTGATCCTCATCTCGCACGACCTGGGGGTGATCTCGCAGAACGTGGACCGCATGATGGTGATGTACGGCGGCAGCGTGGTCGAAAGCGGCTCCACTGCCTCGGTCTTCTCGGCCATGGCCCACCCTTACACACGCGGTCTGTTCGCCGCACGGCCCCACCTGGGTGCCGTGCATGCCCCCGGCGAGCGCCCGCGCCTGTCCACGATTCCGGGCACGGTGCCCGAGCTGGTGGACCTGCCCGCTGGCTGCCCGTTTGCAGGGCGCTGCAGCTACACGGTGGATGACTGCCACCACAAGCAGCCCGAGGCCACGCTGGTCGCCACCGATGCCGACGGCGACCACCTGGTGCGCTGCCTGCGGCGCGAAGCCATTGCCGAGGCGCAGAGTGCGGACGTGGTGAACATCATCGAGGTGGCTGCATGACCCAGGCCCCCCCCACCACCGTCGCGCCAGCCACCGCGCCGCTGCTCCAGGTGACCGACCTGGTGCGCGAATACACACTGCCCCGCGAGCACCTGTTTCGCCCGCCGGGCAAGGTGCATGCGCTCAACGGCGTGAACTTCTCGATTGCCTCTGGCCGCAGCCTCGGCATCGTCGGCGAATCGGGCTCGGGCAAGTCCACCCTGGCACGGCTGGTGATGGCGCTCGATGCACCCACCTCCGGCACGGTGGAGCTGCTGGGCCGCAACCTGCACCAGTTGCCCGCCGAGCAGCTGCGCCAGGCGCGCCGCGATTTTCAGATGGTGTTCCAGGACCCGTACGGATCGCTGGACCCGCGCCAGACAGTGGAGCGCATCGTGACCGAACCGCTGCAGGCACAGGGCCAGACCACGCGCGCCGAGCAGCGCGAGCAGGCCGCCCAGGTGCTGTCGCAAGTGGGCCTGCGCACCAACGACCTGGGCAAGTACCCGCACGAATTCTCTGGCGGCCAGCGCCAGCGCATCGCCATTGCGCGTGCCCTCATCACCCGGCCCCGCCTCATCGTGGCCGACGAGCCCGTGAGCGCGCTCGACGTGTCGGTACAGGCCCAGGTGCTGAACCTGATGCAAGACCTGCAGCAGCAGTTCGGCATCACCTACATGCTCATCAGCCATGACCTCGCGGTCGTCAACCACCTGTGCGACGAGGTGGTGGTGCTGTACCAGGGGCGCATCGTGGAGCGTGGCTCGCCGGGCGAGCTGTTCCGCAACGCGCAGCACCCTTACACACAGTCGCTGGTGGGAGCCGTGCCGCAGGTGCTGCCCGGCCGGGCACGGGCACGCCGTGCGGCTGCCGCCGCTGCAGCGACTGCGGCAACGGCAAAAACCGCATAACCACATGCAGGTGTGATGGTGTAAAAAGCTTCTTTCCTCCCCGGTAACAAATTGCACCGGGGTCTCTATGGTTGTTGTCTGGTTTTTTGTCTGGAGAGTCCGAACATGCTGAACCGCCGTACCGTCCTTGCCACTGGCGCCATCGCCGCTGTGCCCTTGACCACCTCGCTTGGCGCCCTGGCGCAAGGCCGCAAAGATGCGGTGACGCTGGCGATGACGCTGGAGCCCCCAGGCCTGGACCCCACCGCCGGTGCAGCATCTGCCATCGCCGAAATCGTTCAGTACAACATCTTCGAGACGCTCACCAAGATCAACCCCGACGGCAGCGTGTCGCCCCTGCTGGCCGAAAGCTGGGAGGTCTCGCCCGACCTCAAGACCTACACCTTCAAGCTGCGCCGTGGCGTGAAGTTCCAGAATGGCGAGCCCTTCACTGCTGCGGCCGTCAAGTTCTCGTACGACCGCGCGGGCGGCGAGAAGAGCACCAACAAGGACAAGCGCACTTTTGCCGGCATCACCACCCAGGTGGTCGACGACTACACCGTGGTGCTGCTCAACAAGGAGATCGACCCCGACCTGCTGTTCGTGCTGGGCCAGGCCACCTCCATCATCGTGGAGCCCAAGAGCGCCGACACCAACGCCAACAAGCCCGTGGGCACCGGCCCCTACCAGCTGCAGGCCTGGAACAAGGGCTCTTCAGTCGTGCTCACTGCCTGGGACGGATACCGCGACGCCAAGGCCATCAAGATCAAGCGCGCGACCTTCCGCTTCATCTCCGACCCCGCAGCCCAGGTGGCTGCCCTGCTGGCGGGCGACGTGGACGCATTCCCTCGCGTCACGCCGCGCAGCGTGGCGCAGTTCAAGGCCAACCCCAAGTTCCAGGTGGTGGTCAGCGGCTCGCGCGCCAAAACCATCGTGGCCATCAACAACGGCAAGAAGCCGCTGGATGACGTGCGCGTGCGCCGCGCCATTGCCGCAGCCATTGACCGCAAGGCCGTGATCGAAGGCGCGGGCGACGGCTACGGCGCACCCATCGGCAGCCACTACGTGCCCGGCGCGTTTGGCTATGTGGACACCACGGGCGTGAACCCCTACGACCCTGAAAAGGCCAAGAAGCTGCTGGCCGAGGCCGGCATCAAGACGCCGCTGGAGCTGACCATGACGCTGCCTCCCACGCCTTACGCCCGCCAGGGCGGTGAGGTGGTGGCTGCCCAGCTGGCCAAGGTCGGCATCATCGCCAAGATCCAGAACGTGGAATGGGCGCAGTGGCTCAGCGGCACCTACGGCAGCAAGAACTACGACCTGACCATCATCAGCCACGTGGAGCCCTTTGACCTGGGCAACTTTGCCAAGCCCGACTACTATTGGGCCTACAACTCGCCCAAGTTCAACGACCTGTTCAGCCAGATCAAGAACGCCGCCCGCCCTGCCGACCGCGCCAAGCTGCTGGGCGATGCGCAGCGCCTGCTGGCCAACGATGCGGTGCACGCCTTCCTGTACTCCAACCAGTGGATCACGGTGGCCAACAAGAACCTCAAGGGCCTGTGGAAAGACATGCCCGTGTTCGTGAACGACATCTCCGCGCTGTCCTGGTCCTGACAGCCACGCGCCGCAACGCGGCGCGTGCAGGAGCCAAGACTCCTAAAACAATAGCTGCCAGCGCTTTATCCACTAGCGCTTGCAGCCTTTTTTATTGATAAACATCGCTACGGCGACCACCCACCCCGCCATGACCGAACTGCACGACCTGCCCGCCCACGACCTGATTGCCGCCTACCGCCAGCGCAAGCTGTCACCGGTCGAGGTCACGCAGTCCGTGCTGGCCCACATTGAACGGTGGGAGCCCCACATCAAAGCCACCTACCTGCTGCGCCCCGAGGCCGCCCTGGCCCAGGCCCGTGCCTCCGAGGCCCGCTGGCTGCGCGGCGAGCCCAAGGGACTGCTCGACGGCGTGCCCAGCACCATCAAGGAAAACATTGCCACCGAAGGCGACCCCACCCCGCTGGGCACGGCCGCCGTTGAGCTGGTGCCCGCCGCAGCTGACGCCCCCCCCGCCGCCCGCATGCGCGAGGCAGGTGCCGTCATCGTCGCCAAGACCACCATGCCCGACTACGGCATGTTGTCATCCGGCCTGTCCACCTTTCACCCGCTTTCGCGCAACCCCTGGGACGTGAGCAAGGGCCCGGGCGGCTCAAGCGCCGGCGGTGGCGCGGCGGCCGCTGCGGGCTACGGCCCGCTGCACATCGGCACCGACATTGGTGGCTCGCTGCGCCTGCCCGCCAGCTGGTGCGGCATCTTCAGCCTCAAGCCCAGCCTGGGCCGCATCCCGATCGACCCGCCCTACACTGGCCGCGCCGCCGGCCCCATGACCCGCACCGTGGCCGACGCCGCGCTGATGATGCAGGTGCTGAGCCAGCCCGACGCACGCGACAGCATGAGCCTGCCCTACCAGGACATCGCCTGGAGCCAGTTCAACAAGGGCGCCGAGCGCCTGCGCGGCCTGCGCATCGGCCTGCTGCTGGATGCAGGCTGCGGCCTGCCAGTGGAGCCCGAGGTGAAGGCCGCCGTGGAGCGCGCAGCCCAACTCATGGAGGCCGCCGGCGCCACCATCGTGCCCATGGCACCTTTCATGACCCAGGCCATGCTCGACGGCATGGACCACTTCTGGCGCATGCGTTCCCACATCGACCTGCAGGCCCTGCCTGCGGCGCGGCGCGACAAGGTGCTGCCCTACATCCGCACCTGGGCCGACAGTGCCGCCGGCATGAGCGGCACCGAGGTCTTCACCGCCAGCCACCAGTTCCACCTGACGCGCGTGGCCACCGTCAAGGCCTGCAGCGCGTTCGACTATGTGATCTCGCCCGTGGCGCCCAACGTCGCCTTCCAGGCCGAGCTGCCCTCGCCCACCGACGACCCGCTGCGCCCGCTGGAACACATCGGCTTTACCGTGCCGTTCAACATGTCCGAGCAACCTGCGGCCTCGGTCAATTGTGGCTACACCCGCGCTGGTTTGCCCATCGGCCTGCAGATTGCGGGCGCACGTTTTGACGACCTGGGCGTGCTGCAGGTGGCGCACGCGTTCGAGCTGATCCGCGAACCCCAGCGGGCATGGCCCCAGCCGCCTGCGGCATAACCCTGCATCTGTCGTGCGTTGTTGTTGGTAACCTTGGGGGAATATGCTCTGACGCTGGCACCACCGCTGGAGCCCCCACCTCACAAACCACCATCCCACCACCGCATGGACATCATCATCCTGGCGATCCTCATCGCCACCGGCACCTTCATGCTCAATGCCAAAGAGCAGCGCAAGCGCATTGCGCTGCTGGGCAAACACCTGGCCAACTACCAGATCGAAAAGCTGATGGAGGCGCTGACCGACGGCTACCTGCGCGCCCTGGGTGAAAGCACCGACGAGCGCCGCAGCCAGATCTGGAGCCTGCTGAGCACCACCGAGTCGCAGCTGAGCGAGCAGTTCAGCCGCTTTGCCGCCGACTTTGCCAAGGTGGACGAAGCCCACGCGCGCGTCAGCCGGCTCTCCGTGCCGATCCCGTTTGCCGACAAGCTGCTGCCCGCCATGACCTTTGACGTGCGCCGAGCGCTCGCCATCCACGCGCGCGGCATTGCCCATGTGGTGCAGAACACCAGCCACCTGTCGCCCAAGGACCGCGCCTACATGATGACGGCCGAGCTGTTTCTGATGCAGCACACCTGCCACTGGTACTGCAAGTCCAAAACCGTGGCCAGCGCCCGCATGCTGGCGCGGCACCAGACGCCGCACGAACAACTCGTGGCTTCGGTGTCTGCCGAAACCCGCAACGCCTACCTGACCTTGATCAACGGCGGCTGAGCCCAGCGACCCAACAATGCCCCATGCCATCCTCCACGCACACCCGCATGACCGACAGCCTGGGCAACCCCATCACGCTGCACGACGAGGCCAGCGCGACAGCGCTGAATGACTTTGTAGAAGGCTTCATCGCCTGCGAGGCCCGCGCGGTGAAAGTGCTGAACGCGGCGGCCGACACCAGCCCCATCGTCCAGGCCAGCTGCGCCGCACTGCACATGTTTGCCGAGTCGGCCGACGCTCCGCGCAACGCCCGCCCCTTCATCGACCATGCCCTGGCCCGCGCCGCAGAGGCTACCGAGCGTGAACAACGCTTTGTGGCCGCCATCGCCGCCTGGGTGGATGGCGACCTGCCCCGCGCCATTGCGCTGCACGAGGAGCAAGCCCGCCTGCACCCGCGCGACCTCGCCTCCCTCAAGCTCGGCCAATACCATTTGTTCAACCGCGGCGACTCGCCCGGCATGCTGCGCCTGGCGCTGCAGGCCCTGCCCACAGCAGCCGAGGTGCCCTACCTGCACGGCATGCTGGCCTTTGGCTGGGAGCAATGCCACCGCCTGCAAGAGGCCGAAAGCGCCGCCCGCCATGCCATCGCCCTGTGCCGCAAAGAACCCTGGGCCCACCACGCGCTGGCCCACGTCATGCTGACCCAGGGCCGCATCCGCGAAGGTACCGACTTCATGGCCAGCGTGGGCGACACCTGGACGGGCCTGAACTCCTTCATGGTCACGCACAACTGGTGGCACCAGGCGCTGTTTTTGCTGGAGCAGGACCGGCATGCCGAAGTGCTGGCGCTCTACGACAGCCAGGTCTGGGGCGTGGTCAAGGAATACACCCAGGACCAGATCAACGCCGTGTCACTGCTCGCCCGGCTGGAGTTGGCAGGCGTGGATGTCGGCGACCGCTGGACCGACGTGGCCGACTACCTAGCGCCGCGCCTGGCCGACCACGTGCTGCCCTTCCTGGACCTGCAATACCTCTACGGCCTGGCCCGCGCCGGGCGCATGGAGGCCGCACGCACGCTGCAACAAAACATCGAGGCCCACGCCGCCACCCGCACCGAGGCGCAGGAGCGCACCGTGTGGCAACAGGTGTGCGTGCCCGCCGCCCACGGCCTGCTGGCGCATGCGCAGGGCGACTGGGCGACGGCGGTGGAGAAACTGGGCGTGGCCCTGCCCCGGCTGGTGGAGATTGGAGGAAGCCACGCGCAGCGGGATTTGTTCCACCAGATCTGGGTGGATGCGCTGCAGCGCAACGGTCAGTGGGCGGCGGTGCAGAACGTAGTGCAGCCGTTAGTGAATGGGCAGCCGGAGTCGGTGAGGTTGGCGCGGCAGGTGGGAATGGTGAATGGGGTGCTGGGGTTGCCAGTGGCGTGAGTCCACTAGCGACTGTCACAACCATGGCCTCTGAGCACAAGACCGAAACGTCTGCGTTCGCCTCTATGGATTTCCATACTCGTATCAGTACAGCAGGCCAATTCGTTGAACTGCTTCGGCGACAGGTGCATGAGAAAACCATCTCCGCCTCAAATCGCTCACGTGCTGCAGCAGCATGCTTCGCGCTTGCACAAGAACACCACCATTCCATCGTCGTTCTTGTCGAGCGCTGCTTATATGGTTCAGCATTCTCTCTCGTCCGTGTCGAATTTGAAGCCTACGTACGAGGCGAGTGGCTGGCCCACTGCGCCACAGACGCCCAGGTCGAATCATTTATCGGCGGTGGAAATCCACCAGATTTTTCAGCCTTAGTCTCTGCCGTAGAGAGGGCCCACGACTTCGCTGATGCCAATCTGGAAGCGCTGAGGAAGGCGCACTGGTCATCCATGTGCGCATATACGCACACAGGAGGTTTACACGTCCAGCGTTGGCAAAGCGAATTTGCAGTCGAACCTTCGTACGATGAAGAAGAAGTTCACGCAATCCTGAAGTTCGCTGAAATATTCGGGGCTATCGCTGCAGTTGCATTTCTGGGGCTGGCAAACGACGCAGAGAGCGCTGAAAAGATAACTCGGGCCTTTCTCGCCCGGTCCTGATATTGAACTATGCGTTAGTCAATTACCGCACCACCAACTTCGTCTGGTCATACACCGGCTGCTCCGGTAAATCCGCCAGGTGCCGCACGTCGGCCCAGTCCAGCACTTCCACGGCATCGCCGCTCACCCGCACGCGGTTGAGCCCTGCATTGGGGATGTCGCTCTGGCGCGGGCCGTCCAGCCCCGTGCCACGTGCCGTGCGCCAGATCATGTCGAGCACGCCGCCGTGGGTGACCACCATCACGGTCTGGCCGCTGTGCTGCTGGGCGATGCGATAGACGGCGTCCATCACGCGGGTGTGGAACTGGCGGGTGGTCTCGCCGCCGGGCATGCCGTAGTCGGCTTCAAAGCGCAGCCATTGGTTCCAGGCATCGGCGTGTTCCTGCTTGACGTCGTCCACGCGCTTGCCGTCCACCACGCCAAAGTTTTGCTCGCGCAGGGCGCTGTCGGTCAGCGTGTCGATGCGGGCCTGGGGGAACAGCAACTGCAGGCTGGGCGTGGCGGTCTGCTGGGTGCGGATGAGGTCGCTGCAGATGAGGTGGTGCACCACGGGGCGCTCTGCAGCCAGGCGCTCGGCCAGGCGGCGGGCCTGTTCGTGGCCAGTGGCGTTGAGGGGCACATCCACGTGGCCCTGGAAGCGCAGTTCGCGGTTCCAGTCGGTCTCTCCGTGGCGGATCAGAATCAGTTCAGTCATAGGAGCGTGCTATGTGCTTTTACGTGTCCACGAAAGCCGGGGAAAGGCCCGGCAACTAGGCGCAAGGCGCGCAGCAGTATGCATACTGCAAGCGGCTTGTAACAACGTTGCCGGGCCTTTCCCCGGCTTTCCCACAGGGTTGGGCCAGTAGGCCAGCGCTCGCGGCGTTGCAGACTTCGCCAAGGCCACCAGCCTTGGCAGCAGTCCGCGCCTTGCGATCACTGGCCTACTGGCCCAACGTGGGCACGTAAAAGCACATAGCACGCTCCCGCCATTATCGAATGTACACACAGCATTGCAAGCTCTTTTGCCCGCAAGCGCTTATGCAATAAGCGCTGATAGCTATGTTTTTTATAACAGCCGACTGTACACCACCCGCCGTGCGGCCCGTCACCGCATGGGCACGACCAGTACCTTGCGGCGCGGCTGGCAGCCGGGGCCTTCGTGGGGTGCGCTGTCGCGCTCCCAGCCCGGGCCGGGCGAGGTTTGTGCACACGCGCGCTGGCCATCGACCAGGCTGCGCCAGTAGTACCAGGGGGCGGGGGCGGCCTGCAGCAGCAGCGGGGCCAGCAAAACCAGCGCGAACCAATGGCGGGGGGCGAAAGGCATGGGCAAACAAAGCATCCAACGTGTCCCGCCCATGCTAAGCAGCCTGCGGCGGGCCGATGCCTGGAAAAGCGGCGGAATCGTCGGTCAGGGCTTGTCCGCGGTGACGATCCAGCCTTCGAGTGGATCGAGCCCCGGCGGCAGGCCGTAAAGCGCGTCGCCCTCGGCATGGCGCTGCTCGGCCCAGGCGGCCTGCAGCAGGCACAGCACGGCGTCCAGGCTGTCGCCGCTGGCGTCATCCACCAGGGTGTCGCGCTGGGCATGGCTGAGCTTGAGGCGCAGGCCGAGGCGGGTCTGGCCCAGCTCCAGCGCGTTGACCAGGTCTTTGCGGGCGATGAGGCGGTCGGGGGTCTGCTTGGCGCGGTCGTCGCTTTTGTAGCTGCGCCGCTGCAGCACCTCGCGCGCCAGCAGGCCGGGGTAGGCCTCCAGCGCCACGCGGCGCGGGTCGCCAGTGTGCAGGCCGGGCAGGTGCACACCCGCATCCAGCAGCCGCGGCAGGCCCGCGTGCAGCATGTAGGCCACGGGCGGGTTCACCCATTTCATCGAGGGGCTGGAGCCTGCGGGCCCGTCGGTCGCACGGTGCGCAAACTTGCCGCCCACGGGGCGCGCATCGCAGAACGCCGCAAACTGCGCGCGGATCTGGTCGCGGCTGAGGCTGCGGTAGTGCTTCATACACGCCAGCCAGTCGGTGGGCCAGCCCAGCGCCTGCACCAGCTCGCGTGGCAGGCCAAAGGGCAGGTCGAACCCGCCCACCCAGTCGCCGGGCTGAGACAGCCATTGGCCGCACGCGGCCAGGGTGTCGAACGGCTGCAGGGCGTTGAGCTGCACGCGCGTGCCATGGCGCCGGCCCAGCGCGAGCACGATGGGTTTGCGCCGCGTGGGGCTGCTGGAGAAGTCGCAGCCCAGCAGCAGGGATTGTGGTGCGGCGGCCGTCATCCCAAGGCCAGCGCCGTGACGCCTGCCGCAATACACAGCGCGCCAAAAATGCGCGCCACGCGGTCACCCTCGCCCAGCAGGTGCCCACCGATGAGGGCGGCAAACAGCATGGACACCTCGCGCGCCGGGGCCACGTGCGACAGGGGCGCCTGCTGCATGGCATACAGCACCAGCACATAGGCCACCGGGCTCACCACCGCCACGGCCAGGGCAAAACGCCACTGCGCCAGCCACAGGGTGCGGGCAGTGGGCAGGTCGCGCAGCACCACGGGCGCCAGCAGGCCCACACGCACAAAGTTGCCCATGTAGTCCACCAGGATGGGCGACATCAGCAGAAACTTGACCGCATAGCCGTCGACCACCGTGTAGCTGGCAATGAAGGCCCCCGTGAGCAAGCCATACAAAATGCCCTTGTGCACGCGAGCCCGCGCAGCGGGGTCGTGCGCGGCGCGCAGCAGGCCCGGGCCACCCGCGATCAGAAACACACCACCCACCACGCCCACGATGCCCAAGGCACCCAGCGCCGAGATCTGCTCGCCCAGCAGCGTGATGGCCACCAGCGACGACAACAGCGGCCCCGAGCCGCGCGCCAGCGGGTAAACCACCGTGAGGTCCGCCACGCGGTAGCCGCGCAGCAAGATGACGAAATACGCCACATGCAGCAGCCCGCTAGCGGCAACAAAACCCCACTCCACCGCGCCCCACTGCGGCACCGCGTCGCGCCCCAGGTACCAGCCCAGCGGCGCCCAGACGACCATCATGATCACCGAGGTGAAGAACGCAAACCGCGAGTCCCCCCCGGCCTTTTTGGCCGCGATGTTCCAGCACGCGTGGATGAGGCCGGCGAGGATGATGAGGGCGAAGGCGGTAAAGGTCACGGGTCAGAAAGAGAGAGGGCTGGAATGCAAAAAGCCGCAGCCCCTGTGGGCTGCGGCTGCAATGACGAGTTCAGGACAACGACGAAAAGTGGGGCGATTGGCGTAGCGAGCGGCCTCAGCCTGGGTGGAGGAACGCAGCCGCACTCCCGTGCGGCGAGTACCGCAGGCCCGGGATCAGGCCGCGCAGTAGCCAAGCGCCCCGCTTTTCAAGCTCGGCCGATGATGGAGGCGGTGGCCATCAACTCTTCAAGCAGCGCAAACGACACCTTGCCCGACACCGCATACGGGTCCAGTTCGGGCTTTTCGGAGTATTTGAGCAGGATGGAGTGGTTGATCTTGGACAGGTTGACCTGCCCCATGGTCCAGCCGCCAAAGCGGCGCTCGGCGATTTCTTCGTAGTGCAGCAGCTCCACGTTCTTGTGGCGCGTGTCCTTCTGGATGTGGCCATACAGCTCGCTCACCGCAGAGCGTCCGCCCTCGATGGCTTGCAAAAACACGCCGCCGCCGTAGCACAGCACGCCGGTGATGCCGCTGCCGGGGTTGTGCTGGCGCGACTGCGTCAGGATGGCTTCAATGGCGGCGGGCGAGGTATCGACCGCGCGACTGGCGTAAAGCAGGCGTACCAGCATGGTCAGTTCTTTCCAGGGATGAGGGACAAAAATTCACGGCGCAAAGCGCTGTCCTTGAGGAACACGCCACGCATGACCGAGTTGATCATGCGGCTGTCGTTGTCGCGCACGCCGCGCCAGGACATGCAGAAGTGGCTGGCTTCCATGACGATGGCCAGGCCGTCGGGCTGGGTCTTTTCCATGATCAGGTCGGCCAGCTGCACCACGGCTTCTTCCTGGATCTGGGGGCGGCCCATGATCCAGTCCACCAGGCGCGCGTATTTGGACAGGCCGATCACGTTGGTGTGCTCGTTGGGCATCACGCCGATCCAGATCTTGCCGATGACGGGGCAGAAGTGGTGGCTGCAGGCACTGCGCACGGTGAGCGGGCCCACGATCATCAGCTCGTTCAAGTGCTCGGCGTTGGGGAACTCGGTGATGGGCGGCTGTGCCACATAGCGGCCGCGGAACACCTCGTTGAGGTACATCTTGGCCACGCGGCGCGCGGTGTTGTTGGTGTTGTGGTCGCCCTGGGTGTTGATCACCAGGCTGTCGAGTACGCCCTGCATCTTGACCTCGACCTCGTCGAGCAGCTTTTCCAGCTCGCCGGGCTCGATGAATTCGGCAATGTTGTCGTTGGCGTGAAAGCGCTTGCGCGCGGCGGCAAGGCGTTCTCGGATCTTGACGGAAACGGGCGTGCCTTCGTCCGGTGGGGTGGGCGTCATATCGGCGGCAGGTTGGCTGGACATGGCTGGCATCGTACCAGCGAACCCAGGTTGATCAATTACAAGGGTTTTAGGCAGCAAGCGCTAGTGGAATATGCCTGAGAAGCTATCAATAAAGTAGCAATCTCGACAAAGGCGCCCTCAGTACCGCTTGCCCGTCACCCACAGCGCCAGGCGCATGAGACCAAACGCCACGCGGTCCAGCACCCGCTGGCGCAGCGGGCGGCCGGCATAGCGCGCAGGGTCCATGCGGCGGCCCGCGTGCTGCATGGCGTGCACCAGGCGCTGGCGCAGGTCGATGGCAAAGGCGGCGTCTTCCACCACCACGTTGGCCTCGCGCGCCAGCAGCAGCGAGAGCGGGTCGAGGTTGGACGAGCCCACCGTGGCCCAGGGCCGGTCGCCCTGCGCATCGATGACGGCCACCTTGGCGTGCAGAAAGCTGGGGGCGTACTCGTAGATCTCGACCCCCGCCTCCAGCAGCGCGCCGTACACGGGACGGGCCGCGTGGTACTGCATGAAGTATTCGTACCGTCCCTGCAGCAGCAGGCGCACCCGCACGCCCCGGCGCGCGGCCATCACCAGCGCGCGGCGCAGCTTGCCGCCGGGCATGAAGTAGGCATTGGCAATGATGACCTCGTGCCGTGCTGCGCCGATGGCGCGGCGGTAGGCCTTCTCGATGCGGCTGCGGTTGCGCACGTTGTCGCGCAGCACCAGGGTGGCGCGCACAGGCGGGCCTGCGCCAGGGTCGCCGCCCTGCTCCGCGTGCCGCGCCGCGCTGGCCGCGCGCAGGGCCTGCAGGGCCTCTGGCAAGCGGCGCTGGCGTGCGTCGCGCACGGCCTGCATGCGCCACCAGAGCTGGTCCATGGTGTCGCTGGCCGATGCCACCAGGCTGCCCGTGGCCCGCACGGCAAAGTCAAAACGGGGTGCCTCCAGCGCGCCGTGGTTGGGGTCGTGAAAGTCGTCCAGCACATTGATGCCGCCGCAAAACAGCACCCGCCCATCCACCACACACAGCTTGCGGTGCAGGCGCCGCCAGCGGTGTGGCAGCAGCAGCCCCAGCGGCCCCAGCGGCGAATACACGCTGCACAGCACCCCGGCGGCCTGAAACTGATCGGCCCAGGCCTTGGGCAACGCGCCCGTGCCCACGCCATCGACCACCAGATGGGTGCGCACGCCGCGCGCTGCAGCGCGCATCAGCGCCTGGGCCACGGTGGCTCCGGCGCCGGTGAAGTCAAAGATGTAGGTCTCGAACTGGATGTCCGCCATCGCAGCATCCATGGCCTCGGTGAGCGCCGGAAAGAACTCCTCGGCGCCTTGCAGCAGCCGGACCTGGTGGTCGTCGGCGGGCCCGGTGCCCGGGGCCTGCGCAGAGGGCTTGCGCCTCATCCCGTCACCCCGCCACCGCGCACACCCCGGCAGCGCCTCACAGCCGGAACTCCGCGATCAGGGGCAGATGGTCCGACATGCGCCACCAGATGCGCCCACGCGGCACCTGCAGCGACAGCGGCGTGAGCCCGCGCGCATACACATGGTCCAGCTGCGCCAGGGGCAGGCGCGCGGGGTAGGTGAAGGTGCGGGGCGCATCCCATTCATACAGGCCAAAGCCAGCCAGCATGCGCTTGAGCAACTGCCCCCAGTCGTTGAAGTCACCGGCCACCACCAGCGGCGTACCGGGGGGCACCTCGCGCTCGATGAAGCCCTGCAGGCGCTCGACCTGGCGGATGCGGCTGCCAGGGATCAGGCCCAGGTGCACCACGATCACGTGCACGTTGCGGCCCTGCACATCCACCTCCACATGCAGCAGCCCGCGCTGTTCAAAACGGTGGTCCGAGATGTCTTCATGCTGGTGCCCGATCACCGGCCAGCGGGTGAGCAACGCGTTGCCATGTTCGCCGTGTTTGGTGACCGCATTGGTGCGGTACACCGCCTCGTAGCCTTCGGGCGCCAGGAACTCGGCCTGCGGCAGATCAGGCCAGCGCTGAAAGTAGGCCGCCTCGCGCCGGTGCAGCTTGCGCACCTCCTGCAGGCAGACGATGTCGGCGTCGAGCTGCTCCACCGCAAGGCCCAGGTTGTGAATCTCCAGCCGCCGCGCGGGCCCGATGCCTTGCACACCCTTGTGGATGTTGTAGGTGGCTACGCGCAGGATGTCGTCGTGTTGCATGGTCCTAGGAGGGGTAATTGAACGCGCTCGCCAGCGTCGCGATGGGTGCGCCAGGCAAGGCGCGAGGACGCGGCGGGCTCATGCCCGCAAGAAGGAGCAATGCCGCATGGCGCGCCCAGCGCGGTGCTGGCGAATGCGTAGCGTGCCCACTCGACAAGCGAACGTCAACGAAGCAGCGAGAGTCAGTATCCATGAGGCGCCCTTGAAAACGGCAAGCGGTCAATTGCCGCTCCTAGGACTGGAGATTGTGTCGCAAGCCGTGGTGGCAAGGGGTTTGCCCGACGCAGGCAGGGGGCGGCAGCGCTTTACACTGGAGACTCCAACATTTTGAGCACGCAGGGACGGCCCCGACCCCCATGGCTACCGAGAGCGGCCCCAATCCCGCCCCACAGACCCAGGCGCTGATCGTGGACAGCAATGCCACATCGCGCAGCATTCTGGTGGGGCAGCTGCGCGAGTACGGCGTGACCCGCATCGTGCAATGCTCCCGTGTGCAGGACGCGCGCGCCCGGCTGGAGCACACGGTGTTCGACTACGTGTTGTGCGACCAGTTTTTTGGCGAATCCAACTACTCGGGCCAGACCCTGCTGGACGACCTGCGGCGCGCGCAGCTGCTGCCGTTTTCGACGGTGTTCTTCATGGTCACGGCCGAGGCGTCGTACGCCGCAGTGGCCGAGGCCGCCGAGTCTGCCCTGGACGGCTACCTGCTCAAGCCCTTCACGCCCAGTGCGCTGTTCGAGCGCCTGAGCCTGGCGCGCCTGCGCAAGATCCACCTCAAGCCCATTTTCGATGCCATCGAGGCCGAGGACTTCGAGCAGGCTGCCGCGCTGTGCGTGGAGCGTTTCGAGGCCCGCAAGCCTTACTGGCTCTACGCTGCCCGCATCGGGTCGGAGCTGCTGCTGCGCCTGGGCCGCCACGACGAGGCGCGCACCCTGTTCGAGGCCGTCATCGCGGCACGGGCCCTGCCCTGGGCCAAGCTGGGCGTGGCCCGCGCACAGATCGAATCAGGCCAGGCCGCGCGCGCCATCACCACCTTGCAAGAGCTGATTGGCGAAGACGCGTCGTTCGCCGACGCCTACGACGTGCTGGGCCGCGCGCAGGTGGAGATGGGCAATTTTTCGCAGGCCATCGAGACCTACCGCACGGCCAGCACCCTCACGCCCGACTCGGTGGTGCGGCTGCAGAAGCTGGGGATGATGTCGTACTACATGGGCGACCGCGCCACCGCCACCAAGGTGCTGGCACGCGCCACAGTGCTGGGCATTGATTCCAAGCTGTTCGACTACCAGTCGCTGGTGCTGCTGACGTTCGCGTATTACGCCGAGAACGACCGCAAGGGCATCGAGCGCTGCATGGCCGACTTTGCGCGCATCCTGGAGCGCCACTACGGCAGCGCGCGCATCCGGCGTTTTGCCGAGGTGGCGCGGGCGCTGCAGCTCATCCAGCAGCGGCAGTTTTCGCAAGCGGTTGAATCGGTGCGTGGCATGGCCCGCGAGATCACTTCCAGCACCTTCGACTTTGAGGCTGCCTGCAACCTGGGCAGCCTGCTGGCCGTATTGGCCGTCACGTCGATCGAGCTGCCCGAGGGCGACAGCTGGGTGCTGGCACTGGGCATGCGCTATGCCAACACACGCGGCTTGACCGAGCTGATGGCCAACGCCTGCAACCTGCATGAGCCTTACAGCCAACTGGTGCGAGACTGCCTGCAGCGCGTCAACAAGACGGCCGAAGTCGCCATGGCGCAAAGCCTGGGCGGCGACCCTGGCGGTGCCGTGCAAAACCTGCTGGCCGAAGCCGAACGCACCCTCAACTCCAAACTGCTCGATATGGCACAGCAAGTGCTGCTACGCCATGGCGCGCGCATGGCCGCCCCCCAACCGCTGCAAGAGAGCATCGACGCACTGCGCGCACGCATGGGCAGCACCCCGGCGAGGGCCATCCTGGGGCAAGACAGTGAACGCCACCCCGGCGGAGTGGCGCTGAGGGTGCGGGGCAGCAGCGACAACACACCCACGCGCACTCCGCAGCCATCGCCCGACAGCTCGGCCCTCGGCCCGTCGCCCGCAGACGATGCCGACGATCCTGCTGCCGCCCTGCGCTTGCGGCCTCCAGACGCCTCTTGAGGCGACGCCGCCCGGCCTTGCCCCCGTTGCCGCCGGGCCATTCGGAGTCGACTCACCCGAGATGCAAAAACCGGGGGAGTAACAGGCACGCCTCGGCATTGGACGCTGAAAAACACCGGTCAGCGGCCTGCTGCCAGGGCAGCCACTCATAGGCGTCGTGCTCACGCGGGCTCAGCACCACGGGCGTGCCTGCGGGCACACGCAGGCCAAACACGCGCTCGCGGTTGCGCACCACGCCAGGGGCATAACGGTGCAGCCATTGGGGCCAGATGTCGTACACGTTCTCCAGCGCCCAGTCGCTCAGCAGACAACCCGGTGCCAGGGTGTCCATGCCGGTTTCTTCGGCCACTTCACGGCGTGCGGTCTCGGCAAAAGGCTCGTCCAGCGCATCCTTGCTACCGGTGACCGACTGCCAATGCCCCTCGCCCCCGGTGCGGCGGATCAGCAGCACCTCCAGCGCGGGGGTGTGGATCACCACCAGCACCGACTCTGGAAGCTTGTAAGGCCGCTGTGGCTCGGCGGCTGCCATGGCCTGTGCCTTCAGCCCCCCTTGGGGCGCTGGGCTGCCGTGGTGGTGGGCACGGGCGGGGGCAGCTCCTTGGCCTGCAACGCACGCGCCTGCACCACCAACTGGTTGTGCGCGTCCAGAAACGCCGCGGCAATGACCTTGCCTTCGTTGGTATTGCTCCAGCCAGCGCCCGCGGCACCGCCCAGCTTGCCAAACACCAGGCCGCCCACTCCCAGGTCGGTGGTGCGCGCTGAGCCTGTGGCCGCCGCTACCTGTTCGGTGGTTTCGTTGTCGGACAGCAGCAAGGCCGTCTGTGCTTCCTTGAACTTGACCTGCTCCACCAGCCCGGCCAGGCCTGCGATGTCGCGCAGCACCGGGATCATGGCGATCACCCCGGCCAGGCCCCGGCCCGCATCCTGCTCGCTGAACGTGAGGCTGGGCGTGAGCGTGTACTGCGCCTCGTACCCCTTGCCCTTGGCCACGGTGGAGTTGTTCTTGCGCAGGATGCCGGCGTCCTTCAATTCCTGCTCCTGCACAGTGCCCTTCAGGCCCGCTGCCCGGTCCACCACGCGGAAACACCCGCTCTGCTGGGCCAGCAGCTTGACCAGCGGCACCGGCGACGCGGGCAGCTGGTAGCCCGAGCCCATGATGTAGCCATTGGGGTTCTCGGCCAGCGCCAGCGTGGCCACCGGCGCATCGCAACGCACCAGCTCACGGGCCGCGTTCTGCGCGCCCTGGGGCCCGGCCGAGCCCGTGACCACCGAGCCGCCCTGCCCCAGTTCGGTCTTCTTCTCGCCGCATCCGGCCAGGGCGATGCATGTGGCCGCAAGCAGCCAATGGGAGCGTGTCAACAAACGCATGGAAGTACCTCTTTCAGTCCGTGCACGGCGGCCAGTGCCCGATGCGCCGCACATGAAAAAAGCGGCCAGGGCGCAAGGCCCGAGCCGCTTGGTGTGCGATGCATGGCTGCATGCGCGAAGGACGTGTGCGTCCGGAATCAGGCCGCAGTCTTGACCGCGTCGGGGTTGCGCAGGCGGATGTGCAGCTCGCGCAGCTGCTTTTCGTCCACAGGGCTGGGCGCCTGCGTGAGCAGACACTGGGCACGTTGGGTCTTGGGGAAGGCGATCACGTCGCGGATCGACTCAGCACCGGTCATCAGCGTCACGATGCGGTCTAGGCCAAAGGCCAGGCCGCCGTGCGGAGGCGCGCCGTACTGCAGCGCATCCAGCAGGAAGCCGAACTTGAGCTGGGCTTCTTCGGGCGTGATGTTGAGGGCGTCAAACACCTTCTGCTGCACATCGGCGCGGTGGATACGGACGGAGCCGCCACCCATTTCCCAGCCGTTGAGCACCATGTCGTAGCCCTTGGAGATGCACTTCTCGGGCGCAGTGACCATCCAGTCTTCGTGACCATCCTTGGGGCTGGTGAAGGGGTGGTGCACCGAGTTCCAGCGCTGGTTTTCCTCGTCGTACTCGAACATCGGGAAGTCGACCACCCACAGCGGGGCCCAGCGGTTCTCGAACAGGCCGTTCTTCTTGCCGAACTCGCTATGACCGATCTTGATACGCAGCGCGCCAATCGCGTCGTTGACGATCTTTTCCTTGTCCGCACCGAAGAAGATCAGGTCGCCATCCTGTGCGCCAGTGCGCTCCAGCACGGCTTGCAGGGCTGCGTCGTGGATGTTCTTCACGATGGGCGACTGCAGACCGTCACGGCCCTTGGCCAGTTCGTTGACGCGGATGTAGGCCAGGCCCTTGGCGCCGTAGATCTTGACAAACTCGGTGTAGGCGTCGATTTCGCCACGGCTGATGCCGCCGCCTTCGACCGAGCCACCGGGCACGCGCAGGCCGACCACGCGGCCATTCTTCATGTTGGCTGCGCCCGAGAACACCTTGAAGTCCACGTCCTTCATCACGTCGGTCAGCTCGGTGAATTCGAGCTTCACGCGCAGGTCGGGCTTGTCGGAGCCATACAGGCGCGCAGCGTCCTGGTAGGTCATGACGGGGAACTCGCCCAGGTCCACGCCCAGCGTGTTCTGGAACACCGTCTTGATCATGCCCTGGAACATGTCGCGGATGTCCTGCTCTTCCATGAACGATGTCTCGATATCGATCTGGGTGAATTCAGGCTGGCGGTCAGCACGCAAGTCTTCGTCGCGGAAGCACTTGGTGATCTGGTAGTAGCGGTCGAAGCCCGCCACCATCAGCAGCTGCTTGAACAGCTGGGGCGACTGGGGCAATGCGAAGAAATGGCCATCGTGCACGCGGCTGGGCACGAGGTAGTCGCGCGCGCCTTCAGGCGTGCTCTTGGTGAGCATGGGGGTTTCGATGTCGATGAAGCCATTCGCATCGAGGAACTTGCGCACTTCCATTGCCACCTTGTAGCGCAGCATCAGGTTGTTCTGCATGTACGGGCGGCGCAGGTCCAGCACGCGGTGCGTGAGGCGCGTGGTTTCCGACAGGTTTTCCTCGTCGATCTGGAACGGAGGCGTGACGGAGGGGTTGAGCACGTTCAGCTCATGGCACAGCACTTCGATCTGGCCGGTCTTGAGCTTGTCGTTGGTGGTGCCTGCGGGGCGTGCGCGCACCACACCCTTGACCTGCACGCAGAACTCGTTGCGCACGCCTTCGGCGACCTTGAACATCTCGGCGCGGTCGGGGTCGCACACCACCTGCACGTAGCCTTCGCGGTCGCGCAGGTCGATGAAGATCACGCCACCATGGTCACGGCGGCGGTTCACCCAGCCCGACAGGGTAACGGTTTGGCCCAACAGGGCTTCGGTCACAAGACCGCAATAGTGGGAACGCATGGCCATGACAAAACTTCCGGCGCCGCAGGGCGCGTTGACGTTGAAAGAGATTGCTTTTCTTACTTGGGTGGGGGCAGCGTGGGGTCCGCTGGAGCCACCACACCCATGGAGACGATGTACTTGAGGGCGCTGTCCACACTCATTTCGAGCTCGACGCAGTCGCTCTTGCGCACCATCACAAAATACCCCCCCGTGGGGTTGGGGGTGGTGGGCACGTACACGCTGACGAACTCGTCGCGCAGGTACGCAGCCACTTCACCATTGGGGGCGCCGGTGACGAACGCCACGGTCCATACCCCTTCGCGGGGCCACTGCACGAGCACGGCCTTGCGAAAGGCATTGCCGCTCTCGGAGAACAGCGTGTCCGACACCTGCTTGACGCTGGAGTAGATAGAGCGCACCACCGGAATGCGGTGCACCAGCGCATCGCCCCACTGCACAAGCTTGCGGCCTGCAAAGTTGCTGGCAATGGCGCCCACCACGAGCAAGATGGCCAGCGTGAGGACCACACCAAAGCCCGGGACATGCACTCCGAGCAGCTTGTCGGGCTGCCACGCGCCGGGCAGGATCTGCAGGGTCTGGTCGAGCGTGCTCACAATCCAGTTGAGCACCCAGGCCGTGATGACACCGGGCACGATGACCAGAAGGCCTGTCAACAGCCATTTGCGCAGGGCAGCCATGCAGGTCCTCAGCTCGAAGAGGAAGAAGTGCCACTGGTACCAGTGGTACCGGTAGCGCCAGCAGTGCTTGTGCTGGCCGCTTCCTTTTTAGGAGCATCACTGCCACTGGCAGGTGCCGCTGATTCTGTTTTGGACTCCGACTTGGCCTCGGTGGCCGGGGCGGAATTGCCACCGTTTCCGCCACGGAAATCGGTCACGTACCAGCCCGAGCCCTTGAGCTGAAAACCTGCGGCAGTGACCTGCTTGGAGAAGGCTTCGGCGCCGCAGGCGGGGCACACCGTCAGGGGTGCGTCGGAGATTTTTTGCAGCACATCCTTGGCATGGCCACAGGAGCCGCATTTGTAGGCGTAAATAGGCATGTCAGTGTGTTGAGGGAAAGTGCAAAACCCTCAATTATAGGCGGCATGCCCCTTGACCCCCGCGTTACTCGACCCCAACCATCTTGTGGTGGGAGGCATGGCTGTTGCGGATGGCCTGTGGCCCGAGGGAGCCGATCAGCATGCCCGCCAGCGCGGCCAGCAAACCCGCCAGCTGCGCAGGAAAGATTGCCCCCGCCGGAGTGGACAGGAACAGCAGCCAGGTCACCAGGCCCAGCACGATGGCAAAGATGGCGCCCTGCGTGGTGGCACGCTTCCAGTACAGGCCGAACACCAGTGGCACAAACGCTCCCACCAGCGGCACCTGGTAGGCACCCGACACCAGCTCATAGATGGAAGTACCCTGCATGTAGATGGCATAGGCCAACACGCAGGCGCTGAAAACGAGCGTGGTGATGCGCATGGTGCGCAGATGCTGCTTGTCCGAGCTGTGCGGGCGGAACTGGCGCCAGATGTTTTCGGTGAAAGTGACGCTGGGCGCCAGCAGCGTGGCGGAGGCCGTGGACTTGAGCGCCGACAGCAGGGCCCCAAAGAACAGCACCTGCATCACAAAAGGCATCTTCTCCAGCACCAGCGTGGGCAGCACCTTTTGCGGGTCGTCCTTGAGCAGCGCAGCCGTTTCCGTGGGCATGATGATGAGCGCGCTGGCCACCAGGAACATGGGCACAAAGGCGAACAGGATGTAGCAGATGCCACCGATCACGGGACCGCGCGTGGCGGCCTGGATGTTGTTGGCCGACATCACACGCTGAAAGACGTCCTGCTGCGGGATGGAGCCGAACATCATGGTCACGCCCGCGGCGATGAAGAACACCACGTCATGGAACTTGGGCTCAGGCAGGAACCGGAACAGCTCACGACTGGACGCGAACTCGATCACCTTGTCGGCCCCCCCGGCCATGTTGCCCGCAAACACGGCAATGACGGCCAGGCCCACCACCAGGATGATCATCTGGATGAAATCGGTGACCGCCACCGACCACATGCCGCCGAACAGCGTGTACGCCAGGATGGAGACCACACCAATTGTCATGCCCACCGGAATGCTGATGGCACCGCCAGACAGCAGGTTGAACACCAGGCCCAGCGCTGTGACCTGGGCAGAAACCCAGCCCAGGTAGCTCAACATGATGATCAGCGAGCAGACGATTTCCACCGTGCGGCCATAGCGTTCGCGGTAATAGTCGCTGATGGTGAGCAGCGTCATGCGGTACAGCTTGCCGGCAAAGAACAGGCCGACCAGGATCAGGCAGAAGCCCGCGCCGAATGGGTCTTCCACCACATTGCCCAGACCGCCCTCGATGAACTTGGCGGGAATGCCCAGCACGGTCTCCGACCCAAACCAGGTGGCAAACGTGGTGGTGATGATCATGTACAGCGGCAGGTGGCGCCCGGCAATGGCAAAGTCCGCAGCGTTCTTCACACGCCGGGCTGCCAGCAAGCCGATGCCGATGGTGATCAGCAGGTAAACGATAACCAGGGTCAGCAGCACAGCGCGCTCCTCTCTCTTTTTGTCTCGGTCGGTCCAGGGTGAAGAAATCCGACCTGCACCCCGGCGCTCCCCACACCGGGGCACCGGGCATGCAGATCGTCAGAAAAGCCGGATTCTGATCAGCAGTTGGATGAGCAGCAAGCCCAGCACAAACCCGACCCCAGCAAAAATGATGCCTTGCAGCAGCCGGTTGGTGCGTTTTTGCGCTTCCAGCAGTTCACGCAGTGCAGGCTCGTGGTCTGCCGGGCGCTGGCGCAGCGCGTCGTAGATGAGTCGTGGCAGCTCGGGCAGCAGCTTGGCATAGTGCGGCGCCTCGGCCCGCAGCTCGCGCCACAGGCGCTGGGGGCCCATCTGCTCCAGCATCCACTTTTCAAGGAAGGGCTTGGCCGTGCTCCAAAGGTCCAGGTCCGGGTCCAGCTCGCGGCCCAGGCCCTCGATGTTGAGCAGGGTCTTTTGCAGCAGCACCAGCTGGGGCTGAATCTCGACATGGAAGCGGCGCGAGGTCTGGAACAGCCGCATCAGCACCAGGCCCAGCGAGATTTCCTTGAGTGGGCGGTCAAAATATGGCTCGCACACGGCGCGGATGGCCGACTCGAGGTCATTGACCCGCGTTTCGGGCGGCACCCAGCCGCTTTCGATGTGCAGCTCTGCCACCCGCTTGTAGTCGCGCCGGAAGAACGCCACAAAGTTCTGCGCCAGGTATTCCTTGTCCACTTCGGTCAGCGTGCCCACGATGCCGAAGTCCAGCGAGATGTAGCGGCCGAACGTGGCAGGCTCCAGACTGACCTGGATGTTGCCCGGGTGCATATCGGCGTGAAAAAAACCGTCGCGAAACACCTGGGTGAAGAAGATGGTGACGCCGTCGCGCGCCAGCTTGGGGATGTCCACACCGGCCTCCCGCAGGCGGTCGATCTGGCTGATGGGCACACCGTTCATGCGCTGCATCACCATGACCTCGGGGTGGCAGAAGTCCCAGAAGATCTCGGGGATCAGCACCAGGTCCAGCCCGGTCATGTTGCGGCGCAGCTGCGCAGCGTTGGCAGCCTCGCGCACCAGGTCCAGTTCGTCGTGCAGGTAGTTGTCAAACTCTGCCACCACCTCACGGGGCTTCAGGCGCTTGCCATCGGCAGACAGGCTCTCCACCCATCCCGCCATCATGCGCATGAGGCTCAGGTCCTTCTCGATCACCGGCAGCATGCCAGGCCGCAGTACCTTGACGGCTACCTCGCGCTCAATGCCCTGGCGGTCGCGCAGCGTGGCGAAATGCACTTGAGCGATGGACGCGCTGGCCACCGGTGTGCGGTCGAAAGAGGTGAACACCTCGTCCACCGGACGACGGAAGGCACGCTCGATGGTGGCGATGGCGATGTCGGGGTCGAATGGCGGCACGCGGTCCTGCAGGCGGGCCAGTTCGTCGGCTATGTCGGGCGGAAGCAGGTCGCGGCGGGTGGACAGCACCTGGCCGAACTTGACGAAGATAGGTCCCAGGCTTTCCAGCGCCTCGCGCAGGCGTTGCCCACGCGGCGCATCCAGATTGCGCCCGATGGACACGATGCGCGAGATCATGCGCAGCCAGGGCTTTTGAAAGCTGTCGAGCAGCAAGCCATCCAGGCCGAACCGGAACACCACCCACAGGATGGCCGCCCCCCGCAAGAAGCGCTTCATGCGTCGGCCCGGTCCGAACCAGCCGAAGGTGACAGCGGCGCCGCCGCCGGAGCACGGGGCGCCACCGGTGCCGTCGCAACGACCACTGCAGAAGACGCCGCGCTTGCGGCTGCCATGCGCGAACCCACAAACTGACGCAGCGCCTGCGCAGCCCGGCTGGCGAACTGCGCCAGCGTATGCGCAGGGGCATCGCCAATCACGCGGGCCAGGTCTTCCTCCACATCCCAGCGCACATGGTCCACCAGCCAGTTGATCTCGGCCGCCAGTTGCACATCCCCTTCAATGCGGATGGAGGGCTTGTCGCCCCGCAACGCAGCCTGGGCCAGGGTGATGGGGGAGGTATCGGTCACTTCCAGCCGCAGGTCTGGCACCGCGGATTCGGGCGCCAGGTTGAACAGGCCCGCAGGGGTGATCACCAGCGACAGGGAATAGGCCCGCCACTGCACCCTGGCGATGCGGCCCTTTTGGCGCACCAGCCGGTCCGTGGCCTCTTTCTCCTGCATCAGCACATGGTTGAGAAACAGCACCAGGCGCTGCTGCACCTCGTGGACCAGCCATTGCGGGGGCTGCGGGCCGGCTGCCAGGCGCTCGAAGAGGCCGTCCAGAAAAGGAAAAGGGGACTGTGGTGTTGCCATAGTCCCCGATTATTCCCTGAACTGGAATGCCCCTGGCACGCAGGGGCCCCGTGGGCTGTGTTTACTGCAGGGCTTGCACGCCTGCCACCAGCCAGCCGGTGTTGCCCGCCTTGGGCTTGGTCATGTTCCAGACCTCACGGAAGGGGCTGGGCCCGGCCGAGGGTTCTTCGCGGATCATGCCCGAGAACTCGACGCTGGCCATGTAGCCGTCGCCCAGGTCTTCGATGCCCAGCAGCTGCGCTTCGATCATGACCACATCGGTGTGATTGGGCTGCGTGCCCCGGTGGGCTTCGCGCTCGGTCAGTTGGGTGCGGATCTCATCGAGCATGTTGTCCGTCATCATGGACCGCAGGGTGGCGATGTCCGAGCGGTCCCACGCGCCCTGCAAGGTCACGAAGTTGCGCTTGGCGGCCGCCAGGAAACCCTCGGTGTCGAAATCGGCGGGCACACCCCAGTTCTGCGAACCCGACAGGCCCGAACCGATCACCACACCCGAACCCACGCCACCCTGCCCGGCACGCGAGGCATCAAATGCCATGCTGCTGCGCTCCCAGGGGCGGGCCGATGCGTCGTTGCCCACGTTGTTGGGGCTGTACTGCGGCGGCACCTGGGCAGCAGCGGGCGTTGCAGCCCCTGCGCCCTGAAAGGCGAACGGAGCACCACCTGCAGCATTGCCCGAGACATTGCTACCGCCGTTGCGCGACCGCATGACCATCTTGAAGATGGCAAACGCCGCCAGCGCCAGCAGCGCAATCATCAGGATGTTGCCAAAGCCCGCACCCAGGCCCAGCGAGTGCGCCAGCCAGGCCAAGCCCAGACCCGCCGCCAGGCCGCCCAACATGGCACCCCAGGGCTTCTTGGCCGGCGCGGCCGGAGCCGCTGCCGGCGTGGCGGTAGCAGGCTTGGCTGCCGCAGCCGTGTTGGTCGCGCTTTGTGCCGGTGCGCCCGGCGTGGCGGGCGGCGTGGCCGACTCGCGCTGCGTCACATTGCTGGACTGCTTGCCCACCGATTTGCCACCACCCAGTCGCCGCGCGGCGTCGGCATCGGCGTGCGCAAACGCCAGCATCGCGACCAACACCACAGACCACAGTTTCATCATGACTTCTCCGTCTCCGTTATCGACCGAGCAAACCGCTCAGCACTTGATTCCAACATGGAGGGCCACAATGCCCCCCGTCATGTTGTGATAGTCCACATGCCCAAAACCATTTTTCTGCATGAGGCTTTTGAGTTCTTCCTGCCCCGGGTGCATGCGGATGGACTCCGCCAGATACCGGTAGCTCGCGTCGTCGCCCGCTACCAGCTTGCCCAGCTGGGGCAGCACCTTGAACGAGTACCAGTCGTACACCTTAGTGAGCGGCTGTGCCACTTTGGAAAACTCCAGCACCAGCAGCTTGCCGCCGGGCCTGAGCACACGGCACATTTCGGCAATGGCCTGGTCCTTGTGGGTCATGTTGCGCAAGCCAAAAGCCACGCTCACCACGTCGAAATGCGCGTCGGGGAACGGCAGCTTTTCAGCGTCGCAGACCAGCGTAGGCAGCACCACGCCCTCGTTGATGAGACGGTCACGGCCCACACGCAGCATGGCCTCGTTGATGTCGGTGTGCACCACACGGCCCGATGCCCCCACCTTCTTGGAAAACGCCAGTGCTAGGTCACCGGTGCCCCCCGCAATGTCCAGCACCTGGCTGCCTTCGCGCAGGTTGGCCACCATCACGGTGTAGGCCTTCCAGGCACGGTGCAGGCCCGCCGACATGAGGTCGTTCATCACGTCGTACTTGGATGCCACGGAGTCAAACACACCGCGCACACGGCGTGCCTTTTCCTGCTCGTCCACCGACTGAAAACCGAAATGCGTGGTGCTCATAAGAATCATGCTAGGCGCGTGAACGCCAGAGGTACAGCGACAACCCCGCACTGAATTGGGGCATCTGTCGCAATTTGGAGAACACTATTGAAACAAAAACAGCCGCTAGCGCAAGCAAATATTGCGCTGATAGCTATATTTTCAATAGCACCTTGCCGCACAGGGACTTGTGCGGCTTTTGGCGGCGGGCCCCTGAACAGGCCTGCCGAGGGCGTCAGTGACTGCCGCAGGCGTGGCCCCCTGCACCACCCTTGGGCGCCATGGGTGCATCACGGTCGGCCCCCGCCGCAGCCAGCCGCTCGGTGTACTGGGCCCACAGTGCGTCCTGCTTCTGGCCCAGCTCGTAGAGATAGTCCCAGGTGAAGATGCCGCTGTCGTGGCCGTCGGAGAACGTGGGCTTGACCGCGTAGTTGCCCACAGGCTCCAGGTTGATGAGCGCCACATTTCGCTTGCCCGTCTGCAGCACCTCCTGCCCCGGGCCGTGGCCTTGCACCTCGGCCGAGGGCGAGTACACACGCATCAGCTCGAACGGGATGCGGAACGTGGCGCCATCCGAAAAACCCACCTCCAGCACGCGCGACTGTTCATGCACCGTCAGGGCTTGCGGCGCGGGAGCGCCCGCTTTCAAACCTGCCATGGAATCACCTTGAGAAAACTGTTGTCAGGAACGACGGCTGCCATTGTCCCACCCGCCCAGGCACACGCTGCCAGCAAGGTTACCGGGCGGCCCACAGCGCCAGCTGGGACTGCAGCTGCGCTTCCAGCGAGGGCAACAAGGCCCGCACGGCGGCCTCTTGCGCTGCGGGGCTCGGCCGCTGTGCCGCGGCCCATACGGGCGATGGAAAGTGACTGTCCCAGTCAAACCGCGCAATCACATGCCAGTGCAGGTGCGGCACCATGTTGCCCAGCGCTGCGATGTTGACTTTGGTGGGCGACAGGTGCTGGCGCAGCGCCTGCTCCACCAGGGTCACGGCTTCCATGCAATGCGCACGGTCAGCGGCGGCCAGGTCCGAGAACTCGGCCACATGCGCGTTCCAGATCACGCGGTAAAAGGCGGGAAACCCCGCCTCCTGCGCACGGATGACACGCAGGCGCTCGCCACGCCAGACCAATGCGCCGCCGTCTTCAGCGCACAAGGGGCAGGTCATCAGACCAGCACCCGCTCAATGCCGCCGTTGTTGGCACGGTGTACGTACTCGGGCATCCAGTTCTCGCCCAGGATCTCGCGCGCCATCTCGACCACGATGTAGTCGGCCTCGAGCAAGCCGTTGTTCAAGTCGCCTTCGTAGCGGTTCAGGCCCTGCAGGCAGCTGGGGCAGCTGGTGAGGATCTTCACGTTGTCCCGCGCGCCGACAGCACCGCTGGCACGCAGCTGGGCTTCGCCCTTCTTGATCTCTTCTTCCTTGCGGAAGCGCACCTGCGTGGACACGTCGGGCCGGGTCACACCCAGCGTGCCCGACTCGCCGCAGCAACGCTCGCTCTTCAAGACCTGCTCGCCCACCAGCGCCTTCACGGTCTTCATCGAGTCCTGCAGCTTCATGGGGTTGTGGCAGGGCTCGTGGTACAGGTAGGCGCCCTTGCCTTGCAGCTGAATGCCCTTTTCCAGCAGGTACTCGTGGATGTCGATGATGCGGCTGCCCGGGAAGATCTTGTCAAACTCGTAGCCCTGCAGCTGGTCGTAGCAGGTGCCGCAGCTCACCACCACGGTCTTGATATCGAGGTAGTTGAGCGTGTTGGCCACGCGGTGAAAGAGCACGCGGTTGTCCGTGATCATCTTTTCGGCCTTGTCGAACTGGCCCGACCCGCGCTGGGGGTAGCCGCAGCACAGGTACCCAGGCGGCAGCACCGTCTGCACGCCCGCGTGCCACAGCATGGCCTGGGTCGCCAAACCGACCTGCGAGAACAAGCGCTCCGACCCGCAGCCAGGGAAGTAGAACACCGCCTCCGTCTCGGCCGTGGTGGCCTGCGGGTTGCGGATGATCGGCACGTAGTCCTTGTCCTCGATGTCGAGCAGCGCGCGCGCCGTCTTCTTTGGCAGGCCGCCCGGCAGCTTCTTGTTGATGAAGTGAATCACCTGCTCCTTGATCGGAGCCGTGCCCACCGTCGCGGGCGGCTTGGCCGTCTGCTTGCGGCCCACCTTGCGCAGCAGGTCCACGGCCATGCGCTGGGCCTTGAAACCCACGTCCACCATGGCCGAGCGCATCAGCTTGATGGTGTCCGGGTTGGTGGCGTTGAGCATGGTCATGGCCAATGCATTGCCGGGGCGGAAGGTCTTCTTGCCCATCTTGCGCAGCAGGTTGCGCATGTTCATGGTGACGTCGCCGAAGTCGATCTTCACCGGGCAAGGGCTCTCGCATTTGTGGCACACCGTGCAGTGGTCCGCCACGTCCTCAAACTCCTGCCAGTGCTTGATGCTCACGCCCCGGCGGGTCTGCTCTTCGTACAGGAACGCCTCGACCAGCAGCGAGGTGGCCAGGATCTTGTTGCGTGGGCTGTACAGCAGGTTGGCGCGTGGCACGTGCGTGGAGCACACGGGCTTGCACTTGCCGCAGCGCAGGCAGTCCTTGACCGAATCGGCAATGGCGCCGATATCGCTCTGCTGCATGATCAGCGACTCATGCCCCATCAGGCCGAAGCTGGGTGTGTAGGCGTTGGTCAAATCGGCATGCAGCTCCGGTTTTGAAGCCAAATCGGCACCAAGCGCTGGTTGAATATGCCCTGAATGCTCCTGATTTCGGAGCAACTTACCCTTGTTGAAGCGGCCTTCCGGGTCCACCTTGCGCTTGTACTCGGCAAAGGGGCGCAGCTCTTCGTCGGTCAAAAACTCCAGCTTGGTGATGCCAATGCCGTGTTCGCCCGAGATCACGCCGTTCAAGCTGCGCGCCAGCACCATGATGCGCGCCACGGCCTCGTGGGCCGTTTGCAGCATCTCGTAGTCGTCGCTGTTGACCGGGATGTTGGTGTGCACATTGCCGTCGCCCGCATGCATGTGCAGCGCCACCCACACGCGGCCCTTGAGCACGCGCTTGTGGATGGCCACGGCCTCGTCCAGGATGGGCTTGAACGCCGCGCCAGTGAAGATGCCTTGCAGCGGCGCCCGCAGCTGGGTCTTCCAGCTGGCGCGCAGGGTGTGGTCCTGCAGTTGGGGGAACAGCGTTTCCACATCGTGCAGCCAGCCCTGCCACAGGGCGCGCACCTCTTCCACCAGGGCGATGGCCTGGGCCACGCGGTCTTGCAGCAGTTCGGGCGAGGGCACTTCGTCGTCGGCGTCGTGCTTGCCCAGGGGCAGGTTGCCACGCTCGAAGAACTCGGTCAGCGCGTCGCACAGCTTGAGCTTGTTGCGCAGGGATAGCTCGATGTTGATGCGCTCGATGCCGTCGGTGTACTCGGCCATGCGCGGCAGCGGGATCACCACGTCTTCGTTGATCTTGAATGCGTTGGTGTGGCGGCTGATGGCCGCCGTCTTCTTGCGGTCGGCCCAGAACTTCTTGCGCGCATCGGCCGTGATGGCCACAAAGCCTTCGCCGCTGCGGGTGTTGGCCAGGCGCACCACTTCGCTGGTCACGCGGGCCACGTCGTCGGCGTTGTCACCCGCGATGTCGCCAATCAGCACCATCTTGGGCAGGCCACCGTTGCCCTTCTTGCTCTTGGTGGCGTAACCCACGGCCTTCAGGTAGCGGTCGTCCAGGTGCTCCAGGCCCGCCAGTAGCACGCCACTGCGCTTTTGCTCGGCGAACATGAAGTCCTTGATCTCGACGATGCTGGGCACGGCGTCCTTGGCGTTGCCGAAGAACTCCAGGCATACGGTGCGCGTGTGCTCGGGCATGCGGTGCACCACCCAGCGCGCGCTGGTGATGAGGCCGTCGCAGCCTTCCTTCTGGATGCCGGGCAGTCCGGCGAGGAACTTGTCCGTAACGTCCTTGCCCAGGCCTTCCTTGCGGAAGGTGCGGCCGGGGATGGCCAGGCGCTCGGTGCGCACGGGCGTCTTGCCGTCGGCCTCGAAGTACTGCAGCTCGAAGGTGGCGGTTTCCACATCATGGATCTTGCCCATGTTGTGGTCCAGGCGGGTCACTTCGAGCCACTGGGCGTCGGGCGTGACCATGCGCCAGCTGGCCAGGTTGTCCAGCGCCGTGCCCCAGAGCACGGCCTTCTTGCCGCCCGCGTTCATGGCGATATTGCCGCCAATGCACGATGCCTCGGCGCTCGTCGGGTCCACCGCAAACACAAAGCCCGCGCGCTCGGCCGCATCGGCCACGCGCTGGGTGACCACGCCGGCTTCGGTCCACACCGTGCCCACCTCGCGGTCCATGCCCGGCAGGCGGCGCATTTCCACCTCGGTCATGGCTTCGAGCTTTTCGGTGTTGATGACCACGCTCTTCCACGTCAACGGAATGGCGCCGCCGGTGTAGCCGGTGCCGCCCCCGCGCGGGATGATGGTCAGGCCCAGTTCGATGCAGCCCTTCACCAGGCCCGCCATCTCGACCTCGGTGTCGGGGGTGAGCACGACGAACGGGTATTCGACGCGCCAGTCGGTCGCGTCGGTCACATGGCTCACGCGGGAGAGGCCGTCGAACTTGATGTTGTCCTTGGCCGTGAGGCGGCCCAGGGTTTTCTGGATCTGGCGGCGCAGTTGCGCGGCCTGCTCGAAAGTGGCGTTGAATTCGGCCACGGCGCGTCGCGCGGCGACGACCAGCTCACCGACGAGACGGTCGCGCTCGGCATCGTCTGCGGGGGTGCGGCGTTTTTCGATCTCGCCCAGGCGGTGCTGCAGGGCATCCACCAGCAGCTTGCGGCGCGAGGGGTTGTCCAGCAGGTCGTCCTGCAGGTAGGGGTTGCGCTGCACGACCCAGATATCGCCCAGCACCTCATACAGCATGCGGGCCGAACGGCCCGTACGGCGCTCTTTGCGCAGCTGGTCCAGCACCTCCCAGGATGAGGACCCCAGCAGCCGGATCACGATCTCCCGGTCGGAAAACGAGGTGTAGTTATAGGGAATTTCACGCAGTCGGGCAGGCTCGGCGGCCTGCGTCTGCAGGGCCGCCAACGCGATCGGTACATTCATGGGGGTCTACCTGGGGTGGGGGCGCGATTTTAAGCCACCGGCCTGCGGCTTGCCGGGCCGGGGCTGTCTGACAGAGCCGAAACCGGCCCCGCAACAGTGTCAGAACAGCACGCGGCTGCGCAGGGTGCCGCTGACCTGGGCCAGCTTGTCCAGCGCCAGGTCGGACGAGGCGGCGTCGATGTCGATGACCACGTAGCCGATCTTCTCGTTGGTCTGCAGGTATTGGGCCGAGATGTTGATCTGGTTGTCCGAGAAGATGCGGTTGATCTCCGACAGCACGCCCGGCACGTTGCGGTGGATGTGCAGCAGACGATGCTTGCCGGGGTGGGCGGGCAGCGCCACCTCGGGAAAGTTGACCGACGAGGTGCTGGTGCCGTTGTCGCTGTATTTCACCAACTTTTCCGCGACTTCCAGGCCAATGTTGGCCTGCGCCTCCATGGTGGAGCCGCCGATGTGGGGAGTCAGGATCACGTTGTCCAGCCCGCGCAGGGGCGATACAAACTCATCCTTGTTGGTGCGCGGCTCGACCGGGAACACGTCGATGGCGGCGCCCAGCAGCTTCTTGGCCTGGAGCGCTGCAGCCAGCGCTTCAATATCCACCACCGTGCCCCGCGCGGCGTTGATGAGGATGCCGCCCGGCTTCATGGCCGCAATTTCGGCGGCGCCGATCATGCCCTCGGTGGACGGCAGCTCGGGCACGTGCAGGCTCACGATGTCGCTCTGGCCCAGCAGATCGTGCAGGTGCTGCACCTGGCGGGCATTGCCCAGAGGCAGCTTGTTGACCACATCAAAGAAGGCCACGTGCATGCCCATGGCCTCGGCCAGCACCGACAGTTGGGTGCCGATGGAGCCGTAGCCCACGATGCCCAGGGTCTTGCCACGGATCTCATACGCGTTGTCTGCGCTCTTGAGCCAGCCGCCCCGGTGGGCCACCGCGTTTTTCTCGGGCACGCCGCGCAGCAGCAGGATGGCTTCGGCCAGGACCAGTTCGGCCACCGAGCGGGTGTTGGAGTACGGCGCGTTGAACACCGCAATGCCGCGCTCGCGCGCAGCGTTCAGGTCCACCTGGTTGGTGCCAATACAAAAGCAGCCCACAGCCACCAGCTTGTGGGCCTGGGCAAACACCTCTTCGGTGAGCTGGGTGCGCGAGCGAATGCCCACAAAATGCACATCGGCGATCTTGCGCTTCAGTTCCTCGTCCGGCAGCGCACCGGACACCGTCTCTATCTGCGTATAGCCTGCCGCCCGGATCACATCCACTGCGGAGGAGTGGATGCCTTCGAGCAGCAGAAACTTGATCTTGTTCTTGTCGAGCGAATTGGTGGCCATGGCGATGAAGGAGAAGGGATAGGAGAAGGAAACGTCCGGCGCGCGACGGCGCGAACGAACCGAGGGTGCCCACGCATGTGAACAGTCACCAGCATGGTGCATTGCACAAAACCTTGCAAGCCTCGGCAAATGCGCCACACCTTGTCACAAAAAGGTCACAATCGCACCCCTCACGGGTACCCCAAGGGGTTTCCCCGGTTGTTGCAGGGCGCGGGCTCATGCGACAACGACATATCAATGTCACAGAGGCTGCATAGCATCCGGCCCTTGTGCTTTTCGTCATCCTCGGAGGAAATATTCATGAAAACGAAGCTTCTGGCGGTCTGCGCTGCTGTTGCCATGTCGGTCTGCGCACCTGCGCAAGCACAGGCACCCATTGAGATCCAATGGTGGCACTCGATGAGTGCAGCGCTGGGCGACTGGGTCAATGACCTGGCCAAGCAATACAACGCCAGCCAATCCCAGTACAAGGTCGTGCCCACGTACAAGGGCCAGTATGACGAATCGATGACCGGCGCCATTGCCGCCTTCCGCGCTGGCAATGCCCCCCACATCCTGCAAGTGTTCGAAGTGGGCACCGCCACCATGATGGCCAGCAAGGGCGCCATCGTGCCTGCGGCCAAGGTGCTGAACGACGCGGGCTTCAAGTTTGAACCCACCGAGTATGTGTCCGCAGTGGCCGGCTACTACACCGCCCCCAACGGCCAGATGCTGAGCTACCCGCTCAACAGCTCGACCACGATCTTCTATTACAACAAGGACGCCTTCAAGAAGGCTGGTCTGGACGCCGACAAGCCGCCCAAGACCTGGCCCGAAGTGTTTGCCGCCGCTTCCAAGCTCAAGGCCAGCGGCCACAGCTGCCCGTTCACCACCAGCTGGGTGAGCTGGACGCAGCTGGAAAGCTTCTCGCTGTGGCACAACACCCTGTTCGCCTCCAAGAACAACGGCTTTGACGGCAACGACGCGCAACTGCAGATCAACACCCCGCTGCACGTGCGCCACTTCGAGAACCTGGCCAAGGCCTCCAAGGAAGGCAGCTTTGTCTACAAGGGCCGCAACAACACGGCCGATGCGTCCTTCCCCTCTGGTGAATGCGCCATGATCACCGGCTCGTCGGGCCTGTACGCCCGCGTGGCCAAGGAAGCAAAGTTTGCCTACGGCATCTCCACCCTGCCTTACTACCCCGATGTGAAGGGTGCCCCACAGAACACCGCCATCGGCGGCGCCAGCCTGTGGGTGATGGCCGGCAAGAAGCCCGAGGAATACAAGGGCGTGGCCAGCTTCCTGAACTTCCTGAACGACACCAAGGTGCAGGCTGCCAGCCACCAGCGCACGGGCTACCTGCCCGTGACCATGGGCGCCTACAAGCTCACCGAGGCGTCTGGCTTCTATGACAAGAACCCCGGCACCGACGTGGCCGTGACGCAGATGATCCGCAAGGCCACCGACAAGTCGCGTGGCATCCGCCTGGGCAACTTCGTGCAGATCCGCTCGATCATCGACGAGGAAACCGAACAGATCTGGTCGGGCAAGAAGTCGCCCAAGGAAGCCCTGGACACCGCCGTGACACGTGGCAACGAGCAGCTGGCCCGCTTCGCACGCGCCAACAAGTAAGCACGGTCCACCATCTGTCGATGCCACCTGGCCACCCGGCTGGGCGGCATCGAAAGCCCGCCGCCCCGTCAACCAACTTGGTTCACGGGGCGGCGGGGTTTTCTTTTTGAGAGTTTCGTCATGGAAAAACGCGTACTTTTCCGCTCTGCGTGGCTACCCTGGGTGCTTCTGGCCCCCCAGCTGGTCATCATCAGCGTGTTCTTCTTCTGGCCCGCAGGCCAGGCCCTGGTGCAGTCGTTCCAGATGCAGGACAGCTTTGGCATGTCCACCGAATGGGTGGGGCTGGACAACTTCAAGGCACTGTTTGAAGACCCGGGCTATCTCGCCTCGTTCAAGACCACGGCCTTCTTCTCGATCCTGGTGGCGGTGGTGGGCATCGGCCTGTCGCTGATCCTCGCGATCTTCGCCGACCGCATCATCAAGGGCGCCATCGTCTACAAGACCGCCCTGCTGCTGCCCTACGCCGTTGCCCCTGCGGTGGCAGGGGTGCTGTGGATGTTCATGTTCTCGCCCTCGCTGGGTGTGGTGGCCTACATGCTGCGCCAGTCGGGCTTTGACTGGAACCACATGCTCAACTCCGACCACGCGATGACGCTGATCGTGATTGCAGCGGTGTGGAAGCAGATCTCCTACAACTTCCTGTTTTTCCTCGCAGGTTTGCAGTCCATCCCCAAATCGCTGATCGAAGCCGCCGCCATCGACGGTGCGGGCCCCTGGCGCCGGTTCTGGAGCATTCAGTTCCCGCTGCTGTCGCCCACCACGTTCTTCCTGCTGGTGATCAACGTCGTGTACGCGTTCTTCGACACCTTTGCCATCGTGGACTCGACCACCCAGGGCGGTCCCGGGCGCGATACCTCCATCCTGGTCTACAAGGTCTACCACGATGGTTTCAAGGCCATGGACATGGGCGGCTCGGCCGCGCAATCGGTGGTGCTGATGGCCATCGTGGTGGTGCTCACCGTCATTCAGTTCCGCTACGTTGAGAAAAAGGTTCAATACTAAAAATGGTCGAACGCAGCCCCTATCTCACCGCGTTCTCGCACCTCATCATGGTGCTGGGCGTGATCATCGTCGGCTTCCCGCTGTACCTGGCCTTCGTGGCCTCCACCCACACGGCGCAGGACATTGTGCAGGTGCCCATGCCCATGGTGCCCGGCAGCAACTTCTGGCAGACCTACCACGACGCGCTGTTTGGCGGCGGCGCGGGTGCGGGCTCCACTGCGCCTGTCGCCCGCATGATGTGGGTAAGTTTTGTCACCGCCATGGTCATCACGGTGGGCAAGATCGCCATCTCGCTGCTGTCGGCGTTTGCCATCGTGTACTTCCGCTTCCCCTTCAAGGGCATCTGCTTCTGGCTGATCTTCATCACACTGATGCTGCCCGTGGAGGTGCGCATCGGGCCTACCTACCAGGTTGTATCCAACCTGGGCATGCTCAACACCTACGCGGGCCTCACGGTGCCGCTGATCGCCTCGGCCACCGCCACCTTCCTGTTCCGCCAGTTCTTCCTGACGGTGCCCGATGAGCTCGTGGAGGCCGCACGCGTGGACGGTGCCGGTCCGATGCGCTTTTTCAAGGACATCCTGGTGCCGCTGTCGCGCACTTCGGTTGCCGCACTGTTCGTGATCCAGTTCATCTACGGCTGGAACCAGTACCTGTGGCCACTCTTGGTGACCACGTCCGAAGACATGTACCCGGTGGTCATCGGCATCAAGCGCATGCTGGCCGGTGGCGACGCAGGCAACGAATGGAACATCGTGATGGCCACGGCCCTGCTGGCCATGCTGCCACCCGCCTTTGTGGTGGTGGTGATGCAGCGCTGGTTCGTCAAAGGCCTGGTGGATACCGAAAAATAAGACAAAACCCCTGCAAGCGCTTGTTCAATAAGCCCCTGTAGCTATCAAATTCATTGCACATATGGCATCCCTCTCTCTTCGCAACATCGTCAAGCGCTACGGCGTGGGCCCCAAGGCCAACCAGGTCATCCACGGCGTGAATGCCGAGATCAAGGACGGCGAGTTCGTCGTCATCGTTGGCCCCTCGGGCTGCGGCAAGTCCACCCTGCTGCGCATGGTGGCGGGCCTGGAAGAAATCTCCGGCGGCGAACTGCGCATTGGCGACCGTGTGGTCAACGACCTGGAACCCGCCCAGCGCGACATCGCGATGGTGTTCCAGAACTACGCGCTGTACCCGCACATGACGAACTTCGAGAACATGGCCTATGGCCTGAAGATCGCCAAGGTACCCAAGGAAGAGATCAAGGCGCGCGTCGACAAGGCCGCCAAGATCCTCGAACTGGGCCACCTGCTGGAGCGCAAGCCGCGCGAGCTGTCGGGCGGCCAGCGCCAGCGCGTGGCCATGGGCCGCGCCATCGTGCGCCAGCCCCAGGTGTTCCTGTTTGACGAGCCGCTGTCCAACCTGGACGCCAAGCTGCGCGCCCAGACCCGCCTCGAAATCCAGAAGCTGCACCGCGAACTGGGCATCACCAGCCTGTTCGTGACACACGACCAGGTCGAGGCCATGACGCTGGCCCAGCGCATGATCGTGATGAACGCAGGCAACATGGAGCAGTTCGGCACGCCCGAAGAGGTCTACCACACGCCCGCCTCCACCTTCGTGGCCAGTTTCATCGGCTCGCCGCCGATGAACCTGCTCAAAAACGCACCAGGCGCCAAACCGGGTACCATTCTGGGCATCCGCCCGGAGCATCTGGATGTGCGCAGCGAGGGTTGGGCCGTTACCGTCGAAACTGTGGAGTTGCTGGGTGCCGAGCGCCTGATCTACGGCCGCATCAACGGCGAACAGATCATCGTCCGGGTGGAAGAAGGCACCCACGCGCCGCAGCCGGATGCGGTGATCCACGTCGTGCCCCGTCCCGACCGCCTGCACGCTTTCGATGCCACCACCGGTAAGCGCATCCCCGACTGAGCCCGTGCAGCCGCCTGAAGCCGCCGGCACCGTGCGCGGGGTTCTGGCCACCGTGCCGGTGCTGGCCTCGCTGCACCTGGCGGAGACCCTGCAGTTCTACGTCGAGCGGCTGGGGTTCACCGCACTGCTGGAGATGGATAACTACCTGATCCTGCAGCGCGATGGCTGCGAGCTGCACTTCTGGCCCTGCACCGATCGCCACATAGCAGAAAACACTTCGTGCTACGTGCGTGCAGACACCGGGTTGCTGCACGCGGATTTCACGGCACGCGGCCTGCAACTGGCACCTCCCACTGTCCAGCCCTGGGGCATGAAGGAGATGTATGTCATCGACCCCCATGGCAACCTGCTGAAATTTGGTGAACCCGCATGAGCGCACCCTCGTCTACCCTCGCCCCCTGGCCCTACCCCCGCTGGATCGCCCACCGCGGTGCGGGCAAGCTGGCCCCTGAGAACACCTTGGCCGCCTTCCGGCTGGGTGCCCAGTACGGCTACCGCATGTTCGAGTGCGACGCCAAGCTCAGCAGCGACGGCGTGCCTTTTCTGATGCACGACGCCACGCTGGAGCGCACGACCAACGGCCACGGCACCGGCGGCGACCGGCCCTGGACCCAGCTTGCCCAGCTGGATGCAGGTGGCTGGCATTCCCGCAGCTACGCGGGCGAGCCCCTTCCCACACTGGAGAACCTGGCGCGCTACTGCATTGCCAACGGGTTTTTCCTGAACATCGAGATCAAGCCCACACCAGGCCAGGAAGAAGTTACCGGCCGCGTGGTGGGCGAATACGCCGCACGGCTATGGCAAGGGCAGGCCGTGCCGCCCTTGTTCTCGTCGTTCAAGCCCGAGGCGCTGGCGGGCGCCATGGCCACCGCGCCCCACCTGCCCCGCGCGCTGCTCATCGACGCGCTGTGGGACGGATGCTTTGACAAGGCGCAGGCGCTCGGCTGTGTGGCCATCGTGTGCAACCACGCGCTGTGGGACCCGGCCCTGGTGGCGCAAGTCCACGGCATGGGCATGCGCACGCTGAGCTACACGGTGAACGACGACTGGGCGGCGCAGCGCCTCATCGCGCTGGGCACGGACGGCATCATCACCGACCGCGTGGATTTCTTCTCGCCCGCCACGCCATAACGCGCACCTTCCAACCAACACCGCCCCAAGCCAGCGCCACCGTGGACCGGGTTTGCCGGGCCACCGGTGGAGTCCCCCTGCAGGGGGAAGGCGCGCAGCGCCTCAGGGGGTCAATCGAGTTTCGCGCCAGACTTCTTGACGGCGTCGGCCCAGCGGGGCATCTCCGAGGCCAGGAACTTGGCAAAGTCGTCCGCGCCCAGAAACGCCGGATCCGCCCCCTGGCTCACCATGCGATTGCGCACATCGGGCATCTGCAACACCTGGCCAAAGGCGTCACTGAGCTTGTTGACCACGTCCTTGGGCGTGCCTGCAGGGGCCAGAAAGCCATAGAAGCCCACCACCTCAAAGCCCTTGATGCCGCTCTCGATCACCGTGGGCACTTCGGGCAGCGCGGGGTTGCGCTCCTTGCTGGTCACGGCCAGGGCACGTACCTTGCCCTGCTTGTGGTACGACGCGGCCTGCGGAATGCTCTCGGCCATGAACTGCACCTGCCCGCCCATGAGGTCGGTGAATGCCGGCGCGCTGCCCCGGTAGGGGATGTGCACCATGAACAGGCCCGTGGCGGTCTTGAACATCTCGGGCACCAGGTGGCTGATGCCGCCATTGCCCGCAGAGCCAAAGTTGACCTGACCAGGCCGCGACTTGGCATAGGCCATGAACTCCTGCAGATTCTTGGCGGGCACGCTGGTGTTGACCAGCAAGGCCAGCGGCTGCATGGCCGTACGCGCCACGGGCACAAAGTCCTTGAGGGTGGCATAGGGCAGGCGGCTGTACAGCGCGGGGTTGATGACCATCACCCCCGTATTGGCCAGCATGATGGTGTGGCCGTCAGGGGACGCTTTCATCACCTCCTGCGCGCCCACGGTGCCACCGGCACCGGCCTTGTAGTCCATCACCACGGGCTGGCCCAGAACGGTCTGCAGTTTGTCGGACAGCAGGCGCGCATGCTGGTCCAGCGGCCCGCCGGCAGGGAAGCCCACCACGATACGGATGGGCTTGGACGGAAACGCCTGCGCTTGCACGGCGGCAGCAAAGGCCAGGCCTGCGGCCAGGGTGATGCAGGTACGCAGCAGCTTCATGGGGTTGTCTCCAGCATTGGTTGCGGGTGTACGGGGGTGTTCGCTAGTTCCGTCAGAGCGGGCCATGGCAACCGTCCTGGAAGGTGTAAAGAGGCTATCAGACACCAGGGCGCGACAGCCCTCAAGATCACCTCTCGCAAACCCTCAAAACACGTGACGGCTTGCTGAAAGCTTCAAGCCTTCCAGCCCCGCACCAGCACCCACTGGCAAGTGGCGCAGGCCACCACCAGCGCGGCATAGATGAGCATCTTGCCGTCACGTCCCCACAGCACCAGCCCTGCCGCGAGCACCGCCACCCCCACGGCAAACAGAATCACCCACCGCAGCCACACAGACATCGCAGAGGCACTGCGGGAGCCCACCAGACGGCCCGAAAGCACCAACACCAGCGCCATGGCGGCAGCGGGTGCGACAAAGTTGAGGAGGTGGTTGACGATGTCCAGCGGACCCATGGAATTGACCCAAATCAAGGCTTGAACAAGCAAGGCCGCCTGTTCGGGCCAACAATTTTATAATTGCAGCTTATGGCAGTCTGGGCCCTCGGCATCAACCACACCACCGCGCCGCTCGATCTGCGCGGCCGGTTTGCGTTTGCGCTCGATCAGATCGCCCCCACGCTGCACGGTTTGCGCCAGTCGCTGGGCAACTCTGGCGGAGCTGCCAGCCGCCACCCCGGGGTGGAAACCGCCATCATCTCCACCTGCAATCGCACCGAAATTTACTGTGCCGGCGACCAGCCCGCAGTGGACCACACGCTGGGCTGGCTGGCCCACAGCGGCGGCGTGAGCCCCGCGCTGCTGCGCTCGCACTCCTACACGCTGGAAGACAGCCTCGTCGCACGCCACGCCTTCCGCGTGGCCAGCGGGCTCGATTCCATGGTGCTGGGCGAGGCCCAGATCCTGGGCCAGATGAAAGACGCGGTGCGCGCCGCGGAGACGGCCGGCGCTTTAGGCACCACGCTCAACCAGCTGTTCCAGCGCAGCTTTGCCGTGGCCAAGGAGGTGCGTACCAGCACCGAGATCGGCGCACACAGCATCAGCATGGCCGCCGCCGCCGTGCGCCTGGCCAGCCAGCTGTTTGAAGACCTCTCCAAGATCCGCGTGCTGTTCGTCGGCGCGGGCGAGATGATCGAGCTGTGCGCCACGCACTTCGCCGCCAAGAACCCCAAGCAGATCGCCATTGCCAACCGCACGCTGGAACGCGGCGAAAAGCTCGCCACCCGCTTTGGCGGCGAGGTAATGCGCCTGGCCGACCTGCCCGAGCGCCTGCACGAGTTCGACGCCGTCATCAGCTGCACCGCGAGCAGCCTGCCCATCATCGGCCTGGGTGCCGTGGAGCGCGCACTCAAGAAGCGCCGCCACCGCCCCATGTTCATGGTCGATCTGGCCGTGCCGCGCGACATCGAGCCCGAGGTCAAGGCCCTGGGCGACGTGTACCTGTACACCGTGGACGACCTGGCCACCGTGGTGCAAACCGCGCAGGCCAACCGCCAGGCTGCCGTGGCGCAGGCCGAGGCCATCATCGACGCGGGCGTGCAAAGCTTCATGCACTGGATGGAGCTGCGCAGCCCCGCAGCCGCCGAGGGTGGCGTGGTGCCGCTGATCCAGCAGCTCAACGCCCAGACGGACGAGTGGCGCGCGCTGGAAATCGCCCGTGCCAAGAAGCTGCTGGCCAAGGGCGAGGACGTGGACGCCGTGCTCGAAGCCCTGTCGCGCGGCCTCACGCAGAAGATGCTGCACGGCACCCTGGCCGAACTGCGCGCGGGCGACGCCGAGATGCGCGCCCAGACGGCCCAGACCGTCTCGCGCCTGTTCCTGCGCTCGCAAAGCAAGACGCCCCACAACAACGGCCTGTAGCGGCGCTCGCCCGCTCCACAGCCGTTCCGATTTGAGCCAAATCGGCCCCAGGCGCATGATTTACATGCGCCACCAGCTACCAAATTTGTAGCAAATCCTTTTTTCAAAATTCCATGAAACCCTTTCTCCGAAGCCAGCTGGAGCGCTACGCACAGCGCCTGGGCGAACTCGACTTCCTGCTCTCGCGCGAAGACATCATGAGCGACATGGCGCAGTACCGGCGCATCTCCGTCGAGCATGCCGAGGTCACGCAGGTCGCTGGCCGCTACGCCCGCTACCAGCAGCGCGAGGCCGACCTGGCGGGTGCGCGCGAGATGATGGCCGACCCCGACATGGCCGAGATGGCACAAGAAGAAATCACCAGTGCCGAGGCCGAGCTGCTGCAACTGGAAGACGAACTGCAGCGCCTGCTTTTACCGAAGGACCCCGACGACGCGCGCAACGCGTTTGTGGAAATCCGTGCGGGCACGGGTGGTGACGAATCCGCCCTGTTCGCAGGCGACCTCACGCGCATGTACACACGCTACGCCGCCAACGTGGGCTGGAAGGTGGAGGTGGTGAGCGAGAACGCGGCCGAGCTCGGCGGCTACAAGGAAATCGTGCTGCGCATAGAGGGTGACCATGTTTACGGGGCTCTCAAATTCGAATCCGGCGGCCACCGCGTGCAGCGCGTGCCCGCCACCGAGACCCAAGGCCGCATCCATACCAGCGCCTGCACCGTGGCCGTGATGCCCGAGCCCGACGAGCACGAGGCCATCAAGCTCAACCCGGCAGACCTGCGCATCGACACCTTTCGCGCCAGCGGCGCCGGTGGCCAGCACATCAACAAGACCGACTCGGCCGTGCGCGTGGTGCACTTGCCCACCGGCATCGTGGCCGAATGCCAGGACGGCCGCAGCCAGCACAGCAACAAGGCCAAGGCGCTGCAGGTGCTGCAGGCCCGCATTCAAGAGAAAGAACGCAGCGAACGCGCCGCCAAGGAGGCCGCTCTGCGCAAGGGCCTGATCGGCAGCGGCGACCGCAGCGACCGCATCCGCACCTACAACTTCCCGCAGGGGCGCCTGACCGACCACCGCATCAACCTCACGCTGTACAAGCTGCTGGCCGTGATGGAAGGCGACCTGGGCGATGTGCTGCAGGCCCTGGCCCATGCGCGCGAGGCCGAGCAGCTTGAAGAGCTGGAAATGGGCTCCAACGGTTAAGCACAGCGAAATATGAGTCAAACTGGCTGATAGTGCATGATTCATATGCCTTTGCAGCTATCAAAATAATAGTGAACAACACCGCCTCCCCCACCCTTGCCCAGGCCTTGGCGCAAGCCCACACCCTGGGCCTGCAACGCATCGACGCGCAACTGCTGCTGCTGCATGCCGTGGGCCGCCCTGATGCAGGCCGTGCCTGGCTGCTGGCGCACGATACCGACGCACTGGACGAGACCACACACACCCAGTTCATTGTCCTGTGCCAGCGCCGCGTGGCGGGCGAGCCCGTGGCCTACCTCACCGGCCGCAAGGAGTTCTACGGCCTGCCGCTGCAGGTGGACGCGCGCGTGCTGGACCCGCGCCCTGACACCGAAACGCTGGTGGACTGGGCGCTGGAGGTGATCGCCCCGCTGACATCACCGCGCGTGGTGGACCTGGGCACCGGCAGCGGCGCCATTGCGTTGGCACTGCAAAGCCAGCGCGCCGACGCCCAGGTGCTGGCGGTGGATGCCAGTGCCGATGCACTGGCCGTTGCACAAGCCAACGCAGCGCGGCTGGGCCTGCCCGTGCAGTTTCAGCAGGCCAACTGGCTGGTGGGAGTGGAGGGGCCATTCGACGCCATCGTCTCCAACCCGCCCTACATCGCCAGCGCCGACCCGCACCTGGCCGCGCTGACGCACGAGCCCCTGCAAGCCCTGGCCAGCGGAGCGGACGGCCTCGAAGACATCCGCGCCATCGTCTCCCAGGCGCCCGCCCACCTGCGGCCGGGCGGCTGGCTGCTGCTGGAGCATGGCTACGACCAGGCAGACGCCGTGCAGGCGCTGCTTGCCGCCCAGGGCTTTGTGCGGGTACAAAGCCGCAATGACCTTGCCGACATCGCACGCTGCACAGGCGGGCAATGGCCGACAGTGAAATAATCCCTCCATCGCGGGCCCTCAGCATCCATTCGCCCGCAGCCTCTTTCAAGGAGTTTTCCCATGAGCGACACCCAACAACGCATCGACGGCCTCGTCAAATCCAGCGACATCCTGCTGTTCATGAAGGGCAGCGCCAGCTTCCCCATGTGTGGTTTCTCCGGCCGCGCCATCCAGATCCTCAAGGCCTGTGGCGTGGACCCGAAGAGCGTGGTCACCGTCAACGTGCTCGAAGACGACGAAATTCGCCAGGGCATCAAGGAATACAGCAACTGGCCCACGATCCCGCAGCTGTATGTGAAGGGCGAGTTCATCGGCGGCTCGGACATCATGATGGAGATGTATGAGTCGGGCGAACTCAAGCAAGTGCTGGGCACCGAGGGCTGATCGAAGCGACCATTGCCTCACCCGCCATCAGGCCGCCTTCGGGCGGCCTTTTTGTTTGCCCGCAACAGAGGCACCAATCAGGGGCTTTTCCGATGGAGCAGCGGGCATGTTGTGTGCTTGAATGATTGCGTGACGTAACCCTCACAGGAGCATGCAATGACCAGCCATAGCCTTGTTCCCCAGCCACCTGCCCTGCGCTTGCCGGTGGCCCAGATGCGCAATGTGTTCCACCCGGGCGATGTCGAGCGCAAGCTCGCTCGCCTGCAGGAGTCCGGCAACCAGAGGGAATACGAAACCCTGCGCACCGTGTACGAGCGCATGCTGGAGCGCGGCCCGGAGCGTTTTCAGGTCAAGCCCTCGGGCATCCCCGACATGGCCAGCCTGTACGAGCAGTTGCCCAACTTCACCGAGGTGCTGGACGACGTGAAGCGCCACGTGGCGCTGGCGCAGGACAGCAGCGATGGCCTGGAGGTCACACCCATGCTGCTGCTGGGCCCGCCCGGCATCGGCAAGACCCACTTCGCACGCCACCTGGCCGAGCTGCTGGGCACGGGCATGAACCTTCTGCCCATGAGTTCCATGACCGCAGGCTGGCTGCTGTCGGGCTCGTCGGCGCAGTGGAAGGGCGCGCGCCCTGGCAAGGTCTTTGAGGCGCTGGTGGAGGGCGAATATGCCAACCCGGTCATCGTGGTGGACGAGATCGACAAGGCCAGCAGCGATGCGCAGTACGACCCGCTGGGTGCGCTGTACAGCTTGCTGGAGTACGACACCGCCCAGAGCTTTACCGATGAGTTTGCCGAGGTGGCCATCGACGCGAGCCAGGTCATCTGGATTACCACCGCCAACGACACACGCGGCATTCCCGATCCCATCCTGAACCGCATGAACGTGTTCGAGGTGGAGGCGCCCACGCTGGAGCAGGCCCGCACCATTGCGCGCAACCTGTACCAGGGCATCCGCGCGGGGCACGACTGGGGCCGCCTGCTGGACCCGGAGCCGACGGACGACGTGCTGGACCACCTGGCACAGATGCCCCCGCGCGAAATGCGGCGGGCGCTGATGACGGGTTTCGGCAATGCGCGGCTGGACCGCCGGTCCACGGTGGAGATCACCGACCTGCCGAAGGCCACCACGGGGCGCAGCCGGATTGGCTTTGTGCAGTAGTAGCGCGATGCAGTCGGCCGCACTGTAGCGCCACCCGCCCCCTGCCACACCATGCAGTGGCATGGTGCGGCAGGTGGCATGCGTCACAAGGCGCGCCAGCGGGCCCGTGTGCAAGGTGCCCAGATACACTTGGTGGCCCGGTGTACCGCTGTACTCCGGTTCCGCCTTCGTCCCATGACCCTGTCCCAAAGCCTCTTCGTGATCGGGCTGCTGATTGCAGCCAGCGCCTTTTTCTCCATGGCCGAGATTTCGCTCGCGGCCGCCCGCCGCCTGCGCCTGCGCCAGATGGCCGATGAAGGCGACGCGCGTGCGGACCGGGTGCTGCGCATGCAGGAGCAGCCGGGCGACTACTTCACGGTGGTGCAGGTAGGGCAGAACGCCGTGGCCATCCTGGGCGGTATCGTGGGCGAAGGTGCGCTGAGCCCGCATTTCAGCGAGCTGTTTGCGCTGTGGATGTCGGGGCCCACGGCCGAGCGGGCGGGGTTCCTGGCGTCTTTCCTCATCATTACCTCGCTGTTCATCCTGTTTGCCGATCTGTTCCCCAAACGCCTGGGCATGGCAGAGCCCGAGCGGCTGGTGGTGCGGCTGGCACAGCCCATGGCCTGGTGCATGACGCTGTTGCGGCCGCTGGTGTGGTTCTACAGTCGGGGGGCCGACGCGCTGTTCCGCCTGTTGGGGTTGTCCTCACTGCGCGATGACCGCATCACGTCAGACGATATCCTGGCCATGATGGAGGCAGGCGCGCGTGCCGGGGTGCTGGCGGCGCGCGAGCAGCAGGTCATCACCAACGTGTTTGAGTTGGACACGCGCACAGTATCCAGCGCCATGTCGCCGCGCGACCGCATTGCATTTTTTCTGCGCGACGAGCCCGACTCGGTCATCCGCCTGCGCATCGCTGCCGAGCCGTTTTCGACCTACCCGGTGTGCGAAGGCGACATCGACCACGTGGTGGGCTATGTGGATGCCAAGGATCTGTTCCAGCGCGTGCTGAACAACCAGCCGATTTCGCTGGCCGACGACAGCCTGGTGCGCAAGGTGCTGATCGTGCCCGACCGGCTGACCCTGTCGGAGGTGCTGGAGCAGTTCCGCCAAGTCCACGAGGACTTTGCCGTCATCGTGAACGAGTACAGCCTGGTGGTCGGTGTGGTCACGCTCAACGATGTCATGAGCACCGTGATGGGTGACCTGGTGGGCCCGGCGGACGAAGAGCAGATCGTGCGACGGGATGAGAACTCCTGGCTCATCGATGGGGTCACCCCCATTGAGGATGTGCTGCACGCCCTGTCGCTGGACGAGCTGCCGCACACCGGCGAGTACGAAACCCTGGCGGGCTTCCTGATGGTGATGCTGCGCCGCGTGCCACGCCGTACTGACAGCGTGAGCTGGGGCGGCTACAAGTTTGAGGTGCTGGACGTGGACAGCTACCGCATCGATCAGGTCATGGTCTCCAGGCTGGGCGGAGCCCCTGGTGCATCGGCCCCGAGCCCGTCAGCACCGACGGGAACCGCCGTGGAGTGACCAAGGCGCGGCCCGTGTCACCGCCGCGCTGATCGCTCTACGCGGCCGGCGACTGTGGCCGATCGGCAAAAAGCCACTTGCGCTGCGCTCCAAAGACCGCATCCGGGTAAGGCGACCGGCCGCGGCTGCCGTTGTAGCGGCCCAGGGCCATGAACAAATCGCCCTGCTCACGATCGATGTAGTGACGCAGGATGACGCAGCCAAAACGCAGGTTGGTCTGCATGTGAAACAGCTTACCCGGGTCGCCATCGCCAATCACGCGCGTCCAGAAAGGCATGACCTGCATATAGCCCCGCGCTCCAACGCTGGACACGGCAAATTTGCGGAACCCACTTTCTACCTGGATCAGCCCCAGGACCAAGGACACATCGAGCCCGGCGCGCTTGGATTCGTACCAGACCGTCTGCAGGAAGTCGCGGCGTACTTCCAGGTCCGGTTTGCGCGGGCGCAGGCGATCACTCTGCGTGCCCAGCCACCGCAGGTAGTGCAGGCGCGCTTCGGTGGTAAAAAACTCCGGCTCGGGCGGCGCCTGGTTGGCAATGGCAGAGCTGAGTGCGGTGCGCACCGAGTCCATCAGGGGCTCCTCCAGCTGCCCGCCAGCGTACGCCACCTGCGGAGCGCCCAGCCAGGCGGCGGGCGCTGCCAGCGAAGCCAGCGACACCAGGCAGCCGCGCCGCGACAGCCCCGCGGGGCTGCCCGAGGCCGCGGCCGACGGAGCGATGGAGGAGGCGCCGCTCATGCTCATACGGCCATGCGGCCCTTCACATGGGCCAGGATGTCGGCCACGGCCACCTTGGTGGCGGCGGTGTCACGGCGGTGCTGGTACTCGACAACGCCCTCTTTCAAGCTCTTGTCGCCAATCGTCACGCGGTGTGGCACGCCGATCAGTTCCCAGTCGGCAAACATCGCTCCGGGGCGCTCGCCACGGTCGTCCAGGATCACGTCCACGCCCGCGGCCAGCAGGTCGGCATACAGTTGCTCGGCCGTGGCTTTGACGGCCTCGCTGCGGTCCATGCCCACGGGGCAGACCACCACGGTGAACGGCGCAATCGCGTCCGGCCAGATGATGCCGCGCTCGTCGTGGTTTTGTTCAATGGCGGCAGCGGGCAGGCGCGTCACGCCAATGCCGTAGCAGCCCATCTCGAAGAATGCCGGCTTGCCGTCGTCGCCCAGGAAGGTCGCGTTCATGCCCTTGCTGTACTTGGTGCCCAGGTAGAACACATGGCCCACTTCGATACCGCGCTCGATCGCCAGCTCGCCCTTGCCGTCGGGGGAGCGGTCGCCCGCCACCACGTTGCGCAGGTCGGCCACCATGTCGGGCTCCGGCAGGTCGCGGCCCCAGTTGACGCCGGTGATGTGAAAGTCCACCTCGTTGGCGCCGCAGATCCAGTCGGCCATCACAGCGACTTCGCGGTCTGCCACGATCTTCAAAGGCTTCTTCAGGCCGATGGGACCCAGGTAACCCGGCTTGCAGCCAAAGTGGTCCTCAATTTCGCCCAGCGTCGCGAAGCGGAAGCCCGCCAGTCCGGGCACCTTGCCAACCTTGATCTCGTTCATGTCGTGGTCGCCGCGCAGCAGCAGCAGCCACACCTGGGTCTTGACGATCTCACCCGCTTCGTTGGTTTCGTCCGTGGCCAGCACCAGTGACTTGACCGTGGTGTTCAGCGGAACACCCAGCAGTTCTGCCACATCGGCACAGGTGCTCTTGCCTGGGGTGGCTGTTTTGGTCAGCGCCTGGGTGGCTGCGCCGCGTGGTCCGGTGGGGGCCAGCGCCTCCGCCTTTTCCATATTGGCGGCGTAGTCGCTCTGCGGGCAGTAGACGATGGCGTCTTCGCCCGTAGCGGCAATCACCTGGAACTCTTCCGACAGGTCCCCCCCGATGGCGCCGCTGTCAGCGGCGACGGCACGGTAGGTCAGGCCGAAGCGGTCAAAGATCCGCCGATAGGCAGCAGCCATCACCTGGTAGCTGGCCTTGGCGGCCACTTGGTCGCGGTCAAAGCTGTAGGCATCCTTCATGATGAACTCACGTCCGCGCATGAGGCCAAAACGGGGGCGGCGCTCGTCGCGGAACTTGGTCTGAATCTGGTAGAAGTTCTTCGGCAGCTGCTTGTAACTCTTGAGCTCTTGACGGGCGATGTCAGTGATCACTTCTTCGCTGGTCGGCTGCACCACGAAGTCGCGCCCATGGCGGTCCTGGATGCGCAGCAACTCGGGGCCCATCTTGTCGAAACGGCCCGTTTCCTGCCACAGCTCAGCGGGTTGCACCACGGGCATGGTGAGCTCCACGGCACCTGCACGGTTCATTTCCTCGCGCACGATGGCTTCCACCTTGCGGATCACCCGCAGCCCCATGGGCATGTAGTTATAGATGCCAGCGCCCAGCTTCTTGATCAGCCCGGCCCGCGTCATGAGTTTGTGGCTGACCACTTCGGCGTCCGCCGGAGCTTCCTTGAGGGTGGAAATGAAGAATTGGGAGGCTTTCATCGGGAGTCGATTGCAGGCAGAACGGGGCCGTCCACTTGCTGCGCGCTAGGCGCCGTGCATAATGGACACAGTTTAAAAATTTGGGGTTTGATTATGCTTGACCGGGACGGCTTTCGGCCGAACGTCGGCATCATCCTGCTCAACCAGAAAAACCAGGTGTTTTGGGGCAAGCGTATACGCACCCACAGCTGGCAGTTCCCGCAGGGTGGCATTGACCGGGGCGAGACCCCCGAGCAAGCCATGTTCCGCGAGCTGCATGAGGAGGTGGGATTATTGCCCAACCACGTTCGCGTGGTGGCCCGCACCCGGGACTGGTTGCGCTATGAGGTGCCTGACCGGTACATCCGCCGCGATGCGCGCGGCCACTACAAGGGCCAGAAGCAGATCTGGTACCTATTGCAATTGATGGGGCACGACTGGGATCTGAACCTGCGTGCGACCAATCACCCGGAGTTTGACGCTTGGCGGTGGAACGACTACTGGGTTCCACTGGATGTGGTGGTCGAGTTCAAGCGCGGTGTCTATGAGATGGCGCTCACTGAACTGGCCCGCTATCTGCCGCGACACGAGCAGCGCAACCGCTATTTGCGCAGCGGTTTACGCACCCGCGAGGGTGAGCATGCAGGCGTCGCCAACATGTTCCGCACAGGCTCCATGCTGGTGAACCCTGGCATGGAACTCCCCCCAGGCGCCAGTTTTGATCCCGATCCTCAAAACAGCATGCCGGGAGAACTCGACGGCATGCCATCGGTATCAGACACACCGCGCTGACCCTGGCATCGCACCATGAAAAACGCCTGCATCTGCAGGCGTTTTGTTTTGATGGGCGAATCCGCTCAGTCCTGAATCGACAAGGATTGATGCGCGCACCCAGTCTCTATGCGCCTTGCGCCAACACGAGATTGTCTCGGTGCACCATTTCCGGCTCAGCCATGTAGCCCAGCAGTTTCTCAAACTCCGTCGACGGCTTGCGGCACAGAAGGCGGGCTTCCGCCGCTGCATAGTTGGCCAAGCCACGTGCAATCTCTGCACCAGACCCGTCGCGCACGGCAATCACGTCGCCGCGCGAAAAGTCCCCCTCCACCGCCGTCATGCCGATGGGCAGCAGGCTTTTGCCTTCGTCGCGCACCTTGGCGGCAGCCCCAGCGTCCACCACCACAGAGCCACGCAGTTGCAAATGGTCCGCCATCCACTGCTTGCGAGCCTGCTTTTTCTGTGTCTGGGCAACCAGCAACGTACCCAACGCCTCACCACTCACCAAACGGACCAATACGTCGGATTCGCGCCCCCAGGCGATCACGGTCGATGCGCCAGAGCCTGCAGCGCGCTTGGCCGCCAGAATCTTGGTAATCATGCCGCCTTTGCCAATGCTGGAGCCCGCGCCGCCCGCCATCGCTTCCAGAGCAAGATCACCCGCTTTGGCCTCATGCACAAACTGCGCAGACGGATCACGGCGTGGGTCGGCGGTGTAGAGCCCCTTCTGGTCTGTGAGGATGATCAGGGCATCGGCTTCCACGAGGTTGGCCACCAGCGCACCCAGCGTGTCGTTGTCGCCAAACTTGATCTCGTCATTGACCACCGTGTCGTTTTCGTTGATCACCGGCACAACACCCAAACGCAGCAGCGTGAGCAAGGTGGAGCGCGCATTGAGATAGCGCTCACGGTCCGCCAGATCGGCATGGGTGAGCAGCACCTGCGCGCTGCCCATCCCCTGCTCGCGCAGCTTGGTTTCGTACATCTGCGCCAGCCCCATCTGCCCCACCGCTGCAGCAGCCTGCAGTTCGTGGATTTCCTGGGGTCTTGTGGTCCAGCCCAGGCGCTTCATGCCTTCGGCAATGGCACCGCTGGACACCATCACCACCTCGCGTGGGGCACCCCCAACACCGCGCACCAGCGCGGCCAGTTGGCGACTCCACTCACCGATGGCGGTTTCATCCAGTCCACGCCCTTCGTTGGTCACAAGGCTGGAGCCCACCTTCACCACGATGCGGCGGGCATCTCTCAATACGCTGGAAACCATTTTGATGTCTTTGATGCCGATAGCGCTACTGCTTGATACCTGAGTAGCTATTAAAAATGTAGCAATTCCTATCCTCTGAGCGCCGACGCGTCAGGCTGGCGCATCGCCGGCGAAACGGGGATCCACCTCCACCGGCTCGTTCTCCGTGCGCTGCTCGGACTGCACATGGCGGAAGATGGCGTGAATCAGCGGCTCGCAGCCCTCACGCGTGAGGGCCGAGATCTCAAACACCGGCCCCTTCCATTTGAAGCGCTTCACAAAATCCTTCACGCGCGCCTCACGCTCATCAGCGGGAACCATGTCCAGCTTGTTCAGCACCAGCCAACGCGGCTTGTTGTAAAGCTGCTGGTCGTATTTCTTGAGCTCGTTCACGATGGCCTTGGCCTGAGCCACCGGGTCCACAGCATCGTCAAACGGTGCCAAGTCCACGATGTGCAACAGCAAACGCGTGCGTTGCAGATGGCGCAGGAACTGGTGGCCCAAGCCAGCGCCCTCAGAAGCTCCCTCGATCAGACCGGGGATGTCGGCTACAACAAAGCTCTGCTCAGGCCCCACCCGCACGACGCCCAGGTTGGGGTGCAGCGTGGTGAACGGGTAATCCGCAATCTTCGGTCGCGCATTGGACACCGCCGTGATGAAGGTGGATTTGCCGGCGTTGGGCATGCCCAGCAGGCCCACATCGGCCAGAACCTTCAGCTCCAGCTTCAAATTCTTTTTCTCGCCCGGCCAGCCCGGCGTTTTTTGACGCGGGGCCCGGTTGATCGCGCTCTTGAAACGCATGTTGCCGAAGCCGCCATCACCGCCTTTGGCGATGGTGATGACCTCGCCCGGGGTCAGCAGCTCATACAGAACTTCACCCGTCTCGGCGTCGGTGATGATGGTCCCAACCGGCATCTTGAGTGTGATGTCCGTACCCGCCGCGCCGAACATATCGGAGCCCATGCCATGCTCACCGCGTTTGGCCTCGTGACGGCGCGAGTAGCGATAGTCCACCAGGGTATTCAGGTTGGGATCGGCCACAGCAAACACATGCCCCCCGCGCCCACCGTCACCACCATTGGGACCGCCGAACTCCTTGTATTTTTCGTGCCGGAACGACACGCAGCCATTGCCACCATCACCTGCGGCAATGTCAATAAAGGCTTCGTCGACGAACTTCATGGGGTATCCAGTTTACAAAAGAGGCCGTACTGTCGGCTGCTGGCCAATTGTGGCGGAACAGCAGGGGCCATTCCAGGCACCACAGGCCAAAGGCGCACCAGCGACGCGTGCAGACCAAACAACAAAGCCCCGGCAAAGCGGGGCTTCGATGGTTGCCGGAGGAGCGATCCTCAGGCGGGAGTCACATTGACCGTGGACTTGGACAATGCACCCTTGGTACCGAACGACACGTGGCCGTCCACCAGGGCAAACAAGGTGTGATCCTTGCCAACGCCGACATTGGTGCCGGGGTGAAAACGTGTGCCACGCTGGCGCACGATGATCGAACCAGCGCTGATCAGCTCACCACCGAAGGCCTTGACACCCAACATCTTTGGCTTGGAGTCACGCCCGTTTCGCGTAGAGCCGCCGCCTTTTTTCTGTGCCATGACTAGCTCCTTCGATTAAGCAGCAATCGCACCGATTTGCAGCTCAGTGAACTGCTGGCGATGGCCTTGGCGTTTTTGATAGTGCTTGCGACGGCGCATCTTGAAGATGTGCACTTTGTCGTGCTTGCCGTGGGCCACGACAGTGGCTTTCACGGTTGCGCCGGACACCAGGGGCGTACCAACCTTCAGTTCAGCGCCGTTGCCGACAGCCAGAACCTGGTCGATCACAATTTCCTGGCCTACGTCCGCAGCAATCTGTTCTACTTTAATTTTTTCGCCGGAAGCAACGCGATACTGCTTGCCGCCGGTTTTTATGACCGCGTACATGTTGACCTCTTGATATGAGTTCTGCAGACGAATTTCCGCAGAGCCCGAGAGTATAACGCATCTGGCATCACCTCGCCAGCCCCACGCGCATCAGTCAATTCGGCGTGACCAGCACGCCACCGTCCTCGTCAGCCATGTAGCGGGCCTTCCTATAATTCGGGCACTTTCTGTGACCACCATCTTGACTGACCATACCGCCCCCGCAGCTTCCCCCCTCACGCTCGTTGCACAAGACATGCACGAGGTCGACAAGGTCATCGGTCAGCGCCTGACATCGAGCGTCCCCTTGGTGGCCCAGATCTCGCAATACATCATTGCAGCTGGCGGCAAGCGTCTGCGCCCCGCTCTGCTGCTGATGGTGTGCGGAGCCTTGGGCTACCGTGGCACACATCGTTACAGCCTTGCGGCAGTGGTCGAGTTGATTCACACCGCAACACTGCTGCATGACGATGTGGTGGATGCATCCACCCTGCGCCGCGGCCGCCCCACAGCCAACGAAACCTTTGGCAACCCTGCCAGCGTTCTGGTGGGCGACTTTCTGCACACCCGGTCATTTCAGATGATGGTCGAGGCTGGAAGCATGCGCATCATGGAAATCCTCTCCGAGGCTACGAACGTGATTGCAGAAGGCGAAGTGCTCCAGCTGATGAACATGCACGACGCCTCACTGGATGAAGCGGGCTATCTGCGTGTCATCCGCTCCAAAACAGCCAAACTTTTTGAAGCCAGCGCCCGCCTCGGCGCCGTTCTGGCCAACAGCCCCCCCGATGTGGAAGAGGCATGCGCAACTTATGGACAGGCACTGGGTACCGCATTCCAGATCATTGACGATGTGCTGGACTACGACGGCGACACTGCGGAGATGGGCAAAAATCTGGGTGACGACTTGAGAGAAGGCAAATCCACCCTCCCCCTGATCGCCGCCATGGAACGAGGCACCCCGAGCCAGGCGGAAATCGTTCGCCAAGCCATCGAACAAGGTTCGACCGAACGATTAGAAGAAGTCGTGGGCATCGTCCGCTCGACAGGCGCCCTGGACGCTACCCGCGCCGCAGCCTTCGCTGAAGCGCACCGCGCCATGGCTGCCGCCCGACGATTACCCGCAAATGCCTATTCGGAGGGTTTGCTAGAATTGGCAGCCCAATTGCTGGGGCGGCGAAATTGAAAGAGGCACTAGATCACTCGCGAGTGCTTCTACAAGCTGCGGGGTGTAGCTTAGCCTGGTAGAGCGCTACGTTCGGGACGTAGAGGCCGGAGGTTCGAATCCTCTCACCCCGACCATATATCGCAGTATGGTCCCATACCAAAATCCCACTTGTTTGTGGCGCCGTTGCCAATATGCGCCGCTGTACAGCCCGTGGTTGATCGGTGATGATAGGATGGTTTCTTTTCCACACCTAACACATTCTCGGTTACATGGCCGCTGTTGATACTGCCCTCAAAGAAGCCTCTGCAGTAGCCCTGCCCGGGCTCGGCCGCGCCCTGATGTCTGCGGGCAAACTGACCCAAAAGTCAGCAGAAGACATTTACAAAAAATCACAAATAAGCCGAACTAGTTTCATTGCCGAGCTGACGGGCTCTGGAGCTGTTTCTGCAGCGGATCTGGCGCACACGGTATCTGCAGTTTTCGGCGCACCACTGCTCGACTTGGACGCCATTGATCCTTTGCGTCTGCCAAAGGAGCTCCTGGATAACAAGATATGTCAAGCATATCGCGTGGTCGTCCTGAGCAAGCGTAACAACCGGCTGATCGTCGCAACGGCTGATCCGACTGACCAGGAAGCTGCAGAGAAAATCAAATTCACCACCCAAATGGGTGTGGATTGGATTATTGCGGAATATGACAAACTCAGCCGACTCGTAGAAGCCACCACCAAATCCGCCAGCGAATCGATGGATACGCTAATCAGCGGAGGAGGAGACTTCGCTTTTGACGATGTTGCTATTGAAGATGCGCCTGAAGAAGCGGATACAGGAACAACGGAAGTTGAAGATGCGCCGATCGTCAAGTTCCTGCACAAAATGCTGCTCGACGCCTTCAATATGCGCGCCTCCGATTTGCATTTTGAGCCTTACGAACACCAATACCGCGTCCGTTTCCGTATTGACGGAGAGTTGCGCGAAATAGCCTCACCACCGATCGCGATCAAGGACAAGCTCGCGTCTCGTATCAAGGTGATTTCGCGCCTGGATATTTCCGAGAAGCGTGTGCCTCAGGACGGTCGCATGAAGCTCAAGGTGGGGCCGGATCGCGTGATCGATTTTCGGGTAAGCACTTTGCCCACCCTGTTTGGCGAGAAAATTGTGATCCGTATTTTGGATCCGAGCAGCGCCAAGCTTGGGATCGATGCTCTTGGCTATGAACCCGTGGAGAAGGAACGATTGCTCCAGGCGATTGGTCGTCCTTACGGAATGATTCTGGTCACAGGCCCTACGGGCTCTGGCAAGACGGTGTCCTTGTACACCTGTCTGAATCTGCTGAACAAGCCGGGGGTCAATATCGCAACCGCCGAAGACCCTTCTGAAATCAATTTGCCTGGCGTCAATCAGGTGAACGTGAATGAAAAAGCCGGTATGACCTTTGCTGTGGCACTGAAGTCGTTTCTGCGTCAGGATCCCGACATCATCATGGTGGGTGAAATCCGGGATCTGGAAACTGCAGATATTTCCATCAAGGCGGCGCAGACAGGTCACCTTGTGCTTTCCACGCTGCACACGAACGACGCGCCCACGACGCTCACGCGGATGCGCAATATGGGTATAGCGCCGTTCAACATCGCTTCCAGCGTGATTTTGATCACGGCGCAACGTTTGGCGCGTCGATTGTGCCCCGTATGCAAGGTTCCCGCCGATATCCCCCATGAGACTTTGGTGGAGGCGGGATACGAAGAACACGAGATTGACGGTTCCTGGGTGACCTATCGTCCCGTAGGATGCTCGGCCTGCAATAACGGCTACAAGGGCCGACTCGGCATCTATCAAGTAATGCCCATTTCCGAGGAGATCCAGCGCATCATTTTGCGCGACGGGAGCGCACTGGAGATTGCAGAGCAGGCACGCGCCGAGGGTGTTCGTTCGCTGCGCGAATCCGGGCTCTATAAAGCCAAATTGGGCCTGACTTCTCTTGAGGAAGTTCTGGCCGTCACCAACGAATAGCATCCACGGACGAGGGCACCATGGCGACCGCAGCATCAACCAAAGATATCAAGGATTTTGTCTTCGAGTGGGAGGGCAAGGACCGCAACGGAAAGATCGTTCGTGGCGAAATCCGCGCGGTCGGAGAAAACCAGGTGCAGGCAACGCTGCGTCGCCAAGGGGTTTTCCCCACCAAAATCAAGAAGCGCCGTATGCGTTCGGGCAAAAAAATCAAGCCCAAGGACATTGCGCTGTTTACCCGCCAGCTGGCAACCATGATGAAGGCTGGCGTACCTCTCTTGCAGTCCTTCGACATTGTGGGTCGAGGCAATACCAATGCCAGCGTCACCAAGCTGCTCAATGACATCCGGTCCGATATCGAGACAGGGACATCGCTCAACGGGGCTTTCAGAAAGTACCCGATGTACTTTGACAGTCTCTACTGCAACTTGGTAGAGGCGGGCGAGGCTGCGGGTATTTTGGAAGCCCTGCTGGATCGGCTGGCTACGTACATGGAGAAAACCGAGGCGATCAAATCGAAGATCAAGTCGGCCCTGATGTACCCCATTTCCGTGGTGATTGTGGCTTTCGTGGTGGTGACGGTCATCATGATCTTCGTGATTCCAGCGTTCAAGGAGGTTTTCACGTCTTTCGGAGCCGATCTCCCGGCCCCCACATTGTTTGTAATGGCCATCAGCGAAGTATTTGTCAAATGGTGGTGGCTGATATTTGGCGTCCTCGGCGGAGGCTTTTTCTTTTTCATGCAGGCATGGCGCCGCAATGAAAAGATGCAGATGTTCATGGACCGGCTTCTCTTGAGGATTCCGGTGTTTGGTGCCTTGATCGACAAATCCTGTGTCGCGCGCTGGACCCGTACGTTGTCCACCATGTTCGCCGCGGGCGTGCCGCTAGTGGAGGCGCTTGACTCGGTGGGTGGAGCCGCCGGTAACTCGGTGTACTCTTTGGCCACAGATAAGATCCAGCAGGAAGTTTCTACGGGTACCAGCCTCACCGCTGCAATGGGCAACGCTAACGTATTCCCCTCCATGGTGCTGCAGATGTGCGCGATTGGCGAAGAATCCGGCTCTATCGACCACATGCTTGGCAAGGCTGCAGACTTCTATGAAGCCGAGGTGGATGACATGGTGGCTGGCCTGTCCAGCCTGATGGAGCCCATCATCATCGTGTTTCTGGGTACGCTCATCGGCGGTATCGTGGTATCTATGTACCTTCCCATCTTCAAGCTCGGGCAGGTCGTGTAATGGTGTTGGACGCGTGGTGGGACGCCGTTTTCGGCGGCGTGATTGGGTTGCTTTTTGGCAGTTTTCTGAATGTAGTTATTTACCGCCTTCCCAAAATGATGGAGAGGCAATGGGCGGCAGAGCTTGCACAAGTCGAGGCATCCAACCAGGACAAAGAGCTGCCCGAGGATACGCAGCCCACCTTTAACCTCATGACACCTCGGTCCCGCTGTCCGGCTTGTGGGCATGTAGTGCGGTGGCATGAAAACATTCCTGTCTTAAGTTACCTGCTTTTGAGCGGACGGTGCTCGTCCTGCAAAACACGCATCAGCCCTCGCTACCCGACGGTCGAACTGGCAACGGGAGCGCTGTTCTTTTTCTGTATCCACCGCTGGGGCGCGACGCCTGCTGGGTTGGCATGGTGCGGCTTTTCGGCGGCCCTGATTGCTCTGGCGTTCATTGACTGGGACACCACGCTTTTGCCCGATGACATCACCTTGCCTTTGCTCTGGGCAGGGTTGCTGGCGTCTGCCCTGCAATGGACGAACGTACCGTTATTTGCTTCCGTCGTGGGCGCTGCGGCAGGATACCTGTCGCTCTGGCTGGTCTACTGGGGCTTCAAATTGGCGACAGGCAAAGAAGGCATGGGCTACGGCGACTTCAAGTTGTTTGCCGCATTGGGCGCATGGTTTGGCTGGCAGGCGCTGGTGCCGATCATTTTGATGTCTTCGGTGATTGGCGCCATCATCGGGATCGCAATGAAGATTTTCAGCAGCTTGCGCGAGGGTGGCTACATTCCGTTCGGCCCCTTCCTGGTGGGTGCAGGGCTCACCGCGATGGTGTTCGGCCCCAACGCCATTTTGGGTACAGTGCTCGGTCTTCTGGGGCTCTGACGAACTCTCATGGCAACCCACCGACAGCCCTTGCGCCTGGGTCTGACCGGCGGCATCGGTAGCGGCAAGAGCACCGTAGGCCAGATGATGGCATCCTTGGGAGCAAGCCTCATCGACGCCGACCAGATCTCCAGGGAGGTGACTGGGCCGGGCGGTGCGGCCATGCCTGCCATTCGAACTACCTTTGGTGAAGCATATGTTGATGCATCGGGTGCGCTGGATCGTGCGCGCATGAGGCAACTGGCCTTCAGCCAACCGCAGGCGCGCAGCCAGCTGGAGGCCATCGTGCACCCCTTGGTGGCCTTGCAAAGCCAGCAACGGATTCAACAGGCTCTACAGTCTGGCTGCCGATGGATCGTGCACGACATCCCGCTGCTGACGGAGTCCGGGCGGTGGGCTCGCCAACTCGACGCCGTGGTCGTGGTGGACTGCACAGAGCAGACCCAGATCGCGCGAGTCATGCAGCGCAGCGGTCTGTCTGCCGAAGCCGTGCAAGGCATCATCGCCTCACAAGCTACGCGCCCAGCGCGCAGGGCGGTGGCCGATGTGGTGATTGCCAACGAAGCACATTGCTCACTGGAGCAGTTACAGGCTGAGGTGGGGCAAGTGGCCACACTGTTCGGGCTATGATGCGTACGAAACCGTTTGTGCTTTCACCCCATGCCGTGCGCCACCGGCGTCAGAATACTCCCTGAGCCTCCAGGAACCCGCCAGCGTGATCCTTTACGAATACCCCTTTAACGAGCGTCTCAGAACCTACCTGCGGCTGGAGCAGCTGTTCCGCCGCTTGGGGGAATTGATCCCCCGGCCCCACGCGCTGGATCACCACTTCGCCCTGGTCACGATTTTCGAGATCATGGATGTGGCCGCCCGGGCCGATCTGAAGTCGGATGTGCTCAAGGACATCGAAAAGCACAAGCACCAGCTCGACACGTACCGAGGCAACCCCTCCATTTCTGAAGCCGCACTGGACGCGGTGATCAGCCAGTTGGACCGGTGCTTCGTGGCACTCAACACCCAAAGCGGCAAGTCGGGCCATGCACTGACGGAAAACGACTGGCTGATGAGCATTCGTAGCCGCATCGGCATTCCGGGCGGAACCTGCGGCTTTGACCTGCCAGCCTATTACGCGTGGCAACACCACCCCCCGGCGGTGCGTCAGCAGGCCCTGGAGGAATGGGCCTCCACGCTGGCGCCCCTCGCCGAGTCGATCTATGTGCTGCTCAAGCTGCTGCGCGATTCAGGCGTGCCCCAAAAGGTCGCTGCAGAACGCGGACAGTTTCAGCAGAACCTGCCCCAGGGCCGCACCTTCCAGCTGCTGCGGCTTCGCATCGACCCAGCGCTGAACCTGATCCCGGAAATCAGTGGCAACCGTCTGATTGTCTCGGTGCGGCTCATGCGGCTGGAAGGCGATGGACGCCTGCACGCCTGCAACGAAGATGCGGCGTTTGAACTGACCCTGTGCGCGTAGGCCTTAGCCAGCCCTAGCCCAGAGACTGAATCGCGCCAAAGCCCGCTAAAGATCGGGCGGGCCGACTTGAGCAAGAGGATCACCCCAGGATGCCCCACTCACCAGCCCCTTCCTCGCAGGCGCGCATCGTCACCTGCCCCAGCTGCGGCGGAGATAGCGTGTACAGCGCCGCGAATGTGTACCGTCCGTTTTGCAGCGAGCGTTGCAAGCAGATAGACCTTGGCGCGTGGGCCAGCGAAAGCTTTCGCATGCCCACCGAAGCGCCGCCAGACGACGCCCCCCATGGCGACCCGCGCCAGCAGCATTGACCAAGGTCATAGGCGCCATTCAAGAGCGATTTCGCCAAAAACCAGCGGTAGCGCCAGTGCTGCATGCCTGAAGAGCTACTAATTCAATAGCAAATCAGTCCCACACAGGCGGGAGTCTCACTCCACCGCGGACTGCAGACCCCGCTCCTCAGCCAGCCATTGCAACACCGGATAGGCACCGGGCAGCACCGGGGACACCGTGATCGGCATTTGCTGCCAGGCCATGGCCTGGCCTTCACGCATCTCGAATTCGCCAGTCCACTCCCAGACCTTGCACCAGTGCAGCCGCACCAGTGCGTGGGGGTAATCGTGTTCGGTCACTTTCCAGACGCTGGCCGGGCCGATGGTCACTCCCAGCTCCTCGATCAGTTCGCGGCGCAGTGCCTGCTCCACGGTCTCGCCCCCCTCCAGCTTGCCCCCCGGAAACTCCCAGTACCCCGCATAGGGCTTGCCCGGCGGGCGGGTGGACAGCAGCATCGCGCCGTCTGCGCGCAGCAGGATGCCCACGGCCACTTCGGTGTGTTTGCGTTCGGCAGTGGCCGGGACGCTGTCTGGAGCGAGATGTTCAGCCGCCATGTCGCCCCGCATAGTCGCGCGCAAACTGGTACGCCACACGGCCGCTGCGCGAGCCACGCTCCAGCGCCCAGACCAGGGCCTCAGGCCGCGCCGCCTCAATGGCCTGTGCGGGCACACCGAACGATGACAACCACTGCGCCACGATGGTCAGATACTCCTGCTGGCTGAACGGGTAGAAGCTGACCCACAGGCCAAAACGCTCCGACAGCGAAATCTTCTCCTCCACCACCTCGCCCGGGTGCACCTCTCCGTCATCGGTGTGGGTGTACGTGAGGTTGTCGGCCATGTACTCCGGCAGCAGGTGGCGCCGGTTGCTGGTGGCGTAGATCAGCACGTTAGGCGTGGCGGCCGCCACCGAGCCGTCCAGGATCGACTTGAGCGCCTTGTAGCCTGGCTCGCCGTCCTCAAAACTCAGGTCGTCGCAGAAGACGATGAATTTCTCGGGCCGGTCAGACACCACGTCCACGATGTCCGGCAGGTCGGTCAGGTCGGCCTTGTCCACTTCAATCAGGCGCAGGCCTTCGGCTGCGTAAGCGTTCAAGCAGGCCTTGATCAGCGACGACTTGCCAGTACCGCGCGCACCCGTCAGCAGCACGTTGTTGGCGGGCTTGCCCTGCACAAACTGCTGCGTATTGCGCTCGATCTTTTCTTTTTGCGGATCGATTTCCTTGAGGTCTGCCAGCCGCATCGCCCCCACGTGGCGCACGGGTTCCAGCGTGCCATGCCCACTGCTGCGCTTGCGGTAGCGCCAGGCAATGGATGCGGACCAGTCAGGCGCTCCCAGCGGCTGGGGCAGCACCGACTCGATGCGGGCCATGAGCTGCTCGGCACGTTCGACCAAGCGTTCAAATTTTTCGTTCATTGTGGCGACATGCGCTAGTGGAATATGCCTTGACAGCTATCACAAAGATAGCAAAACCCAACTCACGAGCGGTAGTCGGCGTTGATGGTCACGTACTCATGGCTGAAGTCGCAGGTCCACACCGTGTCCGCTGCGGTACCGCGCCCCAGTAGCACCCTCACGGTGATCTCGCTCTGCTTCATCACCCGCTGGCCGTCTTCTTCGCGATAGGCAGGATTGCGCCCCCCTTGCAGCGCCACATGCACATCGTCCAGGTACAGGTCGATGCCGGTCTGGTCCAGGTCGTCAATGCCGGCGTAGCCCACGGCGGCCAGGATGCGGCCCAGGTTGGGGTCGCTGGCAAAAAAGGCCGTCTTGACCAACGGCGAATGGGCAATGGCGTAGGCCACCTTGCGGCACTCGTCGCCAGTCTTGCCGCCTTCGACCCGCACTGTGATGAACTTGGTCGCACCCTCGCCGTCCCGCACGATCGCCTGCGCCAGCTTTTGTGACACCGAGAGCATCGCAGTCTTGAGGGCCTGGCCGTCCGCGCTGTCGAGCGAGGTCACGGGCGCATGCGCTGCCTTGTTGGTGGCAACGACCACGAAGGAATCGTTGGTCGATGTGTCACCGTCAATGGTGACGCGATTGAAAGAGCCGTCAGCCAGATCACGCGCCAGTTGCTGCATGACGGCGGGCGCCACGCAGGCGTCCGTGGCCAGGAAGCCCAGCATGGTGGCCATGTTGGGGCGGATCATGCCCGCACCCTTGCTGATGCCCGTGATGGACACCGTGGCGCCACCGATCTGCACCTGCGCAGAGAACGCCTTGGGCAGTGTGTCGGTGGTCATGATGCCCTCGGCGGCACGGGCCCAGTGGCCGGGCTGCGCATCGGCGATGGCGGCGGGCAGTCCCGCTTCGATGCGGTCGTTGGGCAGCGGCTCCATGATCACGCCGGTCGAGAACGGCAGGATCTGCTCGGGCGCCACGCTCAGCTGACGAGCGAGCGCAATGCAGGTGGCGCGCGCACGCGCCAGGCCGTCAGCCCCCGTACCCGCATTGGCGTTGCCCGTGTTGATGACCATGGCGCGAATGGACTGGCCGCTGCTCAAATGCTCGCGGCTGATCTGCACCGGCGCTGCGCAAAAGCGGTTCTGCGTGAACACGCCAGCCACGCTGGCGCCCTCGTCGAGCAGGAACACGGTGAGGTCCTTACGGTGGGCCTTGCGGACACCTGCTTCGGCAACACCGATGCGCACACCGGCGATGGGGTGCAGATCGGCAGCAACGGGGGCGACTAGATTGACGGGCATGGGGGTCTTTCTCAAAAAACTGCGGCCGATTATCCGGAAAACCGTGGCGCACCAATGAAAACACGGGCCGAAGCCCGTGTTGTCTGGATCAGGAAATCAAGCCAGCTTGCCGTGGCACTGCTTGTATTTCTTGCCGCTGCCACAGGGACAGGGGTCGTTACGGCCCACACGCATACCTTCGGGCAGCGCTTGCTGGGCCACGGTCTGTGCATCCACCGTGGTTTCCACCTCACCGGTTTCGGTGGGGGCGGTGTAGGTCACGTTGGCAATGCTCTCGGCGCGCTGCTCCATGTCCTGCGCAGCCTGGTCGAGCTGCGCCTGCGACTGCACCTGCACGGTCATGAGGATCTTGGTGACCTCGTTCTTGACCTGGTCGATGAGCTGGCGGAACAGCTCGAAGGCCTCGCGCTTGTACTCCTGCTTGGGTTGCTTTTGTGCATAGCCGCGCAGGTGAATGCCCTGGCGCAGATAGTCGAGTGCGCTCAGGTGATCGCGCCAGTTGGAGTCAAAGTTCTGCAGCAGCACCACACGCTCAAACTGCGTGAAGTTCTCGCGGCCCACCTGCTCGACCTTGGCATTGAAGGCAGCGTGCGCGGCCTGCAAGACCTTGTCCAGGATCTCGTCGTCGGTGATCGCATTGGCGCCCTGCACTTCCTGCTGCAGCGCGATTGGCACCTGCCATTCTTCTGCGAGCGCCTTTTCCAGCGCGGCCAGATCCCACTGCTCTTCCACCGATTCGGCAGGCACGTACTGGCGCACCAGATCGGTCATGCAGTCTTCGCGCATGGCCGCAATCACATCCGACAGGTCAGACGCGTCCAGGATGTCGTTGCGCTGCTGGTAGATCACCTTGCGCTGATCGTTGGCCACGTCGTCGTACTCCAGCAACTGCTTGCGGATGTCGAAGTTGCGGGCCTCCACCTTGCGCTGGGCCGATTCGATGCTGCGCGTCACGATGCCCGCTTCAATGGCTTCGCCATCGGGCATCTTCAGGCGGTCCATGATCGCCTTCACGCGGTCGCCCGCGAAGATGCGCATGAGCGAATCGTCCAGGCTCAGATAGAAACGCGACGAACCTGGGTCGCCCTGGCGGCCCGAACGGCCACGCAGCTGGTTGTCGATGCGGCGCGACTCATGGCGCTCGGTGGCGATGATGCGCAGGCCGCCCAGCGCCTTGACCTTCTCGTGGTCCACCTTCCACTGCTCACGCAGCGCGGCCACCTTGGCGGCACGGTCGGACTCGGACAGGGATTCGTCGGCTTCGATGGCCGCCACATCCTTCTCTATATTGCCGCCCAGCACGATGTCGGTACCACGACCGGCCATGTTGGTGGCGATGGTGATCATGCCCTCGCGACCGGCCTGGGCCACGATGTCGGCCTCACGGGCGTGCTGCTTGGCATTGAGCACCTGGTGGGGCAGGCCTTCCTTGTTCAGCAGCTGGTCGATGATTTCGGAGTTCTCGATCGACGTCGTGCCCACCAGCACGGGCTGGCCGCGCTCATGGCATTCGCGAATGTCCTTGATGGCGGCTTCGTACTTCTCGCGCGTGGTCTTGTAGACGCGGTCCAGCTGGTCGTCGCGCTTGCTGGGCCGGTTGGGTGGGATGACCGTAGTTTCCAGGCCATAGATTTCCTGGAACTCGTAGGCTTCGGTATCGGCTGTACCCGTCATGCCGGCGAGCTTGTTGTACAGGCGGAAATAGTTCTGGAACGTGATGGAGGCCAGTGTCTGGTTCTCGGCCTGGATGTTCACGCCTTCCTTGGCTTCCACGGCCTGGTGCAGACCTTCACTCCAGCGGCGGCCCGACATCAGGCGGCCGGTGAACTCGTCCACGATCACGATCTCACCGTTTTGCACCACGTAGTGCTGATCGCGGTGGTACAAGTGATTGGCCCGCAGCGCTGCGTACAGGTGGTGCATCAGCGTGATGTTGGCCGGGTCGTACACCGAGGCGCCTTCGGCGATCAGGCCGTGGGACGCCAGAATGCGTTCGGCAGTTTCGTGGCCTTGCTCGGTCAGAAACACCTGGTGGGTTTTTTCGTCCAGCGTGAAGTCGCCGGGCTTGGTCACACCCTCGCCTGTGCGGGGGTCCGCCTCGCCTTCCTGACGCACCAGCAAGGGCACCACCTTGTTCATGGCGATGTACATCGCCGTGTGGTCTTCGGCCTGACCGCTGATGATGAGCGGCGTGCGGGCTTCGTCGATCAGGATCGAGTCCACCTCGTCCACGATGGCAAAGTTCAGGCCCTGCTGCACGCGGTCCTGCGCTTCATAGACCATGTTGTCGCGCAGGTAGTCAAAGCCGTATTCGTTGTTGGTGCCGTAGGTGATGTCGGCACGGTACGCGGCCTGCTTTTCTTCACGGGGCATGTTGGGCAGGTTGATACCCACCGTGAGGCCCAGGAAGTTGTACAGGCGCCCCATCCACTGCGCATCGCGGTTGGCGAGGTAGTCATTCACCGTCACTACGTGCACGCCCTTGCCCGAGAGGGCATTGAGGTACACCGGCAGCGTGGCCGTCAGGGTCTTGCCCTCGCCAGTGCGCATTTCGGCGATCTTGCCGAAATGCAGCGCCATGCCACCGAGCAGCTGCACATCAAAGTGCCGCATCTTCATGATGCGCTTGGAGCCCTCGCGCACCACGGCAAAGGCTTCGGGGAGGATGCTGTCCAGCGACTCGCCCTTGGCCACGCGGTCCTTGAACTCCTGCGTCTTGGCCCGGAGCTGCTCGTCCGACAGCTTCTCGTAATCGGGCTCCATCGCATTGATGCGGGTCACCGTCTTGCGGTACTGCTTGAGGAGCCGGTCATTGCGGCTGCCGAATATTTTGGTGAGGAAGTTGGTGGCCATGCGAACAGGACCGCCTGCCCCGCTGCAATCAGCGCGCCAAGCGACCGAAATCCCTAAGATGAATTGAGTTCAGATGGGTCCTGCGACCGATATTGCAAGCATTGCAACTGCGGGCAGAGAACGCCGGACCCGCGATTTTACCTGCCCGGTGCCAGCGCGGCCGCCTGTCCTGCCAACGTGGAGGGCTGAATGGCGGCTACCTGTGCGCCAGTGGCCGTACCGCCCGCATTCAGGAACTTCTGTGGGTCCTGGAAAACCCCCTGCACCAGCACCTCAAAGTGCAGATGCGGCCCCGTCGAGCGGCCGGTGGTACCGATCTCCGCAATCTTTTGCCCGCGGCGCACGATGTCGCCCTGCTTGATCAAGACGCGCGAGGCATGGGCATAGCGCGTCACCAGCTGGTTGCCATGGTCTACTTCGATCATGTTGCCGTAGGCGGGGTGGTACTCCTGGGTAACAACCACGCCTCCAGCGGCCGCCAGGATGGGTGTGCCGGTGTCGGCCTGGAAATCCAGCCCGGTGTGCAAGGCCGACTGCCCCGTGATCGGATCGACCCGCCAGCCAAAACCCGACCCTGCAACACGCCCCGTGACGGGCGCATGGGTCGGAATCATCTTCTTGCGGATGTGCTGGTCAAACAGACGGGACTCCAGCACCGTCATCAGGTCCACACGCTGGTTGGTCAGGCGCTCCAGATCATCCAGGGTGGTTTGCAGCTCTTCCATGGACAGGTTGCGCGCGCTCACGAGGGCGCCGCCGCGGGCATCCGCTTTCTGAATGTCAGCAGGTGCCATGCCCGCAAGGCCCAGCACACGGTCTCCGAGGGACTCCAGCTGCACCATGCGCGCTTGCATTTCACCCACACGCCGGGCCATGGCATCGAGATTGGCGCGCATGAATCGGTCACGCTCGGCAAACTCATCCTTGACCACAAGGCGCACCAGCGAGCCCACGATGGGCCACCCTTCACGCGCCCCCTTCAGAAAAACCCAGTGGTAGAGCCCTGCAGCCACCACCATCAGGCACAGCGACACAGCAAGCCCCGCCAGGACCAAGCGCGTGCCAGACAAATGAATGGCCCGGCTGCGCGCCAGTCTGGCGTCCGTGATAATCAAATGCACTGCCAATACTCCACGCCCGAAGACGCCACACCATGAATCGCCGCCACTACGCCGTCACCCTGCAGCAAGCCAGCGAGGAATCCCCCACGCTGGCAAAGCTTACAGCGCTGACACGCGACTCCAGTGATCGGCTCAAGGCCATTGAATTGCTGATTCCCGCCGCGTTGCGCCCAGCGGTGCAGGCAGGCCCCATTGACGGGGACAGCTGGTGCCTGCTGGTCAAGAGCAACGCTGCGGCGGCAAAAATACGCCAACTGCTGCCTGCTTTGCAGGCGCATCTGCGCAGTCGGGGGTGGGAGGTTAACGCGATTCGCCTGAAAGTTCAAACCTGACGACCAGGGCGTCAGTGCCAGGGAATGCAAAAAGCAAGAGAAATGGTGCCGGTTGTCGGAATCGAACTGACGACCTACCGCTTACAAGGCGGGTGCTCTACCAACTGAGCTAAACCGGCGAAGGCAGTATTTTATCCTGTAAAAACCGCCCGAAATTTGAAACAGCAGCTATTTGATGCGCTTCAGCGAGGGGCGTGCTCCACCTTGAGCAGGCGGCGGCCGAGGAGCGTCGCCCCCATCATCCTTGTGGCCATCTTCCACACCCACCAGCTGCACGACACGGTCTTCGGCAGGCACGGCAGCCGTCGCCTCTTCCGTTTGCGCCGGCGCGGGGGACGCAGCAGCAGACAGTGCAGAGGGAGCCCCCTCCGCAGAAGTCAGCAGATCCACCGGTGGCGGGAACGCCATACCTTGACCGTTCTCACGGGCATAGATGGCGATCACACGGCCGACTGGCACCAGGATTTCGCGAGGCTTGCCACCAAAACGCGCCTTGAATTCAATGAATTCATTGCCCAGTTGCAGCGCGCTGGTCGCATCAAAACTGATGTTCAGAACGATCTCGCCATCCTTCACATACTCGCGCGGCACCTGCACGGAGTCGTCCACACGCACCGCCACGTAAGGCGTGAGCCCGTTGTCGGTACACCATTCGTACAGGGCGCGAATGAGATAGGGGCGCGTGGAGGTCGATTCCTGTGCGGTCATGGATGGCGGTACTACAGCTGCTATGGAATGAGGGAAGTCTGCAGGCCGCTGCTTACTTGCGCATGACCTTTTCGGACGGCGTCAGCGCTTCAATGTAAGCCGGGCGCGAGAAGATGCGCTCAGCGTACTTGAGCAGCGGGGCCGCATTCTTGGACAGATCAATGCCGTAGTAGTCGAGGCGCCACAGCAGCGGCGCGATGGCCACGTCCAGCATCGAGAAGTTGTCGCCCAGCATGTACTTATTCTTGAGGAACACCGGGGCCAGCTGCGTCAGGCGGTCTCGGATGTGGGCGCGCGCCTTTTCCAACGCTTTCTCATTGCCCTTGGTCGCACGCGATTCGAGCGTGTTCACATGCACGAACAATTCCTTCTCGAAGTTGAGCAGGAACAGGCGCACGCGGGCGCGGTCCACCGGGTCACCAGGCATCAGTTGCGGGTGAGGAAAACGCTCATCGATGTACTCATTGATGATGTTCGACTCGTACAGGATCAGGTCGCGCTCGACCAGGATCGGCACCTGGCCGTACGGATTCATCACGCTGATGTCTTCGGGCTTGTTGTACAGGTCCACATCGCGGATTTCAAAGTCCATGCCTTTTTCAAACAGGACAAAACGGCAGCGGTGGGAGAAGGGACAGGTCGTACCCGAGTAAAGCACCATCATGGTGGGAGGCTCCTAAAAATCAAAAGAGTGGGACGCCAAAAGCGCCCACTCTGTAATAAATCCGACGGCACCCCGCAGGGTGCAAGCGATGGATCTGGCGTTTACTTGACGTCCTTCCAGAACGCAGCGTTCAAGCGCCAGGCAATGATCGTGAACACGCCCAGGAACATCAGCACCCAGACGCCCACGCGCCAACGGATGTTCTGCGCGGGCTCGCCCATCCACTGCAGATAGTTCACCAGATCGCCAATATTTTGATCGAATTGCAAAGGCGTCATCGTGCCTGGTGTGATCTGCTCCCAGCCCTTGAACACATGGGTCTTGTGGCCGTGGCTCTCGTGTTCTTCAAACACGGGACGACGTTCGCCCTGCAACTGCCACAGAACATGGGGCATACCGACGCTGGGGAAAGCCAGGTTGTTCCAGCCAGTGGCCTTGGTGTCGTCGCGATAGAAAGTGCGCAGGAAGGTGTACAGATAGTCAGCCCCCGTGCCGCCGTGGCCTGCACGCGAACGTGCGATCACGGTGAGGTCGGGCGGATTGGCACCAAACCACTCCTTAGCCTGCTTGGGATCGATCGACGCCTTCATGGTTTCACCCACCTTGTCGGTGGTGAACAGCAGGTTGTCCTTGATCTGCTGCTCGGTCAGGCCGATGTCGCGCAGGCGATTGAACCGCATGTAGGCCGCCGAGTGGCAGCTCAGGCAGTAGTTCACGAACACCTTGGCACCGTTTTGCAGCGAGGCCAGGTCGTTGGTCTTGTTGGGCGCCTTGTCCCAGGCAATGGTGTCGCCACCCGCCGCATGGGCAGCACCGGCGACCAGACCCACAGCGGCGATCAACGTGAGGATGATTTTCTTCATTGTTGTTATCTCCAGGCTCAGTGCGCCACAAAGGTCACGCGGTCGGGCACGGGCTTGGCTTCGCCAATGCGGCTCCACCAGGGCATCAGCAGGAAGAAGCCGAAGTAGAACAGCGTTCCGACTTGCGACACCCGCTCGCCGATCGGCGATGGTGGCTGCACACCCAGGTAGCCCAAGATCAGGAAGATGATCACAAACACGCCGTACAAATACTTGTGCCAGTCGGGACGGTAGCGGATCGACTTGACAGGGCTGTGATCCAGCCAGGGCAGGAAGAACAGGATGATCACAGCACCACCCATGACCACCACACCCCAAAACTTGGCATCGATGGACAGCATCATGGCGATGACCACCACGGCCGCACCGGCGATACCCGCCTTCACGAAGCTGGGCAGCTTGGCCTTGAGCACGCCAAAACCGGCGCCAGCGACCACGCACAGCACGAGCACGTACATCATCTCGGTGGTGATGGCACGCAGCATCGAATAGAACGGCGTGAAGTACCAGACCGGGGCAATGTGGGCCGGGGTCTTGAGCGGATCGGCAGGGATGAAGTTGTTGTATTCGAGGAAGTAACCACCGAACTCAGGAGCAAAGAACACCACGGCCGTGAATGCCATCAGGAACATGCTCAGCGCGAAGATGTCATGCACCGTGTAGTAGGGGTGGAAGGGCACGCCATCGAGCGGCTTGCCATTGGCGTCCTTGGGAGCCTTGGGGCCCTTGATTTCCACACCATCGGGGTTGTTGGAGCCCACGTCGTGCAGCGCCAGCAAGTGCGCCACCACAAGGCCCAGCAGCACCAGAGGCACGGCAATCACGTGGAAGCTGAAGAAGCGATTCAGCGTCGCATCGCCAACCACATAGTCGCCACGGATCAGCAGGGCCAGATCAGGACCAATGAAGGGGATGGCAGCGAACAGGTTCACGATCACCTGGGCGCCCCAGTAGGACATCTGTCCCCAGGGCAGCAGGTAACCCATGAAGGCTTCGGCCATGAGGCACAGAAAGATCGCGCAACCGAAGATCCAGACCAGCTCGCGCGGCTTGCGGTAGCTGCCGTAGATGAGGCCACGGAACATGTGCAGGTACACCACCACAAAGAACGCCGAAGCGCCCGTGGAGTGCATGTAGCGGATCAGCCAGCCCCAGGGTACATCGCGCATGATGTACTCGACCGAGGCAAACGCCAGGTTGGCGTCCGGCTTGTAGTGCATGACCAGGAAGATGCCGGTCACGATCTGGATCACCAGCACGACCAGCGCCAGCGAGCCGAAGATGTACCAGAAGTTGAAGTTCTTCGGAGCGTAGTACTCCGACATGTGCACCTTGTAGGCGTCAAAGGCCGTCGGGAACCGGTTCTCGAACCAGTTGGTGACCTTGGCGCCTGCAGAGGCGTTCGGCGAGATTTCTTTGAATTCGTGGGCCATGTCGTTCTCCGTCAAGCCTTCTTGTCTTCACCGATCAGCAGGCGCGTATCGGACAGGTACATGTGCGGAGGCACCTCAAGGTTGTCGGGTGCTGGCTTGTTCTTGAAGACGCGGCCCGCCATGTCGAACGTGGAGCCGTGGCAAGGGCACAGGAAGCCGCCCTTCCAGTCGTCGGGCAGCGAAGGTTGTGCACCGGTCTGGAACTTGTCCGACGGCGAGCAACCCAAGTGCGAGCAAATGCCCACACCCACAAAAATTTCCGGCTTGATGGAGCGCGCCTCGTTGCGGGCGTACTCAGGCGTGAGTTCAGAGGGCTTGCGCTCCGACTTGGGATCGGCGAGCTGGCCGTCGAGCTTGGGCAGCTCTGCCAGTTGCTCCGGCGTGCGCTTGATGATCCAGACGGGCTTGCCGCGCCACTCCACAGTGACCTTTTCTCCAGGTTTGAGGGCGGAGATATCCACCTCGACAGCAGCACCAGCGGCTTTGGCACGCTCTGAGGGCTGGAAAGTACTCACGAAAGGAACGGCGGTTGCCACGCCGCCCACCGCACCAGCACATGCTGACGTGATGATCCACGTCCGCTTGCTGGAGTCGATTGGAGTGTCACTCATGGGGATCCTCGATGAACATCGCTAGATTGGGGTCAACCGCGAATTGTAGCGGAGTGAAAATGGTTATTTCCAAGTGGTTTGCTGGCTTGACAGGGGTGCGAACCGGGCAATACTCCCCCATCACCGTTTTACAAGGAGCAACAACATGGGGATGATGCAAGAGTTCAGGGAGTTCGCGGTCAAGGGCAATGTGATTGACCTCGCGGTGGGCGTCATCATTGGCGGCGCCTTTGGCAAGATCGTGGATTCGGTGGTAGCGGACCTGATCATGCCGGTGGTGGGACTCATCTTCGGCAAGCTCGATTTCTCCAACCTGTTCATCGTGCTGGGCAACGTGCCTCCGGGCACGGGCACCACACTCGACGCGCTCAAAAAAGCCGGTGTGCCAGTGTTTGCCTATGGCAACTTCCTGACCGTGGCGGTCAACTTTGTGATCCTGGCGTTCATCATCTTCATGATGATCAAGCAGATCAACCGCCTCAAGCGCGAAGCCCCTGCCGCCCCCGCCGCGCCGGCAGCCCCTCCCGAAGACATTGTGTTGCTGCGCGAAATTCGCGACAGCCTGAAGAAGTAAACCATTGGGCCAGCGGCCTTAGTGGCCGCACAAAACGCCACCGCTGCGCTGCCTCCACCAGCCACCGGTGGCGTTGGCTTTTTATGGTCGCGCCGCCCGCACACCCGCGTCCAGGCTGGCGCAATTTTTCAGCGGTTCGTTTGATCTCGATCAGCGCTGGGCCCCAAGGCTTCAGCGGCTGACGTCATCCACACAGCGCCCGCGCCATGCGCACCGCCCCGATCAGGCTGGAGGCATCTGCAACGCCCTGCCCTGCAATATCAAACGCCGTCCCGTGGTCGGGGCTGGTGCGCACCAGGGGCAGGCCCAGCGTCACGTTCACGCCCTTTTCCACCCCCAGGTATTTCACCGGGATCAGGCCCTGGTCGTGGTACATGGCGATGACCACATCGAACTCGCCCGCGCGCTGCGGGGTGCTGCGCGCGCGCATGAACACCGTGTCAGGCGCAAACGGGCCGTGCACATCCAGCCCCTGCGCGCGCGCCGCCGCGATGGCCGGGGCGATCACCTCCAGCTCCTCGCGGCCAAACAATCCGCCCTCGCCCGCATGGGGATTCAACCCTGCCACACCCATGCGGGGCACACGGCCCAGGCTGCGCTGCAAGGCGGTGTGGGTGATTTGCAGCGTCTGCATCACGTTGTCGTGCGTCACCGCCGCAATCGCGTCGCGCAGCGACACATGGATGCTGACGAGCACGGTGCGCAGCTCGTCATTGGCCAGCATCATGCGCACGGGCATCCGCGCCAGCGGCACCCCCTGGTGCGCAGCAGCCTCTGCCTGCAAGAGCTCCGTATGCCCCGGGAAGTCCACCCCTGCAGCCGACAAGGCCTCCTTGTGCAAAGGGGCGGTCACCAGCGCTGCCACCTCCCCACGCAATGCGGCACGCGCCGCCCAGACCACGCTGTCCGCCGCGGCACGGCCGGCGGCGGCGCTGATCTCGCCCCAAGGCTGGGGCCCCGGGATCCCGGGCAGTTGGAGCACGGGGATGCAGCGGGGCGGAGCGTCCGCCGCTTCGCCCGGTGACCCGATCTGCGCGACAGGCACACCGGGCACACCGGGGCGCGTGATGGCGTCCGCAGCGCGTCGCACAGTGGCCAGGTCACCGACAACAAAGCAGTGGCGCAGCGCATCGGGCGCATCGCGAAAGGCCTTGGCCACGATCTCGGGGCCGATGCCGGCGGGATCTCCCTGGGTGATGGCGATGGGTTGCATGGGTTTGGAGCCAAAAGTGCTTGTAGCGCAAGTTGTTCATGCGCTATCAGCTATGAATAAATGAGCAAAATGGACCGGATATCCGCACGATGTGGTTGCTTGCCGTGCGGTGTCTTGCCATGGGCTAGGCGGGGTTGTCGATCTCGATGAACTGGTGGCTCAGCCCGCACTGGTCTGCCACATGCGCCGCCACGGCGGGGGCACCATAGCGCTCCGTGGCATGGTGCCCGGCGGCAATAAAGCCCACCCCCGTCTCACGCGCCAGGTGCGCCTGGGGCTCGGAGATTTCGCCGGTGATGAAAACATCCGCCCCTGCGGCAATGGCCGACTCGAAATACCCCTGCGCGCCGCCCGTGCACCACGCCACGCGGCGCACGGGGCGCCGTGCAGCGGCACCACCGCCCACCTCACCTGGCGACACCAGGGTCACGGTGCGGCCGAGCGCCTGGGCAACATGGTCCGCCACAGTCTGGACATTATCGAAAGCCGCGGGCGCTGCAAAGCCCAGGTCCTGCTCGCCAAACCGCGCATCGGCGGCAAAACCCAGCACCCGGCCCAGCTGTGCGTTGTTGCCCAGTTCGGCATGGGCATCGAGAGGAAGGTGGTACGCAAACAGGTTGATGTCGTGCGCCAGCAGCAGCTGCAGCCGCTGCTTCATCCAGCCCGTGATACGGCCGTCCTGCCCGCGCCAGAACAGGCCGTGGTGCACAAAAATAGCATCGGCCTGCGCGGCAATGGCGGCTTCGATCAGTGCACGGCTGGCAGTGACGCCACTGACCACTCGCCGGATCTCGGCCTTGCCCTCGACCTGCAGGCCGTTGGGGCCGTAGTCCTTGAAGCGCTCGGGTTGCAGCAGGCTGTCAAACGCCTGCAAAAGTTGACTGCGGTGAATGCTCATGCCGCTATTGTGGCGCGCCGTTCGCGCCCCCACATTCGGAGACAATCCCGTGTGAGAGGGAGCGCCCAGGCCGCCACGGCGAACCTGCAGCGTCCACCTCCATCGCCCACACCCTGTACTACCACCGGCAAGCACCTTTCATGAAGCGACTCTGGCTGTTGTTTTCCCAGTCCGTGACGGTCCTCGTTGCGGCCTACTTTGTTGTCGCCACGCTCCAGCCCGACTGGCTGGGCCGGGGCACCACGCGCTCCGGGGCGGGTATTGCGCTGCTGGAGGCCCCTGCCACGCCGCCCTCGCAGCCTGCGGCGGGCAGCTTCAGCGGTGCGGCGCGCAAGGCGGCACCGGCCGTGGTCAGTATCAACACCAGCAAGGAAGTGCGCCACCCGCGCAGCAACGACCCCTGGTTCCAGTTTTTCTTTGGTGACCAAGGCAGCCAGGCGCAGGCCGGCCTGGGCAGCGGCGTGATCGTGAGCCCCGAGGGCTACATCCTCACCAACAACCATGTGGTGGAAGGTGCTGACGAGATCGAGGTGACCCTCACCGACAGCCGCCGCGCCCGTGCGCGCGTGATCGGCACCGACCCCGACACCGACCTGGCCATCCTCAAGATCGAACTGGACAAGCTGCCCGTCATCGTGCTGGGCAACTCCGACGCCTTGGATGTGGGCGACCAGGTACTGGCCATCGGCAACCCCTTCGGCGTGGGGCAGACCGTGACCAGCGGCATCGTGAGCGCGCTGGGCCGCAGCCAGCTGGGCATCAACACGTTTGAAAACTTCATCCAGACCGACGCGGCCATCAACCCCGGCAATTCGGGCGGTGCGCTGGTCGATGTGAACGGCAACCTCATGGGCATCAACACCGCGATCTACTCGCGCTCGGGCGGCAGCATGGGCATCGGGTTTGCCATTCCGGTGTCCACAGCCCGCATGGTGCTCGATGGCATCGTGAAGGACGGCCAGGTCACGCGCGGCTGGATTGGCGTGGAGCCCAACGAGCTGTCGCCCGAACTGGCAGAAACCTTTGGCGTCAAAAAGGCCACCGAGGGCGTGATCATCACCGGCGTGCTGCAGGACGGCCCCGCCGCCCAGGCTGGCATGCGCCCGGGAGATGTGATCGTGAGCGTGGACGGCAAGAGCGTGGGCAATGTGTCGCAGCTGCTGACCGCCGTGGCGGCACTCAAGCCGGGCCAGGCTGCGGCGTTTGATGTGCAACGGGCCGATAAGCGCGTGGAGCTGAGCATCAACCCAGGCGTTCGCCCCCGGCCACAGCGCAATGTGAGGCGCTGAGCCCCTTCAGCGAGCCCGGCCCTGCCCGGTCATCGCCGGGCGGGTACAAGCCGTCACCATTGCCGATCGAGGGCGAAGCAGGCGAAGGTCGTCGGCTTTGGGGCCCCTCTGGCAGGGCCAAACCGCGGTGAAGAACAGGCCAACCGAAAGGGTCCAGATGCGGGTGAGGAGTGTCCCTTCCTCTGAAGAGGCTGCAGTCCTCACAGCACTATAAAAAACATAGCTGCCAGCGCATATCACACTAGCGCTTGCAGCTATTTCTATTGTTTTTTCTGTCTCATCGCCCAGGTGGAGGCCCACGGACGCGATCTGTGCATCACCCCCAACGCAACCCCACCAGCCTGCGGGGCTGGCAGGTCAGGATGCGGAAGCGGATTCCCCGGGCTCTTCGGGCGCCTGGGTGTGCTTGATGAAGATCTGCGCGGCCCAGATGCCCACCTCGTACAGCAGGCACATGGGCACGGCCAGCGACAGCTGCGACACCACATCGGGCGGTGTCACGACGGCGGCCACCACGAAGGCCAGCACGATGAAATAGCCGCGAAACTCGCGCAGCTTTTGCACGCTCACGATGCCCATGCGGGCCAGCACCACCACGGCAATCGGCACTTCAAACGCCATGCCGAACGCCAGGAACATGGACAGCACAAAACTCAGGTAGGCCTCGATGTCAGGCGCGGCCGTGATGCTCTTGGGGGCAAAGCTCTGAATGAACGCGAACACCTGGCCAAACACCAGGTAGTAGCAAAACGCCACCCCGATGAAGAACAGCAGCGTGCTGGACACCACCAGCGGCAGGACCAGTTTTTTCTCGTGCGAATACAGGCCGGGCGCCACAAAAGCCCAGATCTGCCACAGCACAAAAGGCAGCGCGAGCAGGAACGCCGACATCAGCAAGATCTTGAGCGGCACCATGAACGGCGAAATCACCGAAGTGGCGATCAGCGTGGCCCCCTTGGGCAGGTGGGCTACCAGAGGGGCGGCCAGAAAGTCATACAACGCGCCGGGACCCGGGAAGAAGAACAGGATCGCTGCCGCAATGGCGATGGCGATCATGGCCTTGACCAGCCGGTCGCGCAGCTCCATGAGGTGCTGTACGAACGGCTGTTCGGTGCCGGCCAGTTCGTCTTCTTTGGTGGGGGTTTCGGACATGGTGGGTTTTCGTGGGCGTCAGAGCCGCCCATGCAGCGCACGGGGCGCCGCAGGCTGCGTCAGTGGAATTTTTGGGGGCGGTAACGTGCTACGCGGGCTGCGCCGGACTGTGCCTTGGTGCGCACACCACTGCGGGCCTTGTACCACTGGGGCACCGCACCACGCTTGAGGCGCCAGTTCTTGCCGGGGTGCTTGTAGGCAGGCACCACGGCCGCCTGCTCCCGCAGGTCGGCGTTGTTGCTGGAATCGATGGCATCGGTCCAGTCTTTCTCGAACTCGCTGGCGCTGGTCTGGATGGTGTTGTGCACGTCGCGCGCGGCGTTCTCCACCGTGTCCTTCATCTTCTTGAGCTCATCGAGCTCCATGGACCGGTTGACCTCCGCTTTCACGTCGGACACATAACGCTGCGCCTTGCCGAGCAAGGTGCCGACGGTACGGGCCACACGGGGCAGCTTCTCGGGGCCGATGACGATCAACGCCACGGCGCCAATCAGCGCCATTTTGGACAGGCCAATATCAATCATGGATCAGGCGCCAGCGCAATGCAGGCCAAGGCAGCGGGTCGGCAGCACCAGCTCAGCTCTTTTGCTTGGCTTCGACATCGATGGTGGTCTTGTCGGCGGCCTGGCTGTTGGCCACCTGGCCAGCGGGGGGCGTGGCAGCAGCAGGTGCGTCAGACGAGCCATCCTTCATGCCGTCCTTGAAGCCCTTGACGGCACCGCCCAGGTCGGAGCCCATGTTCTTGAGCTTCTTGGTACCGAACACCATCACAACGATCAACAGCACGATCAGCCAGTGCCAGATGGAAAAAGAGCCCATGAAATATCTCCTAACGAATTGCAATCATTTTAGACGGGGGGCGCGACAGGAGTTCAGTGCCGGGGCAAGCCGACACCTCTCAACATGGCACGATCGTCAGCCTGGTTCAGCCTTTGAGCCACGGACGGGGGCCGCCCATGACATGGATATGCAGGTGGTGAATTTCCTGCCCACCTTCAAGCCCCGTGTTTACCACGACGCGAAAGCCACCATCCGGGTACGGGTTGCAGCCCTGCTCCAGTGCCAGCTTTGGCGCCAGCGCCATCATGCGCCCCAACACCCCGGCATGCTCCGGGGTGACCTGTGCCATGGAAGGGATATGCAGCTTGGGCACCATCAAGAAATGCAATGGCGCCCACGGGTGGATGTCGTGGAAGGCGAAAATTTCTTCGTCCTCATAAACCTTCTTGGAAGGGATCTGGCCCGCGATGATTTTGCAGAAAAGGCAGTTGGGATCGTGCATGGGAGGGATCGGAGCAAAGGGAATCTGGGGTACAGGCGCGGATCAACCCTGAGGGCGCCTCGCGCGTGAGCTAGGCATTGTCAGCGATCTTGATGCTGGGGCGCACGCCCACGTCCTTGCGGTGCGCGTGCAGCCACTCCTGCCCCGCTGTGCGACCGAGCGCAAACAGCTTGCGCACAAAGGCCAGGTCCGCACGCAGCTTGCTGTCGGCCCCGAAGGGCTCCAGCACCGAGCCACCATCGATGCGGTGCATGCGCACGCTCTTGTAGCGGCGGGCGTCGAGCTTGCCCTCGGCGAGCAGGCGGCGAACGAACTCGATGGCGCGCAGCTCGGCCAGCAGGCTGGCGTTGAAGGTGACTTCGTTCATGCGCTCCATGATCTCGGAGGCGCTGCTGGGCACGTCCAGATGCTCCACGGGGTTGATCTGCACCAGCAGGATGTCCGAGGTATCGGTCTGGTAGATCAGCGGGTGCAGCGCGGGGTTGCCGGAATAGCCGCCGTCCCAGTACGCCTCACCATCGATCTCGACCGCCTTGAACAGCATGGGCAGGCAGGCCGACGCCATCACCGCATCCGCGCTGAGCCGGGGCCCAAAAAAAATCTCGCCCCGGCCGGTGCGCACGTTGGTGGCACACACAAACACCTTGGGGCCGACGACGCCGGTGCGGGCGGAGCACAGCAGGCTGAAATCCACCTCACGCTCCAGCAGCTTGCGCAGGGGGTTAATCCCCAGCGGATTGGTCTGGTAGGGCGAGAACCACTGCGACATCATGCCCACCAGCGGATTGGCGGCAGACAACGGCGTTCCCCAGGTCAGGCTGCCCAGCGCGCCCACCCCTTCCCACAGGCGGGTGAGCGATTCGCGGGCCAGGGCGCAGCCAGCGAGGTGGGCGTCTTCGGGGTCCTTGTGCTGCTGCGCGGCCTGCGCAAACCCGTGCGCCAGGGCCACCGCGTTCATGGCGCCTGCGCTGGTGCCACTGACACCGTCGAACTGCCACTGGCCGTCCTCCAGCAGCGCATCCAGCACGCCCCAGGTGAGCGCGCCGTGCGAGCCGCCGCCCTGCAGCGCCAGGTTCAGACGCGGGCGGGGACGGACTGCTTCATGCATCCACGGCCTGGCTCTTGTTCATGGCGACCATGCCGCGCACGATGCGGTACAGGAACCAGATGGAGATCAGGCCCCAGGCGATCCAGCCGGGCAGGAAGAACAGCAGCCACAGCGGCGCCGTGACGATGTAGAGCACGCCGGCCCAGATCACGGTGCGGATGCGCCATGAGAAATGGTTGGCCTGCCAGGTGCCTTCGGCATCGCCTTTTTTCACCAGGTCGATCACCAGCGCTACGATCAGCAGCGCAGCGCCGGGCTGCGCGCCCGGGATGACCGCCCCCAGCGCCACGATCAGGTGCAGCACATAGCTGACCCAGCCGATGGCCTTGAGGTCCTCGGCCTTCTGGTCGTTGGTCTGCACGTCAATGATGTCGCTCACGGTGTGCCTTCTTCGGCAGCGCGTTCCGCCACCTTGCGCAGTGCCTTTTCCTCGATGCCGCTGGTGCCTTCGCGGCGCTCCAGCTCGGCCACCACATCGGCGGGCGTGAGCCCGTAATGGGCCAGCGCCACCATGGTGTGGAACCACAGGTCGGCCACTTCATAGACGATCTTGGACTTGTCGGCGCCATGGTCCACATCCTTCGCGGCCATGACCACCTCGGTGGCTTCTTCACCGATCTTCTTCAGGAAGGCATCGGGCCCCTTGTGCAGCAGGCGCGACACGTAGCTGGTGGCCGGGTCGCCGCCATTGGCGGGCTTGCGGCTTTCGATGACGGCGGCCAGGCGCGCCAGGGAATCGTGGGAACTCATGCTCTTGTCGTCCATTGCCATTACTTGTAGATGGATTCGGGGTCTTTCAAGACCGGATCGACCGCGTGCCAGGCACCGTCCTTGAGCACGCTGAAAAAGCAGCTGTGGCGGCCCGTGTGGCAGGCGATGCCGGGCTCGTGGCCCTGCTGGGTGACCTTGAGCAGCACCACGTCGTTGTCGCAGTCCAGGCGGATCTCATGCACCGTCTGCACGTGGCCGGACTCTTCGCCCTTGAACCACAGCTTTTTGCGCGAGCGGCTGAAGTACACGGCGCGGCCCAGTTCAGCGGTTTTCGCCAGGGCCTCGCGGTTCATCCACGCAAACATCAGCACGTCGCCCGTGCCCTGCTCTTGCGCAATCACGGGCACCAGGCCCTGCGCATCCCATTTCACTTCGTTGAGCCAGTTCATGGGGCCATTGTCGGTGATCCGTGTGGCGCGCCAGTGCCAACCAGGGCGCGCACCTGCACTTTTCAAGTGTTTTTGACTGCAAGCGCAAGTATTACATGCGCTTGCAGCTATCAAATCAGGAGTAAATGCCGATCACATCCGCACGGGGATGCCACGCTCTGCCATGCGCTGCTTGGCCTGGCCCACGGTGTATTCGCCGTAGTGGAAGATGCTGGCGGCCAGCACCGCGTCGGCGCCGCCGGTCTGGATGCCGTCGGCCAAGTGGTCAAGGTTGCCCACACCGCCCGAGGCGATCACGGGCACGCTGACAGCGTCACTCACCGCGCGGGTCAGTTCCAGGTCAAAACCCGCCTTGGTGCCGTCGCGGTCCATGCTGGTCAGCAGGATCTCGCCCGCACCGCGCTGCGCCATCTCGGTGGCCCAGGCAATGGCGTCCAGGCCGGTGTTCTTGCGCCCACCGTGGCTGTACACGTCCCAGCCCGCCCCCACGGGCTGGCCGTTGGCACCCAGGCGCAAGGCGTCTTCGGCAGAGCGGCGCTTGGCGTCGATGGCCACCACGATGCACTGCGCGCCGTACTTGGCCGACACCGCGTTGATCACCTCAGGGTTGGCAATCGCGGCCGAGTTGAAGCTGGTCTTGTCCGCGCCGGCATTGAGCAGGCGGCGCACATCGTCCACGGTGCGCACGCCACCACCCACGGTGAGCGGAATGAACACCTGGCTGGCCACGGCCTCGATGATGTGCAGGATGAGGTCACGGCCATCGCTGGTGGCGGTGATATCGAGGAAGGTGAGCTCGTCAGCACCTTGCGCGTTGTAGCGCGCAGCAATTTCGACCGGGTCGCCTGCGTCGCGCAGTTCGACGAAATTGACGCCCTTGACCACACGGCCTCCGGTGACGTCCAGGCAAGGGATGATACGTTTGGCGAGCATGCGGTCCTTAGCCGTTCAGTTCGTCGGCACGTGCTTGTGCCGCCGCAAAGTCCAGGTCGCCGCTGTAGATGGCGCGGCCGCAGATCACGCCCTCCACGCCCTCGTCTTCGACGGCGCACAGCTGCTCGATGTCGGCCATGTTGGACAGGCCGCCCGAGGCGATCACAGGGATACTCAAAGCCTGGGCCAGCTTCACCGTGGCGTCGATGTTGATGCCCGACAGCATGCCGTCGCGGCCGATGTCGGTGTAGATGATGGATTCGACGCCCCAGTCCTCGAACTTCTTGGCCAGGTCCACGACCTCGTGGCCGGTGAGCTTGCTCCAGCCGTCGGTAGCCACCTTGCCGTCCTTGGCGTCGAGCCCCACGATGATGTGGCCGCCGAACGCGCTGCAGGCGTCTTTGAGGAAGCCGGGGTTCTTCACGGCCGCCGTGCCGATGATCACGTAGCGCAGGCCGCCGTCGATGTATTTCTCGATGGTGTCCAGGTCGCGGATGCCGCCGCCCAGCTGCACGGGGATGTCGTCACCCACCTCTTTCAGGATGGACTTGATGGCGCTGTAGTTCTTGGGCACGCCCGCAAACGCACCGTTCAGGTCCACCAGGTGCAGGCGGCGTGCGCCGGCATCCACCCATTTGCGCGCCATGGCGGCAGGGTCTTCACCAAAGGTGGTGGATTGGTCCATATCGCCTTGCTTGAGGCGTACGCAGTGGCCGTCTTTGAGGTCGATGGCGGGGATGAGCAGCATGGTGGTGAAGTTCGGGTGAAAAAGGGCGAGACGCAGCTCGGCCCGAACGGGTGGGGGTTAAGGGATCAGGGATTCCAGTGCAGAAAATTGCGGTACAGGACCAGGCCGTGCTCCGCGCTCTTCTCCGGGTGAAACTGGGTGGCAAAAATATTATCGCGTGCAACCGCGGCAGCAAACAAACCGCCGTAGTCGGCCTGCCCGGCGCAATGGGCAGGATTTTGCGGCACAGCGTAGAAACTGTGCACGAAGTAGAAGTAACTGTTGTCGGGCACACCGGCCCACACCGGGTGCACGCCGCCGCCGTGGTGGGCGTGGGGCATCTGCCGCACCTGGTTCCAGCCCATCTGTGGCACCTTGAAGCGGCTGCCATCGGGCTGGGTGCAGCCTGCCAGGTCAAACTTGAGCACATCGCCAGGGATCAGGCCCAGGCCGGGCGTGTTGCCTTCAGCGCTGTGGTCCAGCAGCATCTGCATGCCCACGCACACGCCAAACATCGGCTTGGTGGCAGCGGCTTCGAGCACCGATTCCTGCAGGCCAGACTCGCGCAGCTCGCGCATGCAATCGGGCATGGCGCCCTGCCCTGGCAGCACGATGCGCTGGGCGGCGCGCACGTCTTCGGGGCGCTGGGTGACGACCACGGTCCAGCCCGAGCCCTCGGCGGCGGCCTGCACGGCCTGCGACACCGAGCGCAGATTGCCCATGCCGTAGTCCACGACCGCCACTGTTTTTGCTTCCATATTCATAGCTGCTAGCGCATACAAATCAGGCGCTTGCGCCTGATTTGACTGAAAAATTCACAGAGAACCCTTGGTGGAGGGGATGACACCGGCCGAGCGCGGATCACGCTCCAGCGCCGCACGCAGCGTGCGTCCGAACGCCTTGAAGATGGTCTCGCACTGGTGGTGTGCGTTGACGCCCTTGAGGTTGTCGATGTGCAGCGTCACGCCCGCGTGGTTCACAAAGCCCTGGAAGAACTCGAACACCAGTTGCGTGTCGAGCTGGCCGATGCTCCCGGCCGTGAACTTCACGTCCATGTGCAGCCCGGGGCGGCCCGAAAAATCGACCACCACGCGCGACAGCGCTTCATCCAGCGGCACGTAGGCGTGGCCGTAGCGGCGGATGCCTTTCTTGTCGCCCACGGCGCGCGCAAAGGCCTGGCCCAGGGTGATGCCCACGTCTTCCACCGTGTGGTGGCCGTCGATGTGCAGGTCGCCTTCGCAGTCGATGTCGAGGTCAATCAGCCCGTGGCGGGCGATCTGGTCGAGCATGTGGTCAAAGAAGCCGATGCCGGTGTGCAGCTTGGCCTGGCCGGTGCCGTCGAGGTTGATGCGCACACGGATGCGCGTCTCGGCGGTGTTGCGGCTGACCTCGGCAATGCGGTCGGCCATCGGGTCAGCCGATGGGGCGGAAGGTACGAGTGCGGAGGAAGTCATAGGGAGGCTTGGAGTGCGGCCAGCATCTGCGCGTTGTCTTCGGCATTGCCTACCGTCAGGCGCAGGCAGTTGGCCAGCAATGGGTGCATTGTAGAAACGTTCTTGACGAGCACCTTGCGGTTTTTCATGCCCTCGTAGGCCTTGGCGGAATCCGCCACACGGATCAGCACCATGTTGGCCTCGCTATCCCAGCACTTTTCGACTCCCGGCATCTGGCGCAACGCGGCGATGAGCGTGGTGCGTTCGACACGGATCTCGGCGGCCTGGGCGGCAAACACCTCGGCATGTTCCAGCGCAAACAGGGCGGTTTCGCAGTTGAGCACACTCACGTTGTAGGGCGGGCGCACCTTGTCGATCTCGCTCACGAACGCCGAGGGTCCGATGAGGTAGCCCAGGCGCACGCCCGCGAGGCCAAACTTGCTGAGCGTGCGCATGAGCAGCACGTGCGCATTGCGCGCAGGCTCGGTACGCATGCGGTCGATCCAGGTGCGGCTGGCAAAAGGCTGGTAGGCCTCGTCCATGACCACGATGCCGCCCTGCGCGCCCGCAGCGTCGATGATGCGCTGCACCGCGCCCTCGTCCCACAGCGTGGCCGTGGGGTTGTTGGGGTAGGCGATGTAGGTGATGGCCGGGCGGTGCTGTTCGATGGCAGCCAGCATGGCAGGCTCGTCCAGCTCGAAGTCGGGCGTGAGCGGCACGCCGACAAAGTCCAGGCCCTGCAGCTGCGCCGACAGCGGGTACATCACAAAACCGGGCATGGGTGCCAGCATGGTGGCGCGCTGACCCGTGCCCGGCTGTGCGCAGGCCAGGGCCAGCAGGGTGATGAGTTCGTCCGACCCGTTGCCCAGCACGATGCCATAGCCCTCGGGCATGCCCGCGTACTGCGCCAGGGCCGCCTTCAGGTCGGCAATGCGGTCGCCGGGGTAGCGGTTGAGTGCCACCGAACCCAGGCGCTGGCCCAGCGCGGCCTGCAAATGCGCGGGCAGGCGGAAGGGGTTCTCCATCGCGTCCATCTTGAGCATGCCGGTGGACGGCTGCACGACATAGGAATGCATCGCGCGCACGTCAGGGCGGATGCGGGCCAGGGCCTGGAGGGGGGACGACGCGGGAGTAGTCATTCGGTGGTGTCCAGTTCGTTGGGGGTGACAAGGAAAGGGTTGATGGGGCGCACGGCGTCCATCGGCTGATCGTGCGGCAGTGCCTCGGTCAACAGGTAGCGGCAGCCTTGCTGGTGGGCGGACGAGAGGATGAGTGCATCCCAGTAGCCCAGGCGGTAGCGGTCCTGCAGGTCCCAGGCGCCGTCCACGGTGTAGGAGTCCAGGTGCGGCGGCAGCCACACGCGCAGGCGGCGCACCTGGGCGCGCACCTGCTGTAGCACCTGCGGGCCATCAAAACGCTGGATGGCCTGGTTGTACAGCTCGTTGAGCACCTGCGAGCTGATGCGGCCGCTGCGCGTCTGCCAGCAAAAGCTGATCCATTCGCGCGCCCGCGCCTGGCGCTCAGCATCGCGGTCGTCCACGCTGGCGAGCAGGATTTCGGTATCGACAAAGATGGGGACGGTGGCCATGTGTTCTGCCCCGTTCAGCGCAGAAACAGGGTCTCGCGGGGCACGTACGGTCCGCTGGACGCGCCCCAGGATTCAAACCCCAGTGCCTCGCGCATGGCCTGGGCGTAGGCGTCTTCCTGGCGCATCTTTTCGGCAAGCCATTCACCGAGCAGGCGGGACACGCTGCTGCCGCGCTTGGCGGCTTCCACGCGCACCCATTCGGCAACGGTGTCGTCCATGGTCACGGTGATGTTTTTCATGGGTTAAATATTACACGAACTTCGTGCGCCACGAACTTCGTGTTGATTAAAACACCACATTCAAGCTGCTTTGCGGGGCGCCCCGCTTTGCAGCATCTGGCACGCCATGTCCCCCACGGTGCGCAGCGCCTCCAGGTGGGCGGGCGTCCAGTCGCCCCCCACGCCGATGCGCAGGCAGTTGCGGAACCGTCCGCTGGCGCTGAACACCGTGCCGGGTGCGATCAGGATCTGCCGGGCCAGGCAGGCCTCGTGCAGTTGCACCGAATCGAGCGAGCGCGGCAGCTCCAGCCACAGCAGCAGGCCGCCGGGCGGGTCACTCACGCGGGTACCCTGCGGGAAGTGCGCGGCAATCACATGGCGCACCTCGTCCATGCGCGCCGCCACGGCCGCGCGCAGCTGGCGCATGGCGGCGGCGTGGCCCGCCTGGGTGATGAGATCGGCCAGGGCCAGTTCCAGCACGGCGGACTGGCCGCCCGCCTGCAGGTCCTTGATGGCGCGCAGCTTGTCGGCCCAGCGGCCAGCCTCCAGCCAGCCCAGGCGCAGGCCTGGCGCCAGCGTCTTGGAGAACGAGTCGCACAGCATCACATGGCCGGTGGTGTCGTACGACTTGACGGTGCGCCGCATCTCGTCCACCTCGACCAGGTCGTTGTAGATCGCGTCCTCGATGACCGCCATGTCGTACCGCGCCGCCATCTGCACCAGGCGCTTGCGCTCGGCCTGGGGCATGCAGCTGCCCAGCGGGTTGCTGAGCGTGGGCACCACCATCACCGCCTTGACGGGCTGGGTGTCCAACGCCAGTTGCAGCGCATCCAGCGAGAGGCCGTTGCGCGGGTGGGTGGGAATCTCCAGCGCCTTGAGGTGCAGGCCCTGCAGCACCTCCAGAAACGAAAAATGCGTGGGCGACTCCAGCGCCACCACGTCGCCCGGCTGCGTCACCGCGCGCAGGCACAACGCAATGCTGTCCATGCAGCCCCCGGTGATCACGATGTTCTCGGGGTCCAGGCTGCAGCCCAGGCTGACGGCATAGCGCGCCAGCGCGCGGCGCGCGTCCTCATGGCCCGACGAACCGGGGTAGGTGCACAGCAGGTTGCGGTGGCGCTGCGCGGCGCGCACCACGGCGCGGCGCACGCGGTCAGGGTTGAACAGCTCGGGGCCAGGCGTCCCGCTGCTGTACGAAATGATGTCCACCGGCTGGTTGCGCCCCAGGATGCGCTGGCCCAGCCAATCCACCGACACCTCGCGGGGGCGGCGCATCGGGCGCGGCGTGCTGGGCTCGGGCAGGCTCACCGGCCGCGCCGCCACAAAAAAGCCGGAACGCGGGCGCGCGGTGATCAGGCGCGCATCTTCGAGCCAGTGGTAGGCCTGCACCACCGTGGTCTGCGCCACGCCGTGCTGGCGCGCCAGCTCACGCACCGAGGGCAGCTTTTCGCCGCGCGCCAGGGTGCCGTTGCGGATCAGCTGAGCAAACTGTTCGGCGATTTGAAGGTACAGCGGGGGTGCGTCATCGGTGGCCATGCTGCATTCTGTACTGGCACCTTGGCCGGCAGACAGTACAGAGACTGCCCAGTGCGTACAGTACAGATGGGCCGGTTCGCTGTTCTGTACTGGGCCAGATCGTACGCGCCTGTGGCTGGTGGCCCACGGCAGCTGGCCGCACAGTGAAGGCATGAACACGCTGCACACCCCCACCCCACCGTCGCCCACGCTGCCCACCCAGCCTGCGGTGCCCCTCACCCTGCAATGGAAGCGCCAGCCCCTGCCGCCGCTGCAGGCCGTCCAGGTGCTGGACTTCCGCGCGGGCGAGATCGCCCTGCTCGAAGTCGAACAGGGCCGCGTCTGGGTGACCTGTGATGGTCTGCTGGAGGATTATTTTCTGGAGGCTGGACAGCGCCTGTCGTTCGCCGGACCGGTGCGGCTGCGCGTCAGCGCCGAAGGCCACCGGCCTGCACGGCTGAACTGGGCGCAGCACCGGGCCATGGAAGGTGCCGCGTATCCGCCAGCGCCCTCCACAACCGCAGCGCCGGCCGCAACCCCTCAGCCCAGGACAGCAGCCCCCACGCAGGGCGCCCTGCCCCGGGGTGCCATCAGCGCGGCTTGACGGGCGTGGTCAGCCGCATCTCTGCGGCTTGCGCGTGGGCCTGCAGGCCCTCGCCATAGGCCAGCTCGGCGGCGATGGTGCCCAGCACCTGGGCCCCGGCCTCGCTCACCTCGATGAGGCTGCTGCGTTTCTGGAAGTCGTACACGCCCAGCGGCGACGAGAAGCGCGCCGTGCCACTGGTGGGCAGCACGTGGTTGGGGCCTGCGCAGTAGTCGCCCAGGCTTTCGGAGGTGTAGGCCCCCAGGAAGATCGCGCCCGCATGGCGCAGCAGCGGCTCCCAGCGGTGTGGGTCGGTGCTGCTCACCTCCAGGTGTTCCGGTGCGATGCGGTTGCTGATCGCGCAGGCTTCTTCCATATCCTTGGTGAGGATCAGCGCGCCCCGGCCGGTGAGGCTCTTGGCGATGATCTCGGCGCGCGGCATGGTAGGCAACAGGCGGTCGATCTCGCGCTGCACGGCGTCGAGGTAGGCGGCGTCAGGGCACAGCAGGATGCTCTGCGCCAGCTCGTCATGTTCGGCCTGGCTGAAGAGATCCATCGCCACCCAGTCGGGCGGCGTGGTGCCATCGGCCAGCACCAGGATTTCGCTCGGGCCCGCGATCATGTCGATGCCCACGGTGCCGAACACGCGCTTCTTGGCGCTGGCCACGTAGGCGTTGCCGGGGCCGGTGATCTTGTCCACCTTGGGTACGGTGGCCGTACCGTAGGCCAGCGCCGCCACAGCTTGCGCGCCGCCGATGGTGAAGGCGCGGGTCACACCGGCCACGTAGGCGGCGGCCAGCACCAGCTCGTTGCGCTCGCCCTTCGTCGAGGTGCCCTCGCCAGTTCCGCCGGTTGCCACGCTGCCGCGCACGGGCGTGGGCACAACCATGATGATTTCCTGCACGCCCGCCACATGGGCCGGGATGGCGTTCATCAGCAGGCTCGACGGGTAGGCGGCCTTGCCGCCGGGCACGTAGATGCCCACACGGTCCAGCGACGTGACCTTCTGGCCCAGCAGCGTGCCGTCTTCGTCGCGGTAGCTCCAGCTCTCGCCCGAGGCCTTCTTCTGCGCTTCGTGGTAGCTGCGCACGCGCTTCGCTGCAGCCTGCAGGGCGTCGCGCTGAGCCTGTGGAATGGCGTCGAACGCGGCCTTGAAGTCGGCCTGGGTCAGCTCCAGCGCGGCCATGTCGGGCGCAGAGAGGCCGTCGAAGCGGGCGGTGTACTCCAGCACCGCCGCGTCGCCGCGCTTTTGCACGTCGGCCAGGATGTCGGCCACGCGCTGCTCAATGGCCGCGTCGGTGTCGGCAGACCAATGCAGGCGGGCTGCAAAATCAGCCTCAAAAGTGGCCGCAGCGGTGGACAGACGGGCGGGAGCAGCTACCAAAGTCATAGTGTCAGTCGTTGGGTGGAGGTCAGTTCTTTTCGGCCGGTATGGCCGAGGCAAACGCATCGATGATGCGGCGCAGCGGCGCCTGCTTGAGCTTGAGCGCGGCCTGGTTCACGACCAGGTAGGAGCTGATGTCCATGATGCGCTCCACTTCGATGAGGTTGTTGGCCTTGAGGGTGTTGCCGGTGGAGACCAGGTCCACGATCGCATCGGCCAGGCCCGTGAGCGGCGCCAGTTCCATGCTGCCGTAGAGCTTGACCATGTCCACGTGCACGCCCTTGCTGGCAAAAAAGTCGCGCGCAATGCCGGTGTACTTGGTGGCGACCTTGAGGCGCGAGCCCTGCTTGACGGCCTGGGCGTAGTCGAAGTCGTTGCGCACGGCCACGCTCACGCGGCACTTGGCAATGCGCAGGTCCAGCGGCTGGTACAGGCCCTGGCCGCCGTGCTCGATGAGCGTGTCCTTGCCAGTCACGCCGATGTCGGCGCCGCCGTATTCCACATAGGTGGGAACGTCGGTGGCGCGCACCAGCACCACGCGCACATTGGGCTGGTTGGTGGGGAGGATGAGCTTGCGCGATTTTTCGGGGTCTTCGAGCACCTCGATGCCTGCAGCGGCCAGCAGCGGCAGGGTTTCGTCAAAGATGCGGCCCTTCGAAAGCGCCAGGGTGATCATGTTGCTGCTCATGCTTTTACTCGTTCGATGTCGGCGCCAATGCCGCGCAGTTTGGCTTCCATGCAGTCGTAGCCGCGGTCCAGGTGGTAGATGCGGTCCACCACGGTCTCGCCATCGGCCACCAGGCCGGCAATGACGAGGCTGGCGGAGGCGCGCAGGTCGGTGGCCATCACGGTGGCGCCGGACAGGCGGGGCACTCCTTCGATGACCGCCACCTTGCCATCCACCTGAATTTTGGCGCCCAGGCGAACCAGCTCGTTGACGTGCATGAAACGGTTTTCAAAAATCGTCTCGGTCACCGTGGCCGTGCCCTGGGCGATGCAGTTCAGCGCCATGAACTGGGCCTGCATGTCGGTGGGGAAACCGGGGTACTCCGTGGTGCGAAAGCCCTGGGCCTTGAGCGTGGCGCCGCCAGCGCTTTGCACGCGAATGCCGCCGTCCACCGCCTGCACGGAAGCGCCGGCCTCGCGCAGCTTTTCGATCACGGCGTCGAGGTGGTCGGCACGGCCATGGCGCAGCACCACATCACCGCCCGTGGCGGCCACAGCGCACAGGAAGGTGCCGGCCTCAATGCGGTCGGCCACCACGCGGTGGGTGCAGCCGTGCAGCTGGTCCACGCCCTGGATGCGGATGCGGCTGGTGCCGTGGCCTTCGATCTTCGCGCCCATGGCGATCAGCATCTCGGCCAGGTCCGAAATCTCGGGCTCTTGCGCGGCGTTTTCCAGCACCGTCTCGCCCTCGGCCAGCGCAGCGGCCATGAGGAAGTTCTCGGTGCCCGTCACCGTGACCATGTCGGTGGTGATGCGCGCGCCCTTCAGGCGCTTCCAGCCCGCGGGCAGCTTGGCGATCATGTAGCCGTGTTCGACCACGATCTCGGCGCCCATGGCGGCCAGGCCCTTGATGTGCTGGTCCACCGGGCGCGAACCGATGGCGCATCCGCCGGGCAGCGACACCGTGGCCTCGCCAAAGCGCGCCAGCAGCGGGCCCAGGGCCAGCACAGAGGCGCGCATGGTCTTGACCAGTTCGTACGGGGCTTCGGGCGTGCTCAGCGCGCTGGCGTTGATATGCACGGTGCCGTCGTCGGCCCGCTCCGCCGCCACGCCCATGTTGCGGATGAGCTTGAGCATAGTGCTCACGTCCTGCAGCTGGGGCACGTTGAGCAGGGTCACAGGCTCGGCCGTGAGCAGGGCGGCACACAACTCCGGCAAGGCGGCGTTCTTGGCGCCGGAGACCAGCACCTCGCCTTGCAAGCTGCGTCCGCCGCGAATCAGGAGTTTGTCCATCTCAAATCACCAAAAATAGGGGTCAAAAGTGCCGCTTGCGCTAGTGGAATATGCGCCAGAAGCTATCAAAAAGTGAGTATTCCGAGGCTACTGCGCCTGGGCGGCCCATTCGGCCGGGGTGAAGGTTTTCATCGACAGCGCGTGCACCTCGTCGGTGTGCATTTTCGCGCCCAGCGTGGCGTACACGCGCTGGTGGCGCTGGATGGCGCGCTTGCCCTCGAACTCGGCCGAGACGATGGTGGCATACCAGTGGCGGCCATCGCCTTCGAGCGTGATGTGTTCGCAGGCCAGGCCGGCAGCGATGATGTCTTTGAGTTGGTCAGCGGTCATGGAGGGGCGCTCGGAATCAGTTACGGATTTTGTAGCCCGTGCGCAGCAGGTGCACGGCCAGCGCGCTGACGGCCAGCCAGGCGATGCCTACGATGCCCAGACTGAGCCAGGGCGAGGTGTCGCTCTGGCCGAAGAAGCCGTAGCGAAAGCCATCGATCATGTAGAAAAACGGGTTGAGGTGGCTCACGGCCTGCCAGAACGGCGGCAGCGACTGGATCGAATAGAACACGCCCGACAGGAAGGTCATGGGCACGATGATGAAGTTCTGGAACGCGGCCATCTGGTCGAATTTGTCGGCCCAGAGCCCCGCAATCAGCCCCAGCGTGGCCAGCAATGCCGCGCCCAGCAAGGCGAAGGCCAGAATCCACAGCGGCGCAGCAAATTCGGGCCGCGCAAACGCTAGCGTGACGATGAACACACCCAGGCCCACCACCAGCCCGCGCACGATGGACGAACCCACGTAGGCGCAGAACCAAGCCCAGTGCGACAGCGGCGTGAGCAACACAAACACCAGGCTGCCCATGATCTTGCTCTGGATGATGCTGGACGAGCTGTTGGCAAAGGCGTTCTGCAGCACGCTCATCATCACGAGGCCCGGCACAAGGAAGGCCGTGTAGCTGATACGGTCGTAGACCTTCACATGGTCTTCGAGCACATGGCCGAAGATCAACAGGTATAGCACGGCCGTGAGCACGGGAGCCGCGACGGTCTGGAAGCTGACCTTCCAGAAGCGCAGCACCTCTTTGTAGAACAGGGTCTGCCAGCCGGTCATAGCGCAACGCCCTCCAGTGGGATGTTGGAAGCCGATGTGCCGGACATCACCTGCAGGAACACATCCTCCAGATCGGGTCGGCGAATCTCCATGTCCTGCACCTCGACCCCGGCCACGCGCAACGCAGCCAGGTGGTTTTCGATCTCTGCCGCGTCGTGCGCGGGTAATTGCACGATGCGACCGGTGACCCGCGCCACGGCGGCCAGTGCGGGCGGCAGGGCCGTGTCGGTCTTGAACTGCAGCACGCTGCCCGAGGCGGCCTTGAGCAACTCGCTGGTGCGGTTGAGCGCCACCACCTGCCCCGCCTTGAGCATGGCGATGCGGCCGCACAGGGCCTCGGCTTCTTCGAGGTAGTGGGTGGTGAGCAGCACGGTGTGCCCCTCCTTGTTCAGGCGGGCGATGAAGTGCCACAGCGTCTGGCGCAGTTCCACATCGACACCGGCCGTGGGTTCATCCAGAACGATGATGGGCGGCTTGTGCACCAGGGCTTGTGCCACCAGCACACGGCGCTTCATGCCGCCCGACAGCTGGCGCATGTTGGCGTTGGCCTTGTCGGCCAGGCCCAGGTTTTCGAGCAGCTCGTCGATCCAGGCGTCGTTGTTCTTCACGCCGAAGTAGCCCGACTGGATGCGCAGCGCCTCGCGCACGTTGAAAAAGGGGTCGAACACCAGCTCTTGCGGCACGATGCCCAGCTTGCGGCGGGCGTCGGCGTACTGGGCCTGCACGTCGCTGCCCTGCACCAGCACGCGGCCGCTGGTGGCACGCGCCAGGCCCGCGAGGATGCTGATCAGGGTGGTTTTGCCGGCACCGTTGGGGCCGAGGAGCCCGAAGAACTCGCCCTCCTCAATGTCCAGATTGACCTGGTTCAGTGCCTGAAAAGGGCCTTTGGGCGTGGCAAAGGTCTTGGAGATGGCTTGGAAGGAGACTGCGGGCATGAAGCCTTCGATTTTAAGGCCTCAGCCCTCGGCGGGCGGGGCGGCCGCTTCAATGGCCCCTGGCGGGCGCTGTGGGCCCTCAGCTTCATGGCTTGGGGGCAGAGCCACCCGGGACCATGAAAGCTATTTCATATCAAGGTGCGGCGACCAGCAGCGCATCCACCCCATACAACCCTGCCATGCCCGCCAGACCAGCGGGCATGCCTTGCACGGCAAACTGCTTGCCTTCGGACAGGGCTTCACGCCGGCATTCGAGCAGCACGGCCAAGGCCGAGGTGTCGAACACCGTCAGCCCATGGGCATCCACCACCACCGCGCTGTCGCGGTGCACCCGCAACCCCTGCTTGAGCATGTGCAGGCAGGCAGTAGCCTGGCGGTGGGTGAGTTCGGGGGGCAGCACCAGCATGACGAGGGGGCTGTCAGCCCTTGGCAGTGCCCGCATTGGTCTTGTTGCGGGCGGCCAGTGTCTCGATCAGGCCGTCGATGCCCTTGGCATTGATCTCCTGCGCGAACTGGCCTCGGTAGGTTTCCACCAGCCAGACACCCAGCACATTCAGGTTGTAGATCTTCCAGCCTGCGCCATCACCAGGAGTCTTTTCGAGGCGGTAGTCGAGCTGGATGGGGTCGCCCCGGCCCACGATTTCGGTGCGCACCAGCACGTCCTTGTCTTCGGCGGCTGCGCGCAGGGGCTTGACCTGGATGCTCTGGTCATTGACCTGGGCCAGCGCACCGGCATAGGTGCGCACCAGCAGGATCTTGAACTCGTCCTGCAGGCGTTTTTGCTGCTCGGGCGTGGCCTGGCGCCAGCCGGGGCCGACGGCTGCGGCCGTCATGCGGCGGAAGTTGACGTTGGGCATCACCGTTTTATCGACCAGGGCGATCACCTTGCTCAGGTCCCCGGCCTGGATGGCCTTGTCGGACTTCACCGTGTTGAGCACATCGGCGGAGAGCCGCTTGATCAGCGCGTCGGGCGCCTCGTCGGCCGCGAGGGCAGACAATGGCAGGCTGAGCACGGCACTGGCTGCAATGCAAAGGGCGGCACGGCCCAGGGAACGTCGGTTCATCATCTTCTCGGCTTTCATCGGTGCGGGCTTGTGCCCGTCAAATCATTGTGGAGGTGCAGGCCCACTGGCATGCGTCGCAGCGGTTGCGGATTGCAAGCAAGTGCAACAGGGCCAGACCCAGGGCTGCGCATCGGTGCATGTGCCCCGCCCGGCATGCCATCAGCGCGCAGGAGGTTCCTCGGGCAGCACGCCATTGCTGGCGCCGCCGTCGTCCTTGCCGTCTGCATTCGGCGCCTCACCGGCGTGGCTGCGCACCTGCAGGTACACGTCACGCGTAAAGCTGTACTTGTCCAGGGCCGCACTGTCGAGCACAGAGCCCGCGCGCAGCAGGTTGGAGCGCACCTCGACGGCGCGCAGCGCATACAGCGAGTTGCGGGCCGAGACCGGGTCCACATAGCTCACCACGTTGCCCTTCATGTCCACCGGCAGCGCGAATGTGTCGCGCACGGTGGAAGGCCCCAGGATGGGCAGCACCAGATAGGGGCCAGTACCCACGCCCCAGCGCCCCAGGGTCAGGCCGAAGTCCTGCTTGTAGCGGTCGATGCCCAGCTCGCTGGCGATGTCCAGCAGCCCGCCCAGGCCCATGAACGTGTTCACATTGACCCGCATGAAGCTGGACGCAGCGGCTTCACCGCGCAGCTGCAGCACGTTGTTCACAAACGACCAGACATCGCCCAGGTTCCCGAAGAAATTGCTGACCCCCGTGCGTACTGGTGCGGGCGTGACCTCCTTGTAGGCCGTCGCCACGGGCTTGAGCACCATGGCATCGACCTGTTCATTGAAGTTGGTCATGCTGCGGTTGTAAGACTCCAGCGGGTCGCGGGGATCAGGGTTGGCCACCGTGGCGCACCCGGTGAGCAGCACAGCCCCCAGCAACAAGGCCAGGCTGGCTGCCAGGCGGGACATCGACAACCTGCCGCCATCAATGCGGGCGCGGAGTGTATGGAGTGAATGCATCATTTTTTCCCACCTGTCCCTGCAGGTTTTGCGCCGTCTTCGGCTTTGCTGTAAAGAAATTGTCCGATAAGGTTCTCAAGCACCACCGCCGACTGGGTGGACGTGATCGTGTCGCCCGCCGCCAGATTTTTTTCGTCGGCACCCGCCTCGATTCCGATGTACTGCTCACCCAGCAGGCCGCTGGTCAGGATCTTGAGGGAGCTGTCCTTGGGAAAGGCATAGCGGTCTTCCATGGCCAGCGTGACCCGCGCCTGGAAGGTCTTGTCGTCAAAGGTGATGGACTCCACACGCCCCACCACCACACCCGCGCTGCGCACCGCCGCCTGGGGCTTGAGACCGCCGATGTTGTCGAACTTGGCGGTGACACGGTAGCCCGAGTGGAATTGAAGGCTCAGCAGGTTGGCCGACTGCAGCGCCAGAAACACCAGTGCCACCGCGCCCAGCATCACGAAGAGCCCTACCCACAGATCGTTTTTGGAGCGTTGCATATGTTTGATTCCTAGAACTGCCAGCACCGCCAGCGTCAGATACTGAACATCAGTGCGGTGAGCACGAAGTCCAGTGCCAGCACCGCCAAAGACGCCATGACCACGGTGCGCGTGGTGGCGCGCGACACACCCTCAGGGGTGGGTTTGGCTGCATAGCCTTGCAGCAGCGCCACAAAAGTTACCGTGAAGCCAAAGACCACACTCTTGAGCACGCCGTTGCCCAGGTCCTTCCAGACATCCACCCCGCCCTGCATCTGGCTCCAGAACGCCCCGGGGTCAATGCCGATCATGAGCACCCCGACGATCCAGCCGCCGACGATGCCCACCGCACTGAACACCGCGGCCAGCAGCGGCATGGTGATCACCCCCGCCCAGAAGCGAGGCGCCAGGATGCGCTGCACCGGGTCCACCGCCATCATCTCCATGGCGCTGAGCTGCTCCCCCGCGCGCATGAGACCAATTTCTGCTGTGAGCGACGTGCCTGCGCGGCCCGCAAACAGCAGCGCCGTGACCACGGGGCCCAGCTCGCGCACAAGACTCAATGCCACCAGCAGGCCCAAGGCCTCTGACGAGCCATAGCGCTGCAGCGTGTAGTAGCCCTGCAAGCCCAGCACAAACCCCACGAACAGGCCCGACACGGCAATGATGGCCAGCGAATAATTGCCCAGGAAATGCACCTGGTCGCGCACCAGCGAGGGCCGCATCAAGGTCGCACCCAGGAGCCGCACCAGCCGCCCAAACAACCGCGCGCCCATGCCGATGTCAGCCAGCTTGTGGCGCACAGCAAAACCGACGTCGGAGGGCTTGTACCAACTCACAGCGCACGTCCTCCTGCAGGTCCGAAATCCTCGGCAACGGCCGGGCCGGGGTAATGGAACGGCACCGGGCCAGTAGGCAGAGCGTTGACAAACTGGTGCACCAGCGGGTCACGGCTGGCGAGGACCTCCTCAGGCGTGCCCTGCGCCGCCACAACGCCTTCGCCCAGGATGATCACATGGTCCGCAAGGCGGAAAGTCTCCTCCAGGTCATGCGACACCACGATGCTGGTGAGGCCCATGGCGTCGTTGAGCTGACGGATCAACTGCGCAGCCGTGCCCAACGAGATGGGGTCCAGGCCCGCAAAGGGTTCGTCGTACATGACCAGTTCCGGGTCCAGCACGATCGCACGGGCCAGCGCCACGCGGCGCGCCATGCCGCCCGAGATCTGGCTGGGCATCAGGTCACGGGCACCCCGCAGGCCCACCGCGTGCAGCTTCATCAGCACGACATCGCGTATCAGGTCTTCGGACAAATCGGTGTGCTCACGCAGCGGAAAGGCCACGTTCTCAAACACGCTCAGGTCGGTGAACAGCGCCCCGAACTGGAACAGCATGCCCATGCGCCGGCGCGCAGCGTACAAAGCCTGTACGTCCATGCGCCCCACGTCCTCACCGTTGACCAACACCTGGCCACTCTTGGCCTTGTGCTGCCCCCCAAGCAGGCGCAGCACCGTCGTCTTGCCCCCGCCCGATGCGCCCATCAGCGCCGTGACCTTGCCGCGCGGCACCGCCAGGGTCACGTCGCGCAGGATCACGCGGTCACCGTACGAAAACGTGACGTTGCGCAACTCGGCAAGAAATGTGGACTCGGCCATGCAAGAAATGGATGTCTGATCTGAGGCCTGCCAAAACAGCATCCGCCCCCCGGAAAATGGAGCGCAGATGGTAGCCGAAGACACAAACATACATTCATGCATGTTTGTAAAGAAAAAGCACAACCGCCAGCGATCCCGACCGAGCGAGACCGAGGCAAGCCCGGATTGACAGAACCTCTGATTGTGCCAACAAAGCGTCCAGAAGGCTGACGCCCGGCCATGGCCCCACCGTCAAAGGCCCCGTCAACACAAACGGCGCCCGAAGGCGCCGTTGCTTGGAGGGTGCGAAAAACCGCAGGATCAGCGGGGCAGGTCCGAATATCCCATCAGGAACTCGTCCACCGCACGCGCGGCCTGGCGGCCTTCACGGATGGCCCAAACCACCAGTGACTGACCCCGGCGGATATCGCCCGCCGCAAACACCTTGGGCACGTTGGTGGCATAACCGCCGTCAAAGTCCGTGGTGGCGCGGGCATTGCCTCGGGCGTCCTTCTCGACGCCGAAAGCCTCCAGCACCGGCGCGACCGGGCTCACAAAACCCATGGCCAGCAACACCAGATCGGCCTGGTAGTGTTTTTCGGTGCCAGGAATCTCGACCAGCTTGCCGTCCTTGAACTCGACCTGCACCGTAGTCAGGCTCTTGACCTTGCCCTTTTCGCCCGTGAACTCCTTGGTGGAGATCGCGAACTCGCGCACGCAACCTTCTTCGTGGCTGGAGCTGGTGCGCAGCTTGAGTGGCCAGTAAGGCCACGTCAGGGGGCGGTTTTCCACTTCAGGGGGCTGGGGCATCACCTCGAACTGGGTGACGCTGGCTGCACCATGGCGATTGCTGGTACCCACGCAGTCGCTGCCCGTGTCGCCGCCGCCGATCACAATCACATGCTTGCCCGTCGCCATAATCTGGCCCTTGAGCTTGTCGCCCGCGTTGACCTTGTTCTGCTGGGGCAGGAATTCCATGGCGAAGTGAATGCCGTCAAGTTCACGGCCTGGCACAGGCAGGTCGCGCGACTGCTCGGCGCCACCGGTGAGCAGCACGGCGTCAAACTCCTTGTTCAGCTGTTCGGGCGTGACGGTTTCCTTGGCCCAGTTGGTGACTTTGGAATCCTTGCCCAGGCCGTCCTTCGCGGCGCCCACGAATACGCCGGTGCGAATCACCACACCTTCGGCTTCGAGCTGCTTCACGCGGCGGTCGATATGCGACTTCTCCATCTTGAAGTCGGGGATGCCGTAGCGCAGCAGGCCGCCCACACGGTCGTTTTTCTCAAACAGCGTGACGCTGTGGCCAGCGCGGGCCAGTTGCTGCGCAGCCGCCAGACCTGCGGGGCCGGAGCCCACCACAGCCACCTTCTTGCCCGTCTGGTGCTTGGCGGGGCGCGGCTGCACCCAGCCTTCGGCCCAGGCGCGGTCGATGATCGCGTGCTCAATGCTCTTGATGCCCACAGCGTCGTCGTTCACGTTGAGCACACAGGCAGCCTCGCAAGGTGCGGGGCAGATACGGCCGGTGAACTCAGGGAAGTTGTTGGTGCTGTGCAGCACCTCGATCGCGCTCTTCCAGTCCGCGTGGTACACGAGGTCGTTGAAGTCGGGAATGATGTTGTTCACCGGGCAGCCGTTGTTGCAGAACGGCGTGCCGCAGTCCATGCAGCGCGCGCCTTGCACCTTGGCCTGGGTCTCATCGAGCCCGACGACAAATTCCTTGTAATGCTTCAGGCGCTCGGGCACGGGCTTGTAGCCCTCTTCGATGCGCTCGTATTCCATGAAGCCAGTAGTTTTTCCCATGACGATGTCCTTGTCTATGAATGCTGTGCGAAGGGTGTGGCGTCGCCTTACTTGGCGGGAACCACTTCTTTTTTGGTAGCAGCTACCGCTGGTGTAGCGGACTCCTCCAGCACTTTTCGTTCATAAATTTCAGCCAACGCACGCTTGTACTCGGTCGGGAAGACCTTGACGAACTTGCTGCGCGATGCGGCCCAGTTGTCCAGCAGCTCGCGCGCGCGCTTACTGCCCGTCCAGCGGTTGTGGTCTTCCAGCAGCTTCTTGAGCTGGGCCTCGTCCGTCTGGCCGTTGTGCCAGATCGAGCGGGGGACCGTGGCTTCCTGCTCGGTGGCGGGCAGGATGCGCTCCAGCGTCACCATCGACAGGTTGCAGCGTGTGTCGAACTGTCCGTCTTCGTCGTACACATACGCTACGCCGCCGCTCATTCCTGCTGCAAAGTTGCGGCCGGTCTTGCCGAGCACCACCACCGTACCGCCAGTCATGTACTCGCAGCCATGGTCGCCCGTACCTTCGACGACGGCCGTGGCACCCGACAGACGCACCGCAAAGCGTTCACCGGCCACGCCGCTGAAGAAAGCCTCACCGGTAGTAGCGCCATACATCACGGTGTTACCCACAATAGTGTTGCGCACCGCCTCGCCCCGGAAGTCGATGCTGGGGCGCACGATGACACGGCCACCCGACAGGCCCTTGCCCGTGTAGTCGTTGGCGTCGCCGATCAGGTACAGCGTGATGCCGCGGGTGAGGAACGCGCCGAACGACTGGCCGCCCGTGCCTTCCAGCTGGATGCGGATGGTGTCGTCAGGCAAGCCTTCGGGGTGCACACGGGTGACCGCGCCGGACAGCATCGCACCGACCGAGCGGTTCACGTTGCGCGCCACCTCGATGAACTGCACGCGCTCACCCTTTTCGATGGCAGGCTTGCTGCGCTCGATGAGCTTGCGGTCCAGTGTGTGCTCGATGTTGTGATCCTGCACGTCCACGTGGAAGCGGGGCACATCGGCGGGCACGTTCGGCTGGGCAAACAGACGGCTGAAGTCCAGGCCGCGTGCCTTCCAGTGTTCCAGGCCCTGGCGCATGTCGAGCAGGTCGGTGCGGCCGATCAGGTCGTCAAACTTGCGGATGCCCAGCTGGGCCATGATCTGGCGCACTTCTTCCGCGATGAAGAAGAAGTAGTTCACCACATGCTCTGGCTTGCCAGAGAACTTCTTGCGCAGCTCGGGGTCCTGTGTGGCCACGCCCACGGGGCAGGTGTTCAGGTGGCACTTGCGCATCATGATGCAGCCTTCCACCACCAGCGGCGCCGTGGCAAAGCCGAACTCGTCAGCACCCAGCAGTGCGCCGATGGCGACGTCGCGGCCGGTCTTCATCTGGCCGTCGGCCTGCACACGAATGCGGCCGCGCAGGCGGTTCAGCACCAGCGTCTGCTGGGTTTCGGCCAGGCCGATTTCCCACGGACCGCCCGCGTGCTTGATGGACGACCAGGGCGAAGCGCCCGTGCCGCCGTCATGCCCTGCGATCACCACATGGTCGCTCTTGCACTTGGCCACGCCTGCGGCGATGGTGCCCACGCCCACTTCGGAGACCAGCTTGACGCTGATGCCTGCGTGCGGTGCGACGTTCTTCAGATCGTGGATCAGCTGGGCCAAGTCCTCGATGGAGTAGATGTCGTGGTGCGGCGGTGGCGAAATCAGGCCCACACCCGGCACGCTGTGGCGCAGCTTGCCGATGTAGTTGGACACCTTGCCGCCAGGCAGCTGACCGCCCTCGCCGGGCTTGGCCCCCTGGGCCATCTTGATCTGTATCTGATCGGCGGACGACAGGTACTCCGCCGTCACGCCAAAGCGGCCCGACGCCACCTGCTTGATACGGCTGCGCAGCGAATCGCCGTCCTGCAGGGGCAGATCGACCTCGACGTTCTCGGCGCCGATCACGCTCTTCAGCGTGTCGCCCTTCTTGATTGGGATGCCCTTGAGTTCGTTGCGGTAGCGTGCCGCGTCCTCGCCACCTTCACCGGTGTTGCTCTTGCCGCCAATGCGGTTCATGGCCACCGCCAGTGTGGCGTGCGCCTCGGTGGAGATGGAGCCCAGCGACATGGCGCCCGTGGCGAAGCGCTTGACGATTTCCTTGGCGGGTTCGACCTCATCAATCGAGATCGCCTTGGACGGATCGATCTTGAACTCGAACAGGCCGCGCAGCGTCATGTGGCGCTTGCTCTGGTCGTTAATGATCTGTGCGTATTCCTTGTACGTGTTCCAGTTGTTGGCGCGCGTGCTGTGCTGCAGCTTGGCAATCGCGTCAGGTGTCCACATGTGGTCTTCACCACGGGCGCGCCAGGCGTACTCGCCACCGGCGTCCAGCATGGTTTCGAGCACGGGGTCGTCGCCAAACGCGGCCTTGTGCATGCGGATGGCTTCTTCGGCGATCTCGAACACGCCGATGCCTTCCACACGGCTGGCGGTGCCGGTGAAGTACTTGCCCACGGTTTCCGTGTTCAGGCCGATGGCCTCGAACAGCTGGGCGCCGCAGTAGCTCATGTAGGTGCTCACGCCCATCTTGGACATGATCTTGGACAGGCCCTTGCCGATGGCCTTGACGTAGTTGTAGATGGCCTTGTCGACCGACAAGTCGCCGCCCAGGTCCTTATGCATTTCGGCCAGGGTTTCCATGGCCAGGTAAGGGTGCACAGCCTCGGCGCCGTAGCCCGCCAGCACGGCGAAGTGGTGCACCTCGCGCGCGGTACCCGTTTCGACCACCAGGCCGGCCGTGGTGCGCAGGCCTGCGCCCACCAGGTGCTGATGGATGGCCGACAGCGCCAGCAGCGCGGGGATGGCCACCTGCGTGGCGCTCACCGCGCGGTCGCTGATGATGAGGATGTTGGCACCGCCCTTGATGGCATCCACGGCCTGCGCGCACAGCGAGGCCAGCTTGGCTTCCACGCCCTCACGGCCCCAGCTCAACGGGTAGGTGATGTCGATGGTCGCGCTCTTGAACTTGCCTTGCGTGTACTTCTCGATGTCGCGCAGCTTGGCCATGTCGGCAAAGTCGAGCACTGGCTGGCTCACTTCGAGCCGCATCGGCGGGTTGACCTGGTTGATGTCCAGCAGGTTGGGCTTGGGGCCGATGAAGCTGTTCAGCGACATCACGATGGCCTCACGGATCGGGTCGATCGGCGGGTTGGTCACCTGGGCGAACAGCTGCTTGAAGTAGTTGTACAGCGGCTTGTTCTTGCCCGACAGCACGGCCAGCGGGCTGTCGTTGCCCATGGAGCCGATGCCTTCTTCGCCGTTTTTGGCCATGGGCGCCATCAGGAACTTGATGTCTTCCTGGGTGTAACCAAAGGCCTGCTGGCGATCCAGCAACGGCAGGCCGGCAGCCACAGGGACCGCGGCGGCTTCGCCCGTCTCGATGCTGTCCAGCTTGATCCGCAGGTTTTCGATCCACTGCTTGTAGGGCTTGGTGTTGACGATGTTGGCTTTCAGCTCGTCGTCGTCGATCATGCGGCCTTGTTCCAGGTCGATCAGGAACATCTTGCCGGGCTGCAGGCGCCACTTGCGCACGATCTTGTTCTCGGGCACGGGCAGCACGCCCGACTCGGAGCCCATGATGACCAGATCGTCGTCGGTGATGCAGTAGCGCGAGGGGCGCAGGCCGTTGCGGTCCAGCGTGGCGCCGATCTGGCGGCCGTCGGTGAACACGATGGAAGCGGGACCGTCCCAAGGCTCCAGCATGGCGGCGTGGTATTCATAGAAGGCGCGGCGGCGCTCGTCCATGGTGGTGTGCTGCTCCCAGGGCTCTGGGATCATCATCATCACGGCCTGGCTGATGGGGTAGCCGGCCATGGTCAGCAGTTCGAGGCAGTTGTCGAACGTGGCGGTATCGGACTGGTCGGCAAAGCTGATGGGGTAGAGCTTTTGCAGGTCAGCAGCCAGCACGGGCGATGCCATCACGCCTTCGCGGGCCTTCATCCAGTTGTAGTTGCCCTTGACGGTGTTGATTTCGCCGTTGTGCGCCACATAGCGGTACGGGTGGGCCAGCGGCCACTCGGGGAAGGTGTTGGTGGAGAAGCGCTGGTGCACCAGGCCGATGGCCGAGACGCAGCGCTCATCCGACAGGTCTTTGTAGTACACGCCCACCTGGTCGGCCAGCAGCAGGCCCTTGTAGACCACGGTGCGGCTGGACATGGACGGAACGTAGTATTCCTTGCTGTGCTTGAGCTTGAGCGCCTGGATGTTGGCGCTGGCCGTCTTGCGGATCACGTACAGCTTGCGCTCCAGCGCGTCCTGCACGATCACGTCATTGCCACGGCCGATGAACACCTGGCGCAGGATGGGCTCCTTCTTGCGCACTGTGGGGGACATGGGCATATCCACATTCACCGGCACATCGCGCCAGCCCAGCAGTACCTGGCCTTCGGCCTTGATGGCGCGCTCCATCTCCTGCTCGCAAGCCAGGCGCGAGGCATGCTCCTTGGGCAGGAAGATCATGCCCACGCCGTATTCGCCGGCCGCAGGCAAGGTCACGCCTTGCTTGGCCATCTCTTCGCGGTACAGCGCGTCAGGGATCTGGATCAGGATGCCGGCGCCGTCGCCCATCAGCGGGTCGGCACCCACCGCGCCACGGTGGTCGATGTTTTCCAGAATCTTCAGAGCCTGCGTCACGATGTCGTGGCGCTTGATGCCCTTGATGTGGGCCACAAAACCGAGGCCGCAGGCGTCGTGTTCGTTACCCGATGAATACAAACCGTGTTGTTGCAGATGCTGGATCTCGGCAGCCGTGGTCATGGCGCACTCCTATATTTTTCGCAGGGGAGCCGAGGTTAGTGCATTGCAGCATATTTTGGCAAGCAATTTAATTGGGGTCAGATTCCAATTAAACAAACCAGAACTCACACAAGCATATTATTGGGGACATATTAAAATTAATAGCAATGAGGCCAATAATTTCATGCGCCTCCGTCGGTTTTCGCATGATTTTTTTCCATTCGAGGCCTGCCAGGCATTCCTCGAGTCACGCGGCGCAGGGTCTGCTGTTGCAGGCCCGCAAGAAACTCGGTATCGCCCAAAGCCCAACCGCTGAGCGCCGAGTCGGTCAAAGCCGTTTGCACCGACGCCCCCAGGCCCGCCTGAACCAGTGCGGCATAGGCGGCCTCGCGCGCAAACGGGGTGTTGCCCAAAGCCCAATACAGGGCATGGGGCGTCAACCACCGGTCGTTGCGCAAGCCCAACCAATGTGCATGGCTGGACCAGGCGTAGTCAGCGGGCTGCTGCACCAATCCGGCCCGCACAGGGTTGAGGTCCAGGTACACCATGCACGCCAGCAAATACCGTTCCGGCTGCAATACCGTGGAACGGTAGCGCCCCTCCCACAAAGTACCAGTGCGGGCATGCCGGCGGTTGAAGTACTGCACATACCGACGCCCCACCGCCTGCATCATCTGGGGCAGTCCGTCTTGTGAGGCTGGCGTAACCAGCAGGTGAAAGTGGTTGTCCATCAGCACATAGGCATGGACGGCCACGGCATATTTCTGCGCGTTGTCCATCAACAGCGCCAGCAGCGCGTCGAAATCTTCCACTCCGTGGAAGATCGGCTGGCGGTTGTTGCCCCGCAGGATGACGTGGTGCAAATGACCCGGCAGGGTCAGGCGTGGCAAACGGGCCATGGGTCTTGATCAGGAATATGGGAGTCACGATCATAGACCTGTCCCCTATTTTTCATCGATGCAAGCTGGCGACGCCCATCATCCGCCACGAAGATAGCGAGGCGCGTGCTTGATTCTGGCCTGCCCTTGCGCGCCTTTTGGGCACGCGTCAATGCGTAGCCAAGTTCTCCACTGGGTCTGCCACCACACCGACGCCAAACCGCGCCCCCATGACGTGCTCCAGGCCAAATTCGCCGAGAAGCGCCCGCAACCGCTCGGCCGCGCTGCGTTTTTTCTGTCCGGTGTAGCGCGCGATGATGAGTTCATTCTTCATGCTGTGCTCCCATCCCACCAGCTCGGTCACAGTGACCTGGTAGCCATTGGCCTCCAGGTACAGGCAGCGCAGCACATTGGTCAACTGGCTGCCGAGTTCGCGGGTGTGCAAGGGGTGACGCCACAGTTCCGCCAGGGGCGTGCGCGCCAACTGCAAGGCCTTGCCTTGGCGCAGGCAGGCTGCCATCTCCGCTTGGCAACAGGGCACCAGAACCATGGCCCGGGCCTTTTTTTGCAGCCCGAAGGCAATCGCGTCGTCAGTGGCGGTGTCGCAAGCATGCAAGGCGGTGACCACATCGATCTGGTCGGGCAACTCACGGGCATCCGCAGACTCGGCCACGGATAGATTGAGAAACGACATCCGCTCAAAATGAAGCCGCTGCGCGAGCGCCCGCGACTTCTCTACCAGTTCCGCCCGGGTCTCCACCCCGTAGATATGCCCGTGGCCCAGCGCCTTGAAATGCAGGTCGTACAGGATGAAACCCAGATAGGACTTGCCCGCGCCGTGGTCCGCCAACGTGGGCCCACTGCCCTGGACGGACAGCTCCGTGAGCAGGGGCTCGATGAAGTTGAACAGGTGGTACACCTGCTTGAGCTTGCGGCGTGAGTCCTGATTGAGACGGCCATCCCGGGTGAGGATGTGCAGCTCCTTGAGCAGCTCTACCGATTGGCCAGGGCGCAGTTCCTGCAGCTCAGCACTCTCGTTCTTGGATTTTCCCGCATCGCGAATTCGCTTGTCGGTCGTCACTGCAGATGGGTTCTTTTTATTCATAAACCGGGGCCTTGTGCCGGCAGATTGTCATCGCTGGTGGCAGTGGCGGCCATCTTCGCACCGCCTTTGTCATGAGGGCCCACGTCCAGCGCCAGCCAACCGGCCATGCCCACCTTTTCAAGTACTTCCATGTTGCGCTCAAAGATGGTTTCCGCCTCGGGAAAGACCGATACCGCCCGATCGATGCTGGCCTCGCGCAACAAATGCAGCGTGGGGTATGGAGCACGATTGGTGCAATTGGTCACGTCGTCCGCATCGGTGCCGGCGAACTGAAACTGCGGGTGAAAGCTTGCGACCTGCAGCGTGCCCTCCAACCCGAGAACGTGCACCACGTCCTCCACGTCACCAAGAAAGTCATTGAAATCCAGGAAATCCTGCAGGCAATGCGGCATCACCAGCAAGGTGGTGTCCCTGACTTCTGCGGGTGTGTTTGCGAGCGCCTGAAGTTCTTCGCGCAACACCTCCAGCACATCCTCCCCGGTCGTGGCCAAGCTCACCACGTAGTGAATTTGCCCTTTGACATGCACCGACTTAGCAAATGGACAGAGATTCAATCCAATGACGGCCCGCTCCAACCACCGGACAGTGTCCTGGACGTAGGTATCAGTGGATACAAAATGGGGGAGCGCCTTAGCGGCGTTGGTGGAGGAAGATGTCATGGGTGCGCGCAGAAGCGCAGGGATAGAGGTGGGATTTTATCGGTGTGAGTTGTTGGCAGATCTCGCAACAGCGGCGGTCCAATCTGGAAACCTCATGGACCCCTCAGTGCACGCTCACATCGGCGGGAGGGCAGCGGAGGAAAAGAATAGATACGCAAGCCCACACAGCAAATACGCTTCAGGCGGCCATATCTAACGGAGCCTGAAGTCGCGCGACACCAGCGACGCCCCCCCCCAAAAATCAACGCATCTCGCTCCACCTCGGAACCGGGCGCTATTCCTGCAGTAGTCGGCGCCCTGTCAGGCGCTCATGCTCCCGCACCGCAAAGCGGTCCGTCATCCCGGCAATGAAGTCGGCCACCGCCCGCGCTCGCCCATAGCTATCGCCCTCCAGGGCTCGCGCGGTAAAGGCAGCTTTCATTTCGTGAGGCTGGGCCATATAGGCATCGAACAACTCACGCACGATTTCTTGGGCATGGCCCGTAGTCTCCATGACCCGGGGATGCCGGTACAGATGCTTGAAGAGGAACCGCTTGAGTACGGTAGAACGCTCGCGCATCTCACCACTGAAGCTCACCAGAACTGGGAGCTTCCGCACCTCATCGGGATGGGCTGGTGCATGCTCGTGCAGCGCGGCTTTTGTGGTGTCAATGACGTCGTACACCTGCGCACTCAGCATCCGCCGTATCGCCTCATACAACAAGCGGCGCTGCATTGATGGCGTGGCGAGGCCGGGATGCTCCATCTGGGCTGCCGAACGGTACGCATCAAACAAGGGCACTTCTTGCAGCTGCGTCAGAGTAATCAACCCAGAGCGCACGCCGTCATCGATATCGTGCGCGTTGTACGCAATCTCATCAGCCAAGTTGCACAACTGCGCCTCCAGGCTCGGCCGCTCATTGCGCAGGAAGCGAGCACCGACACCATTGGGCTCCTCACTCTCCAACTGCAAAGCATGAGTGCGCGAGCAGTGTTTGAGAATCCCCTCTCGGGTCTCGAATGTGAGATTGAGTCCGTCATATAACGGGTATCGTTCTTCCAGCTTGTCCACCACTCGCAAGCTCTGCAAGTTGTGTTCAAAGCCTCCAAAGTCGGCCATGCAGCCATTCAAGGCGTCCTGCCCCGCATGCCCGAACGGGGTATGCCCCAAGTCGTGGGCTAAAGAGATGGCCTCAACCAAGTCTTCGTTAATCTGTAGCGACCGTGCGATGGATCGCCCGAGTTGCGCAACTTCTAACGAATGAGTTAGCCGGGTACGAAATAGGTCCCCCTCGTGGTTGAGGAAGACTTGTGTCTTGTAGACAAGCCGTCGGAATGCCGTGGAATGGACGATTCGGTCACGGTCGCGCTGGTATTCGGTCCGGGTTGGTGCCGGATTTTCGGGGTAGCGCCGGCCTCTCGTCGTGTCAGGATGGCAGCCAAATATAGAAAAACCAGATGTTGCTGTCAAAGCAGTCGCTCGTCCTTAGCAGACAGCCCAAATAACGATCAAAAGAGACACTTCAACAGAGGCGCCTCAGCTGCAACATGCATCAATTACTTCACGCACCAACCGGTCAGGCGCGGAACGGACCACCGCTTTGCCAGGACTTTCTATCAACACAAAACGGATCTCGCCAGCCTCAGATTTCTTGTCACCCCTCATGAGCTGAAGATAACGACCCGCGTTGTCTTTACTATCCAAAATAGGCCCCTTAACAGACAACCCCGCTCTATCAATTATCGACATCAACCGCTTAACAAAAATCTCGTCCACCAATCCGAGCCGGCACGACAGTTCCGCAGCCATTACCATGCCGGCGCCCACTCCCTCGCCGTGTAACCATATGCCATAGCCCAGACCCGCCTCAATAGCATGACCAAAGGTATGGCCAAAGTTTAAAATCGCTCGTAAACCAGACTCACGCTCGTCTAGCCCAACCACCTCGGCCTTGATTTCGCAACTACGGCACACCGCATGCGCCAAGGCCTCAGGGTGTTGCGCCATCACCGCTTCAATCTTGTCCTCCAGCCAAGTAAAGAACTGCATGTCCGCGATAGGGCCGTACTTAATCACCTCGGCCAAACCCGCACTGAACTCTCGCTGCGGTAGCGTGGTTAAAACACTGAGATCGCACACGACTCGCTGTGGTTGATAGAACGCACCCACCATATTTTTACCCAATGGATGATTGATACCGGTCTTGCCTCCGACAGAGGAATCAACTTGGGAGAGCAGCGTCGTTGGCACCTGTACAAATGGTATGCCCCGCATGTAACATGCTGCAGCAAAGCCCGTCATGTCACCCACAACGCCACCACCAAGCGCATAAAGGATGGTCTTGCGATCGCAGCCCTTTTGAAGCAGCACATCAAAGATGGTTTGAAGTGTCTGCCAGTTCTTGAACTCCTCGCCGTCAGGTAATCGCACTTCATGAACCTGCGCGTAGCGACTCGAAATCGCATTGCGCAGTACATCGCTGTATAGAGGCGCTACTGTCGAATTACTGACGATTACTGCGTGGTGGCTTTCTGGAACCCCCTCCCATACGCCGCCATCAGCCAAGAGATTGGCACCGATCAGGATACGATAACTGCGCTCGCCCAGTGATATGGGCACTTCGCTGAATATTTTCGTCGATGATTTAATAATAGAGGACATGACTGCCAAAAAATAACAACGACGCGATCTAGATATGGTGCGCCTTACGAAAGGCGCATTCAACGTTCAATTTTTGCCTACTAATACTTAGAATTACCATGCAAAATATCATGACCGCCAACTGACTGCCGTTAAATAGGCTTCATAACGAACGGCGAACACTTCCACGGCCTAAAGTACCGCCTGACTAAAGCACTCTAGCAGGCAAGCTTGACTCGAGTACAAAAAGCAAAATAAAAATCCCCGGGCGCGCCGGGGATTTTAAGCTATGGAATACCAACCGAGGGACCTTTACACACCCTCGAGATCATTCATCAAGGAGCTGCTACACAGGCTACCGTACCTTGAGTAACGGTGATACTGAGCCTCCGGGTCACCGAAGAAGCACCCTTCGTGGCAGTAACGATAAATTCGCTGGTGCCACAATCGCCTGTTACTGGGGTTCCCGTCAGAACGCCTGCAGTACCACTTGTAGCACCAGTGAGCCATGTTGGCAGGGCCACAAACTGATAGCTCACTCCCGTTGTCGAAGAGACAAAAGAGTACGAGTACTTGTTGCCAGTCGTCGCGCCAGGCAACACACACACCGTGTTTGAGTTGCAGCCCCCGATCGCGAAATCTTCCGACAAACCACCGACCACCTTCAAAGTTACAGATCCCGATGCAGATTTCTTGTTCTTATCAGTCACTGTAATCGTTGCACGATACACGCGCTCTTCAGCATCTTGGGCCACCTTGCCGCTAATCATGCCGGTAGCAGAATCCACCGTCAGGCCCGAAGGCAAGCCGGTCGCAGACCATGAGTAAGGAGGCAAACCACCCGTCACGGAAAGAAGTGATGTGAACTGCACACCCTTGGTCACGTCACCCAGATCAACGTCAGCAAAAACCGGCGGTGCCGTCACTGCTTCCAAGACGGAGATTGGAATGATTGCGGTCATGGGATCAGAGATGCCGTTGGTCACGTTGTTGTCCGACCGATCCGCAGAAAGCTCCAAAAAGATCTGACCAGTTTCGCTTCCACTAAGCAGGGAGAACGTGGCGACGCCACCGATGGATGGCAGCTGCAGCACACTGCCGCTCTGGGATCCAGCTACCAGACGCGCGCCTTGTGCAGCTTCAGTACCTGAAAGAAGACGAACTTGGACGCTACCACCCGTAACGCCTGACGCAGGCTGATTGGCGTCATCGAGCACAAATGCTTGAATCGCCATTTGAGACAGCAGACCATTGACGTTGTTCTTTACGCCCAAGTAGCCTGGTATCGAAGCTTCTAAGCGGACGCTGGCAGGTTTACCCGTTGCTCCGCCAACACTAATGTCCACGCTCGCGAACTTCTGCTGTTTATCCCGTGGATCTGTTACGGAACAGACAATGCGCGCAGTACCAGCTTGGTCAGCTGAATGAAAGTGAAACGAATTGCCTCCAGAATTAGAGCCTAGTGTGATACTCCGATAAGCATTGGGCACCTTAACTTTACCACCATTACCGTCATCAACTTCGGTTTCGTGCTCCGCTTTGCCATCCAAGTAATATAACGCCCCAGTATCCAAACCACCCGAAATATTACAACCAAATATCTCTTCGCCACCTGGAATTGGGAAACTGCCCTTACGAGCATCAACGTACACAGTTGTTGTATATGGACTATACACACCAATACCAGGCCTTATACCGGCAACATTTAAAGGCAATTGACTCTTTTCAGCCCGGACAGTGATAGTGTAGGCTTCTTGAGTTTCACCTGAGCTGCCGCCACCACCACCGCAAGCAGCCAAAGCCACAGTCAACGCAGCGGGTATGAATTTAAAATATTTTAACATTGGCCATCCTCAACTAGATACTAAATTTATCGATTCGCAGTGCGATCGTTGATTACCTTGGGACTAATAAAAATCAGCATTTCCCGCTTGGTAGACTCTTTCGTTCTATTCTTAAACAAATTACCCACAACAGGAACATCCCCAAGCACTGGTATTTTATTTTCTTGATTGGTCTCTTCCATTTCAAAAATACCACCAATAACCACCGTACCACCATTTTCTATGAGAATTTGAGTTTTCACATGTTTAGTGTCAATGGCAACCCCTTGAGTGGTAGTCTCGCCTCGACTGTCCTTGTTGACATCTAGATCTAAGATAATATTGCCCTCGGGAGTAATTTGCGGCGTTACCTCGAGTTTCAGTACAGCCTTTTTGAAAGCAAGGGTAGTAGCTCCATTGGGTGCCGTAACAGCGTATGGATACTCTGTGCCTTGCTCAATAAGCGCTTTGGTTTGATCTGCTGTAATGATACGCGGACTGGAAACAATACGCCCTTTACCATCAGCCTCCATCGCAGAAAGCTCAAGAGTCAAAAATCTATTCGCCGCAGAGTTAAATATGGATAGCGCAAAACTACCGACGCTACTCACATTCGAAAGACTAGCAGGTAGGTTCACAAAATTGCCGCTAGTACTGGTCGTTCCGCCGGCACCACTAGACGCCACAGCATTACTGTAAGACGTACCGAACGCCACACGGTTATCGCCTCCAATGCCATATCCACCGTCTCCGCCTCTATTGGCTCGTAAGTCTGTTGCTCCCAAACGAACGCCCAGCGATCTGCCAAACGTATCACGAGCCTCAACAATCCGTGCCTCAATCAACACTTGACGCACAGCAACGTCAAGGCTTGCCAACAAGAGTCGAACCTCTTCAAGTTTGGCGGCAGTGTCCGTCACGAATATCTGGTTGGTACGCGGCTCCGAGATGGCGCTTCCACGCTCAGACAGAAAGCGGGTAGAGGTACTCCCCGCACTAGCTCCAGATGCAACAGTCAGCTGTGCAACGATATCTGCAGACTTGGCGTAATTAAGTTGAAAAGCTTGAGTCTTGAGAGGCTCTAGCTTTTGAATCGCTTGAGCTGCTTCAAAATCTTTTTTAGTGCGGGCGTCTATTTCATCCTTGGGAGCAATCCACAGTACCGATCCGGTCTTGCGCATGCCCAAGCCTTTAGCATCCATGATAATTTGAAGTGCTTGATCCCAGGGGACATCCTTGAGCCGCAACGTGAGCGCACCAGTCACCGTGTCGGATGTAACTATATTGAAGTTGGTGAAATCAGCAATAACCTGGAGCAAAGACCTCACTTCAATATTTTGAAAATTCAATGAGAGCTTCTCACCAGAGTAGCCTGGTCCTTGAGTTAACTTACTAAGATCAATTTTCTTCTGGCGAATTTCAACCACAAATTGGCTGTCGCTTTGATAAGCACTATGCTCCCAATCTCCATTGGACTCAATAAACAGCCTTACTCGCTCACCATTTTGAGTGGCAGTCACCGTCTGGACCGGAGTCCCAAAGTCTGTAACATCCAAACGACGGCGAAGACCCTCTGGAATCGAAGATTTCATAAAATCCACGGCGATTCCCTTGGATTGCTGCTGCAAGTCAACACCAACCTGATTGTTCCCGAGATTAACGACTACCCGCCCCGCTCCATCTGTACCACGACGAAAATCAATATCCTTCAACGGAAGAATATCCACATTCTGACTTTCAGAAAATGATGCCTGCTGCACACCCTGCACCGAAGCACTCGAAACAGGCTCTAAGAATAAGAACAACGCATTACCCTGAAGATCAGTTCTATATGCCGCGGGAGATTTCAAGTTCAAGACAACGCGGGATCTATCACCAGCTTGAACAATATTGACAGATTTCAAATTTCCCAAGTTTGCTTCAAATACTGATTTTCCAGCAGAATTAACAACCCCTTGAAAATCAAGCGCGATGCGGGCGGGAGATTGTGTCGCAAATCCCGTTGGAGGTGTTGTAATGGTATCCGAGAAGTCAATTTTAAGCGTCTCTACTCCACCCTGAACGCTAGCAGAGACAGCGCTGATAGCACCCTGAGCGAGAGCACCTAAGGAGATCAGAAGGACTGAAACGCCAACAGCAGCGCCACGGCAGTAATTCAGAAGTTTGCTACTATTTTGTTTCATTTTTTCCCCTCTTGCAGATCAAGCGATGCAGAACGCTCTATCCAATCCCCAGTTGCATCCTGCGCTATCTCGCGCAACTGAATTGAATTCTCGGTAATTCGAATCACTTTTCCGTAATTCTGGCCGAGATAGCTTCCAACTTTTATTTGGTAAATCAAGTTGTCAACCTTTAATAAAGCTGTCGGCGCCCCAGCCTTGTTCAAACTTCCCACCATAGCCATTGAATCAAGTGGAAAAGCCTCCAACGGCTCTTTGCGACGAGCCATTTCAGGGGCAATCAGGGCGGCATTTGAGGCTACTTGATTTGAGTCACGCTTTAATGCCTGAGTTAACTTTAATTGATTGAACGGCTCCGTCTCGCCTTCTTGAGTATATGGCTCCGGAATAAATTTTTTGGGTTCAGTCAAGGGTTGCACACTCGGCTTGGTGCTAGCTCGCTGTTCAGCCATCCAAACTCTTAACTCATCCTCACCCGAAGGCCCGCAGCCGGCGAGAACAAAAGACCAGCCGACAAGAAAAACCCCGAAGTAAGTTTTCATCACTTCGCCCCCCCGGCTTTCTTTTGCGCCTGAATCTCCTCAGGGTCCAAATATCTAAACGTGCGCGCAGTCGCATCCATAGTTAACCCATCACGAGCCCCGGGAGCAATGCTCATATTGTTAATCGTCACAATACGCGACAAGTGGGCAATATCAGACGCAAAAGCACCAATATCGTGGTACTTCCCAGTTACCCGAATGGAAATGGGCAATTCAGCATAGTAATCTCGAGCGACCACTTGTCCTGGCCGGAAAAGCTCAAACTGGAGGCTCCGCCCCAAGCCAGATTGATTGATATCCGATAGTAGCGCAGCCATTTCGGCCTTGCTGGGGAGCTGTTTTTCTAGCTGAATGACGTACTGCTGAATTTGCTCGCGCTGTTTTTTTAGCGCATCCAAACTGACAGCTTTCACCAGTTTTTTCTGATAATCTGTACGCAACGCTAGCTCTTTATTGCGCTCCGCGTCCAGCTGCACCTCATAATCCTGCAAAAATGCGAACCACGATACCGCAGCAACAGCTCCAGCAATGAAGGCGCAAAGAATTACCTTTGGCAACACAGGCCAGACCGATGGATCTTTGGTATCCAGATTCTTAAATTGCCGCTGAACCGACTCCATTCGCTCAGCGAACGTTATCGTCTTCTCTATTGTTTTCGCCATGTCATTTACCTCCAGGCGAAGACGCCGCAGCACTCGCAGCCGCTATGGTTTTTTGGGCATCGCTGGCACGCACAAGCTGAAACCTCAAATTGAAGGAAGAAACTCGGCGTTGATCGCGCTGACTTAGGGCTACTGTACTGGCAGTAATTTCTACCAGCTCCGGCTTGGTCAGCCATGGGGTGTTACTAGCCAAGTTACGCAACAATTCAGAAACACGCTCATTGGACTGTGCCATGCCCAGCATCGTAATCGTTTGTCCAGATTGTCTGATCGCCGTGATATATACCCCATCAGGCAATTGTTTGACCAGTTCGGTAAGCAAGTGAACGGGCAGGTTTCTATCAGACTGGAGATCTTCCACGGCCTTCTGACGCGCGCGCAATGAGGCAATTTCGTCTTCAATGGAGGCGATTTCCTTAATCTGACTCTCCAATACCTTGATCTCCTGTTGCAGAAAGGCATTCTGATTCTGCTGATCTGTGATCATGACCTGGAACCACCAATAAATGGCCCCGGCGATCGCAAGACCCAGCAGGAAAGACGCAAACATCGTCGCTTGGAATGCCTCCTTGCGACGCTTGCGAGCCTCCTCACGGTGAGGTAATAGGTTGATGAGGATCATTGCAGAAACCTCCGCATAGCGAGACCGCAAGAGGTCAGGTACGATGGTGCTTCGCGCACCATTTTTTTCAGTCGCACGGAACTTCCGATTTCCATACCGTCAAATGGATTGACAGCGCTGCACGCAAAACCGGTTTGCTGGGTGACAGCCTCAGTAAGCCCTGGTAATGGGGCTGAGCCGCCAGCCAGCATGATGTGGTCCACACGGTTGTGGGGCGTGCTGGTGAAGAAGAATTGGAGGGCTCGGCCAATCTCTTGGGCCATGCTGTCGACAAAAGGACGAAGGACCGCTGATTGATAGTCTTCCGGCAAATCACCGCTGCGCTTTTTACTTTCGGCTTCTTCCACAGAGAAACCATATTGCCGAACAATCAGTTGGGTCAGCTGGGCGCCGCCGAAGGCTTGGTCGCGGTCGTACAGAACCTCTTCGTTCCGAATCACCTGCATACTGGTCGTCAAGGCTCCAACCTCGAAAAGCGCCACCATCGCATCAACGCCTTTATTCGGCAGCGCTTCAATGAGACGCCCTGCAGCCAGTCGTGATGCATGGGATTCAATATCGACCACCACAGGCTTTAACCCGGCGGCCTCCGCCAAGCCTTGTCGGTCTTGGACTTTTTCGCGCCGAGACGCAGCAATCAGAACGTCAACGTCGCCCGGCGCGTTTTTACTCGGACCAATAACGCAGAAATCCAAGCTCACCTCGTCGAGCGAAAACGGGATGTACTGGTTGGCTTCGGATTCGACCTGAACCTCAAGCTCCTGCTCCGTCATTCCACCCGGCAGCGTAATCTTCTTGGTGATCACAGCGGAGGGGGGCAATGCCAGTGCCACGTTTTTGGTTCGAGTGCCGCTCTTCTTGACCAGTCGACGCAATGCGTCGGCCACTTCGTCAAATTTTTCGATGTTGCCATCGGTGATCCAGCCTCGCTCCAGCGGCTCGATCGCGCAACGCTCTAGGACCAGACTACCTGCCTTATCGCGCCCTAACTCCACCAGCTTGACACTGGAGGAGCTGATGTCGATTCCCAGCAGCGGAGCAGACTGGCGATTGAACAAAGACCCCATTGAGATCAAGATTGGTCCCCTGTAACTTGCCAAAATGAGGCAACAAAACTTAACACTTCACATGAATGCTATCAGTAAGATAGTTCTCCGGCAAAGATTTTTCCCCCTGTAACGCCCGAAGAGCGTTGCCAAAAGCAGACGAAATTTCAGAGCACTGCAATACCGCTTGGCTACTACGGGAAGCCTTTCAGCGACACCTTGCCAAGTACGAAATCGGATTTCCAGCCCCAGCGGTGGACATTTTTATAATGGGTGGTCTTACCCCATCGGAGCGATATGCCGCCCTCCCCCTCGAAGTCCTCCGACAAGTCGGACTCCTCTCCTGCTCGCACCCGTCCCAGTTGGCTTCGCTGGTTGGTTCGCATCGCTCTATGGATCACTGGACTGGCGGCGGCCGCGGCCGTGGGCTTGGCGCTCACAATCGCTGTGGCTCTGTCGGTGGCCTACCCCAACCTGCCGGACATCTCTGACTTGGCGGACTACCGCCCCAAATTGCCGCTGCGGGTGTACTCTGCGGAAGGGGCCTTATTGGGCGAGTTTGGAGAAGAGCGTCGCAACCTCACGCCCATCGACGAGATTCCGCAGGTCATGAAAGACGCAGTGCTGGCGATCGAAGACTCTCGCTTCTTCCAGCACGGTGGTGTGGACTACAAAGGCGTGCTGCGTGCGGGCCTCGCCAATCTGGGCCGCGTGAAAAGCCAGGGCGCCTCGACGATCACCATGCAGGTTGCGCGAAATGTTTATCTATCCTCAGAAAAAACATTTACTCGCAAAATTTACGAAATCTTACTGACTTTCAAATTGGAGCATTTGCTGACCAAGGATCAGATTCTTGAGATTTACATGAATCAGATTTTCCTTGGCAATCGTGCGTATGGATTTGCGGCAGCCTCCGAGGCTTATTTTGGGAAACCGCTGAAATCCGTTTCTATTGCTGAAGCAGCAATGCTTGCGGGCTTGCCCAAGGCACCATCTGCCTACAACCCCATCAGCAATCCCAAACGTGCCCGCGCTCGACAGCAGTACATCATCGAACGGATGGAAGAGAACGGCTTCATCACTGCGCAACAAGCAGAGCAAGCCAAGAAGGAAGAGTTGAAAATCCGTACGGGGCCCGACAACACGCGCATCCACGCGGAATATGTTGCCGAAATGACCCGCCAGCTGATCTTCGCCCAGTACGGCAATGAGGCCTATACACGCGGCCTCAACGTGTACACCACCCTCAATGCGGCGGAGCAAGAGGCCGCCTATGTGGCCCTGCGGCGCGGGATCATGGACTATGAGCGGCGCCAGCAGTACCGGGGACCAGAGAAGTTCGTTGCGTTGCCCACAGCAGCCCAGGAAGTGGAGGACGCCATTGATGACGCCCTTGCCAACCACCCCGACAACGGAGACGTACTCTCCGCTGTGGTGCTGGAAGCATCCACCAAACGCATCCTGGCCGCACGAGCCAATGGCGACTCACTGGAGATCACCGGCGATGGACTCAAACCAGCGCAGTCGGGGCTCAGCGACAAGGCGCCGCCCAATATCAAGATCCGGCGCGGCGCCGTCATCCGAGTGGTCAAGACACCAAAGGGCGCATGGGAGATTACACAGCTGCCCGAAGTGGAGGGGGCTTTTGTAGCCCTTGACCCCCGCAATGGCTCCATCCGGGCATTGGTGGGTGGATTCGACTTTGACAAGAACAAGTTCAACCACGCAGCGCAAGCATGGCGCCAGCCTGGTTCGAGCTTCAAGCCGTTCATCTATTCAGCAGCGCTCGAAAAGGGCTTCACGCCTGCCACCGTAATCAACGATGCTCCGCTGTTCTTTGATGCGGGTATCACCGGCGGTCAGCCTTGGGAACCCAAGAACTACGACGGCAAGTACGACGGCCCCATGAGTATGCGCACGGGCTTGGCGAAGTCCAAAAACATGATCTCCATCCGGATCCTGCAAGCCGTGGGACCCAAAACCGCGCAGGAATGGGTGGGACGATTTGGATTCGACCCAGAAAAGCACCCGGCCTACCTGACCATGGCGCTGGGTGCGGGCTCGGTTACGCCCCTGCAAATGGCATCCGCTTATTCCGTGTTTGCCAACGGGGGCTACCGCGTCAATCCTTGGCTGATTGCCAAGGTGACTGACCACAAGGGGCGAGTGATTTCAGAAATCACGCCACCAGCGCTCAACGAGCAGCCCCGGGCCATCGACGCACGCAATGCCTTTGTGATGAGCAGTCTGTTGCAGGAGGTGACCCGCACCGGCACTGCAGCGCGGGCCCAGGCCACTCTCAAGCGCCCCGATCTTTATGGCAAAACCGGCACTACCAACGATTCGGTGGACGCGTGGTTCGCAGGGTTCCAGCCCACCATCGCGGCTGTCACCTGGATTGGATATGACACGCCACGCAATCTGGGCAGCCGCGAAACCGGTGGCGGGCTCAGCCTGCCCGTGTGGATCAGCTTCATGGAGCGTGCGCTGAAGGGCGTGCCAGTGATGGAGCCTACAGTGCCACCCGGTGTCGTGAATGTGGGCGGTGAGTGGTTCTACGAGGAGTACGCACGCAATGCGGGTGTTTCGAGCGTGGGGGTGGACGACCGGTCCGCGTCTCCCGCAGTAGCGCCCCAAGCACCTCCGCCTTCTGAAGAGCGCAGCCGCATCCTGGACTTGTTCCGAAACTGAGCGCCGCATAATCCGCAGCGCCCCTCCTCAACTGGGCGGGCGCGGAGTAAGTTACGGGGCAAACTGCAGCGACATCCCGGACTGTTGCGAGGCATCGCGCGTGAGGCATGCAAAAAATTCTCCGGCGCCCTTGGTGTCCTGCCAATGGCTGCCATCAAAACGATAGTGATAGCCGCCAGACCGGGCGGCCATCCACACCTCGTGCAGCGGTTTTTGCAGGTTGATCACGATCTGGCTGCGGTTGGGAAAGGTCAAGGTCACCATGCCCCCCGAGCGCTGGCTGTCCACATCGGCATCCGAGGTGTCATTGATGCGATCACAACTGCGTTCGACGGCAAGCAGCAGTTGTTCGGCGTGGTCCATGAATTCGAGGTCGGTCATTACAATTTGCGCATGTTGAAAGCTCCCCAAATTCTAGTCAGGACGCTTGTCCTTGCTGCCAGTGCGGCAGCCCTTGTCGGCTGCGGTCAGCGGGGGCCGTTGTATCTGCCCACCGGCCCTGCGGCAAGCCAGCGTGCCACGCTACCGCAAACACTCACCCCGGGCAACGACGCCAGCCGTGCGCCAAAGCCCGCTGCCACCGCCTCCCAGCCACGCTGACGCACCCAGCCGCCAGCGCAGGATCGCCAGGCAATGCGGTTTCGCTTGATTTCCATCAAGCACAAACTCTAGGGGTACTCGTACAGTCTGCGCTTTATTGCACCGCAGGATGGCCATGGCCCTGGAACTCTACCGCGACAAAAATCATGCTTGCCTGATGTTCACCGACCTCATTGAGGAAGATGGGCAGGCCGTGCAGGCCAATCAGTTCTTGATCGTGGACGACGACACCGGCGCGATCATCGACCCGGGCGGCAACCTCGCGTTCAACGAGCTGTTCATGGGGATGACCAAACATTTCCCGCCGCACAAGCTGTCGTACCTGATCGCTTCGCATGCAGACCCAGACATCATCGCCTCGCTGGACCGCTGGATGACCAGCACCAAGGCCAACCTGGTGATCTCGCGCGTCTGGGAGCGCTTTGCGCCGCACTTCACCAAGGTGGGCAAGACAGAAAACCGGGTGATCGGTGTGCCGGACGGCGGCGGCCACCTGCCCCTGGGACGCCATGAGCTGGTGTTGCTACCCGCGCACTTCATGCACTCCGAAGGCAACTTCCACTTCTACGATCCGGTCAGCCGCATCCTGTTCACGGGCGACCTGGGGGTGTCCATGATGTCGGGGGCCGAGGCCCGTGTCCCGGTGACCGACCTCAAGGCGCACATCCCGCGCATGGAGGGCTTCCATCGCCGCTACATGGTGTCCAACAAGATCCTGCGCCTGTGGGCACGCATGGCCCGGCAGCTCGACATTGCCATGCTGGTGCCGCAGCACGGCGCTCCCATCATGGGCAAGGAAGCCATCAACGACTTCTTTGAATGGATCGAGAACCTGATGTGTGGCATTGACCTGTTCGATGACCGCGCCTACCAGATTCCCACCGGGTACATCGACCCAGTGACCCGGCAAATGCGCCCAGCGCTGCGGGCAGTCAACGGTTAAAAATCAGCCAAATCGGCTGCTAGCGTATTGAAAATATGCGCTGACAGCTATCAGTTTGGTAGTAGTCAACCTCAAGACGGTCCTGCGGCTGTCCGTCTTGCCGCAGCAACTGCCGGTGTGGCCGACCGCTTGCGCAGTCGTTGCCAGAACCGCCAGCCCAGCAGCGCGCCGAGGATGCCGGCGTAGACCGCCACTTCGCCAAAGTTGTTCTTGCCAGCACGCATCCAGAAAAAGTGCAGCACCGCCAACCCTGCCACCGCATACACGGTGCGGTGCAGCGCCTGCCAGCGTTTGCCACCCAGTGCCTTGATCGCACGATTGAATGAGGTGGCGGCCAGCAGGGCCAGCAGCACCAGGGCCACTGTACCCACCAGAATGAATGGCCGCTTGGCGATGTCGTGCAGGATGTCCGGGATGTCAAAACCCATGTCGAACCAGCTGTAGCTCAGCAGGTGCAGCACGCCATAGAAAAACACGAACAGCCCCAGCATGCGCCGAAACCGAGCCAGCTGAGGAGTGGAGGTGATGACGCGCAGCGGAGTGATGGCCAGCACCAGGCAGAGCGCCCGCAACGTCCAGTCACCGGTTGCCCGGATCAATGCCTCCGCAGGGTTGGCACCCAGCTGGTTCGCCACCGCCGCATAGACCAGCCATGCCAGCGGCAACAGACACAACACAAACACCACCGGCTTGGCGACGGGGTGGAGCAGTAGTTTTCGCATCGCGATCAAGAGAAGACCAAAGCCTCATACACCGCCAACGATGGCGGCGAGACCAGGGCCATCAGTAGAACTTCTTGAGGTCCATGCCGGCGTAAAGCTGGCCAACCTGGGCTTCGTAGCCGTTGAACATCAGCGTCTTGCGCTTCTTGGCAAACAAGCCGTCTTCGCCAATGCGTCGCTCGGTCGCCTGGCTCCAGCGGGGGTGGTCCACATTGGGGTTCACGTTGGAATAGAACCCGTACTCCTGCTGGGCCGCCTTGTTCCAAGCGGTGCCTGGTTCCTTTTCGACAAAGCGGATCTTCACAATGCTCTTGGCGCTCTTGAAGCCGTACTTCCATGGCACCACCAGACGCACCGGTGCACCGTTCTGGTTGGGCAGCACCTCGCCGTACATGCCAAAGGCCAGCAAGGTCAGCGGGTGCATGGCTTCGTCCATGCGCAGGCCTTCCACATAAGGCCAGTCCAGCACGCGCGAGCCGACGAATGGCATGGTGGCCTTGTCGGCCAGGGTCACGAACTCGACGTACTTGGCGCTGCCCTGGGGCTCCACCCGCTTGATCAGCTCGGCCAGCGAGTACCCCACCCACGGGATGACCATGGACCAGCCCTCCACGCACCGCAAGCGATAGATGCGCTCTTCCTGCGCGCTGAGTTTGATCAGGTCTTCAATGCCGTATTTGCCGGGCTTCTTGACCAGGCCCTCGACCTCCACAGTCCACGGACTGGTCTTGAGGGTGTGCGCATTGCGGGCGGGGTCGGCCTTGTCGGTGCCAAATTCGTAGAAGTTGTTGTAGGTGCTCGCGTCCTTGTAGTCCGTGAGCTTCTCCATGGAAACCGCACCTGCCACCGCCGACTTGGCGCCCGCCAGAGGCGCCAGCTTGCCGGGACGCGTGACTGCCACCTGCTGCGCCAGGGCCTCACGGCCCGCCCAGGCCGCCATTGCCGCACCTGCGGCGCCACCCGCCATCAGCTTGAGCATCTGGCGGCGGTCTTCGTAGACCGAGCGGGGGGTGATTTCGGAGGAATGTGGGTGGTGAAAACCCGAATCGCGCGAGGGGATCAGCATGGTGGCTCCGGTCATGTGGGGTAAGACAGCTGCAGCGGTAGAGCAGAACAACTGTTAGTTCGTTCCCTGGACCGCTCAGGTTACACCGAAGACGCAATAGTTGTTGCGCGCCACCGAATGCCCGACATGCCTGCCGCGCCTGCCAACCATCTCGCGGGGAGTCGTTAGCAGGCCTTGAATCATCACAGCGTGCCGTAGCTGTGCAGGCCGCTCAGGAACATATTGACGCCCAGGAACGCGAACGTTGTCACCGCCAGGCCAACCAGCGCCCACCAGGCGGACACGGTACCGCGCAACCCCTTCATGAGCCGCATGTGCAGCCACGCCGCGTAGTTGAGCCAGACGATCAGCGCCCAGGTCTCCTTCGGATCCCAGCTCCAGTAGCCGCCCCAGGCCTCGGCGGCCCATAGCGCGCCGAGCACCGTGGCGATGGTGAAGAACGCAAAGCCCACCGCAATGGACTTGTACATCACGTCATCCAGAATCTCGAACGAGGGCAGACGCGCCGCGATGCGCTTGCGCCCCAGCAGGATGCCCGCAACGATCAGCGCAGAAATGCCGAAGTACACCATCCAGTAGCTGCCGCCATTCTCCGTCGCCCCCTGGCGGAACACGATGGGCTCGAAACACAGCACCACGCCCAGCAGCCACAGCGGCGCCAGCTTGTACCAACGGGTTTCGGTGGCCTGCTGCTTGATCAGGTAGGCAAACGCCACCATGGCCGACAGCGCAAACGTGCCGTAACCGATGAAGTTGGCGGGCACATGCAGCTTCATCCACCAGCTCTTGAGCGCAGGGACCAGCGGCTGGATCTCATGCGCTTCGCGCACCACGGTGTACCAGAGCAGGAAGCCCACCGCCGCGCTCACCACCAGCATCACGAAGCCGCCCAGGGCGCGCGTGTCGTACTGCTCTTCGTAGTACAGGTAGAACGCCGCTGTCATCCAGCAGAACAGCACGAACACTTCGTAGAGGTTGCTCACCGGGATGTGGCCGATGTCCGGGCCGATCAGGTAACTTTCGTACCAGCGCACCAGGGTGCCAATGAGCGCCATGGCCACCGCCACCCACGTAATGCGCGAGCCCAGCATGCTCATGGTCTTGCCTTCGCCACGTGCAAACATCCCCACCCAGTAAAACGCCGTGCTGATGAAAAACAGCATGCTCATCCACAGGATGGCCGACTGGCTGGACAGGAAATACTTGAGGCCGAACACCGTGTCGGCCCGCGTCAGGCTGCCTGCCCCATCTTGCTGGTACAGGCCAATGGCCATGAGCGCCACGGCCGCCACCACCAGCATCAGAACGCGCAGCGGGCGCCAGAACCAGCCCAGCCAGATGGTGCTCGGAATGGCGCCCAGCAAAATGCCTTTTTCGTAGACATCCATGAAGGCCCCGTAGCGCTGCAGCGCATACAACGCCCCCACGGCCACGATGGCGGCAAACAGCCAGTCAAACCAGTTGCGGCGAGCGAAGAACCCCTCGTTCAGGGTGATCGTGGTGACGGTCGAGGAAGAAGTCGCGGTATTCATGCGGTGCCTTCGCGGGGCGATGCCCCGATCAGTTTCTGTGCGAGCTGGACAAACTCCTGGTCGCCATCCATGGTCTTGCGGTTGGTGGACAGGGCCATGGTGGCGTGGGTGCGGCCATCCTGCGGCGCCACCCAGACCCACACGCGCCGCTCGCGCACGTAGAGCATGGCAAAAACGCCCAGGATCAGCAAGGCGCAGCCCAGATAGACAACATTCTTGCCAGGGGCTCGCGCCACCTGGAACACGCTGGCCTGGACCTGGGTGAAGTCCGTGAGTTCAAACGCCAGGGGTGCAGGGTAGATCTGCGCATCGCTGAGCGAGAGCACGGCCTGCGTCATGAAACCCCGGGTCTGCTCGTCCTGCGGCAATGGCGGAAGCCCCTCGCGCTGGCGCGACAGCTGGGCCAGCTCGAACAACGTGCCATTCAGAATGCGCACCAGGACCTCGCCTGCGCGCGCGCGCTCGGCCTCGGGCACATTGGCTTCCATGAAGTCCGACACGGCCTGCAGCCCGCCCGTGGGCTTGCCATCGACCATGCCCCGCCCAGCAAAGAGCGCCAGCGCACGCACGGCAGACTGCTGCAGCTGCTCGGCCAGGTCGGGGCGCGACGCGTCCATGGCCTGAGACACATAGCGGCGCACCGCATGCTCCCGGGCTTGCGGATCGGCCAGGGCAGCCTTCATGCGCATGAAACCATCCATACTGCCCTTGTCATCGGCCGGCACCCGCAGGTAGCGGAAGGGCTCTGCCGGAGACTCGCGCACACCGAGCAGGAACACCGGCACGCCGTCGCCCGTGTCCACCGGCAGCATGTAGTTATGGAACTCGCGGGCCTGGCCAGCCGCATCACGCAGCTTATAGCTCACGCTGGGGCCCACATTGCGCAGTTCTTTTTTGGTGACGGTCTTGTTGGCTGCCCCCAGGCGCGACTCCACCGATTCGCGCAGGTCCACCTTGCGCACGTCTGCGCCGCTGGCGCCAGGGCCAGCCCCACCAAAATTCTCGACGTTGATGGTGCGCAGCGCCGTGAACTCCAGCGTCAGCGTGTCGCTACCGGAGCCGCCGCCCTTGTTGGTGAGCTGGGTGGAGTTGCCCACCACACCCTCGACGTCGAATGCCTTGGCGCCTGCCACCATGGGCACGGCACGCAGCTTGAGGTGCGAGCCGCCGTCGTCAAAACTCGACTGATAGATCTCGATGCCCTTGTAGCTCGCCGGGTGGTTCACCTCGACGCGCGCGGGTGTCTTCTCGCCCGTGGCCTTGTCGTGGATGATGATCTCGCTGGCGAACAGCTTGGGCATGCCGGTGGAGTAGTGCTCCACGATGAACTTCTTGAGCTCGATCGCCAACGGCAGGTCCTGCAGCAACACCCCGTCGGACTGGCTCAGGATGGCGGTGCTCGACTGTGTGCCCTCGGCCACGAGCAGGTTGCCCCGGAAGGTGGGGTTGCGCTCGGAGAGTCGGTGCTCGGGCTTCACATCGGCGATCAGCCCGCCCCCGGTATAGACCGACTTGCCACCCAGCAGCATCTGCGCGCGCACGATGAGGTCGCCATCCAGCAGGCCGCCCACACACACCAGCACGATGGCGCTGTGCGCTGCGATGTAGCCAATCTTGTTGGCGGCGCCGGCCTTGGCCGCCACCATCCAGCCGGTGCCTGGACCAGCGGCCGTGTCGCGCTGCTGCAGGCGCACCTTCCACCCGCCACCGGCCAGCAGTGTGCCAACACGGCGTGCCTCGGCCTCGGCCGATTCGGGCAGATCGGCCTGTGCCTTGTGGTGGAACGCCTTGAGGCTCTGCTCGCGGATGTTTTCTTTGTAGGCCTTGAGGTCCACCAGGATCTTGGGCGTGTTGCGGGCAATGCACAGCGAGGTACTGATCACCAGGAACGCCAGGATCAGCAGAAACCACCAGGCGCTGTACACCGCGTTGAGCTGGATGGCGCCGAACAACTCGGCCCAGAACGGACCGAACTGGTTGACGTAGTTGGCCGCCGGTTCGTGCTGCTTGAGCACCGTGCCGATGACCGAGGCGATGCAGATCACCGTCAGCAGCGAGATGGCAAAGCGCATCGAAGACAGCAGCTCGACCCCGGCGCGCAGGGCCTGGGAGCCGGACTTCATGCGAAGGCCCTGGGTGTTGTCGGACATGGGTGGGAGCGGTGTCTGCGAAGCGCGAAAGAAAAAGGGCGGGACCATCGCTGCGATGGACCCGCCCTTTTTGGGGTTGTTATTGGCGGTAGGTTCCGTGCCGCCCGGTCAATCAGGCCGGGTCATGACAAATATCAAGCAATCAATCAGCGCAGGCCGGCGATGTAGTCCGCCACGGCCTTGATTTCCTTGTCATTGAGCTTGGCAGCCACCTGGGTCATCTGGATGCTGTTGGCACGCGAGCCGTCGCGGAACATGTTCAGCTGCGACACCGTGTAGTCGGCGTGCTGGCCCGACAGGCGGGGGTATTGCGCAGGGATGCCAGCGCCATTGGGGCTGTGGCAGCCAGCGCAAGCGGCGATCTGGCGGTCGGCAATGCCGCCACGGTAGATGCGTTCACCCATGGCCACCAGGTCCTTGTCCTTGGCAAAGCCGGCCTTGGCGGGCTTGGACGTGAGCCAGTACGCGATGTTGCGCATGTCGTCATCCGACAAGGCCGTGGCAAAGCCCTTCATGATGGCGTTGTTGCGCTTGCCGGACTTGAATTCCTGCAGTTGCTTGACCAAGTATTCGGGGTGTTGCTGCGACAGCTTGGGGTTGGCCGCGATGGCCGAGTTGCCGTCTGCGCCGTGGCAGGCCGCACACACCGCAGTGAAGCTGGCCTCGCCCTTGACGAGATCCGGCTTGGCCGCTTTGGGTGCATCACCCGCTGCAAAGGCCGAAAAAACAGGTGCTGCCAGTGCGGCAGCCGTCAGCAATGAGGCGAGCAACTTCATATCGAGGGTGTGTGTTTATGTGCGCAAAACCTCGCGATTCTACAATGATGGTTCTTTCTCTCCCAACTCCCCATGACGACACCCCCCTCTGCGCCAGTTGCTGGCTCTCTCCCGCCCGCACCTGACGCCAAAATCGCCATGGGCTGGATGCACACCGCCAGGTTCCTCACCACGGCGGCGCAGCTGCACCACCTGCCGCCCATCGACGTGCCCGAAATCGCTTTCGTGGGCCGTTCCAACGCGGGCAAATCCACCTGCATCAACACCCTCACCCAGCAAAAGCAGCTGGCATTTGCCTCCAAGAAGCCGGGGCGTACCCAGCACATCAACCTGTTCTCGCTGGGCAAACAAGGGGTGATGGACGCCGTGCTGGCCGACTTGCCCGGCTATGGCTATGCCGCCGTGTCGCGCTCGGACAAGGTGCGCTGGCAGCAGGTGATGGTGAATTACCTGGTCAGCCGCCCCGGCCTCACGGGCATCGTGCTGCTGTGCGACCCCCGCCTGGGCCTGACCGAGCTGGACGAGGCGCTGCTCGAAGTGGTGCGTCCCCGGGTCGAGGAAGGTCTCAAGTTCCTCATCGTGCTGACCAAGGCCGACAAGCTCACGCGCGCCGAACAGGCCAAGGTGCTGTCGATTACGCGACTGCACGCGGGTGGCGGCGAGGTGAAGATGTTCTCGGCCCTCAAAAAGCAAGGGGTGGATGAAGTGGCCCAGCTGCTGTGGCAGTGGGCGCACCCGGTGAAGCCCCTCGCCGAAGAGCCCCCTGCGGCTGCGGACAGCAGCAGCCCCGCACAGCCTTCGCCCACCAGCGAATCCGAGCCCAACTAGCCGCAAGCGCAATCGTTTCATGCGCTAGCAGCTACAGAATGCATAGCGCCATGATCCAAGATTGCCCTGTTGACCTCCCCCACGGAATCACCCTGCACTGCCGCGTGAGCGGCATCCCCGGGCGCCCGGTGCTGTTGCTCCTGCACGGATTCCCCGAGGGGGCCTTCATCTGGGATGAACTGCTGCTGCACTTTGCCCGCCCCGAGAACGGCGGCTACCGCTGCGTGGCGCCCTACCTGCGCGGGTTTGGCCCTTCCAGCAGCCCGCAGGCTGTGGATGCGTACCGCGCCAAGCACCTGGTGCAGGACCTGGTCGCGCTGATCGCCCATGAATGCCCCGGCAGTGCGCTGGAATGCCTGGTGGCCCATGACTGGGGCGGCGCCGTGGCATGGAACCTGGCCAACCAGCAGCCACAGCTGATGAAGCGCCTGGCCATCATCAACTCGCCCCACCCCGGCGCCTTTGTGCGCGAGCTGTCGCACAACGCCGCCCAGCAGGCGGGCAGCCAGTACATGCATTTTTTGTGCAGGCCCGATGCCGAGGCCCTGCTGGCCGAAGACGACTTCCGCCGCCTGTTCGCCTTTTTCAACGCCCCGGATGGCACAGCCCCCGCATGGCTGACCGACGAGGTGCGCGCCCAGTACCGGGCCCTGTGGCAACAGGGGTTGCAGGGTGCCTGCAACTACTACCGGGCCAGCCCCATCCGCCCGCCGCGCGAGGGCGACCCCGGCGCCCAGGCCATCACCCTGCCCGAGTCGATGTTGACGGTGGACGTGCCCACGCTCGTGCTCTGGGGCATGGACGACCCCGCCCTGCTGCCCGGCTTGCTGGACGGCCTGCCCGGCTGGATCCCCCGGCTGCAGGTGCAGCAGGTGGAGCAGGCATCGCACTGGGTCGTGCACGAGCACCCCGAGCGCGTGGCCATGGAACTGCAGCGTTTTTTGCTATCTAAAAAATAGCTATCAGCGCATGATGCACTAGCGCTTCAGGCCATTTTTGCTGATATTTCAGCGTGAATACACCGAGGGCTCGCCCTCCGGGCGGGTCTTGAAGCGCTTGTGCACCCAGTAGTACTGCTCGGGCATGGTGTCGATCACGGCCTGCAGCTCGCGGTTCATACGGGCCGTGTCGGCCTCAGCGTCGTCGGTGGGGTAGTTGGCCCAAGCGGGCGAAACCTCGGCCACGTACCCGGTGGGCGTCATGCGCGAATACACCCCCACCACCTTGGCGCGACCCAGTCGCGCAAACCGCGACAGCGACGGAATAGTGGCTGCCGTCACGCCATAGAACGGCACAAACACCGAATCATTGCGGCCGTAGTCCATGTCGGGCAGCAGGTACAGCAAGCCACCCTTGCGCAGGTTGGCGATGATGGGTTTGACGCCGTCCGAACGGTTGAGCATGCGCACATCGCCAAACCGCTGGCGCCCCGCCATGAACCAGGCATCCACCGCCGGATCAGGGTGGGTGGCAAAGATGGACGTGAACGCACGGCCGCTGCGCAGCGGCAAGGCCAGGCCACCCGCGTCCATGCCGTAGAAATGCGGCGCAAACAAGATGGTGGGCGTGTCGCCCTCCAGCTCGTGCACGGCCCCCGTCAAACGCACGCGCTGCTCCACCACCGAACGCGGCGCGGCCCACAGCCAGCTGCGGTCCAGCCAGGTCTGGCAGAACGCGACAAAGCTGGCCCGCGCCACGGCACGGCGGCGCGCTTCGGTCCAGTCAGGAAAACACAGCGCCAGATTGCGCAACGCCACCCTGCGGCGGGGCGCCACCAGCACAAAGGCCACTTGCCCCAGCAGCCAGCCCATGCCGCGCAACACCGGCAGCGGCAGCAGCGCCAGCACCCGCATGAACCACACCCCCAAACGCCCTGCGAGGCCCTTCATGCGGCGCCTCCGGCGGCAGGTTCGACCGGAGCAGCCTCGCCACGCGGCTGCTTGTAGCGGCCATAGCCCCACAGATATTGCTCGGGGCATTGGCGAATGAGGTGTTCCATGGCTTGGTTGATTTGCAGCACGGCCTGGTCCATCTCGTCGGACAGCGGCTGGGGCAAGGGCTCGAAATGCGTGACGTAGCCACGCCCCCAAGACAGGCGCTCGCAACGCGCCAGCACCACGGTCGCGCCGGTCTGTTGCGCCAGGCGCACGGCCAGGGTCATGGTGTAGGCGTCGCGCCCAAAAAAAGGTGCCCACTGGCCCTGCCCCTCGGGCGGCACCTGGTCGGGCAGCAGGCCCACGGCCTCGCCCCGGCGCAGGGCCTTGATCATCTGACGCACACCCGCCAGCGTGGTGGGCACGGCCAGCATGCCGGGGCGGTTGCGTGCGGTCTCCATCACCTTGGCCAGCCAAGCCTGGCGTGCCGGGCGGTACAACACCGTGATGGGGCCACGCTCCGCGCTCCAGCGGCGTGCAGCGGCCTGTGCCGACAGTTCAAAACACCCCTGGTGCGGGGTCAGAAACACGATGCCGCGACCGGCTGCATAGGCCTGCTCCACACAGGCTTCGCCCGTGAGTGCGCAGGGCATGGTCGCGCCCATCCACAGGCGTGGCAGCTCGGCCACCATGCGGCCCGCATGGGCCACGGCGGCGCGCACATCGCCAAACGCATAGCCCGCCAGCGCTGAGTTGGCGAGAAACCGGCGCCGGTAGGTGGGAGACGCCACAAACGCCACCCAACCCATGGCCGCGCCCATGATGTGCAGCAACCACAGTGGAAATACGGAAAAGAATCGAAAGACGACTGGCATTAAAATAATGGGGTCGCTGAGTTAAATGAGCAACTTGCAGGGCGACGTTAAAAAAATCTGCTAAAGCGTTCGCCAGATCTCCTTCGGGGTGAGGGCAACGCCCCAAATGCCGGAACACAGGAGTTTATTCAAATGGCGAACGACTTTCTCTTTACCTCGGAATCCGTCTCCGAAGGCCACCCCGACAAGGTGGCCGACCAGATCTCGGACGCGATTCTCGATGCAATCTTCAAACAGGACCCCCGCAGCCGCGTCGCCGCTGAAACGCTGACCAACACCGGCCTCGTGGTGCTGGCGGGCGAGATCACCACCAACGCGCATGTGGACTACATCCAAGTGGCGCGCGACACCATCAAGCGCATCGGCTACGACAACACCGACTACGGCATCGACTACAAGGGTTGCGCCGTGCTCGTGGCGTACGACAAGCAGTCCAACGACATCGCCCAGGGCGTGGACCACGCGTCCGACGACCACCTGAACACCGGCGCTGGCGACCAGGGCCTGATGTTCGGCTACGCCTGCGACGAGACGCCCGAGCTGATGCCCGCGCCCATCTATTACGCGCACCGCCTCGTCGAGCGCCAGGCCCAGCTGCGCAAGGACGGCCGCCTGCCCTTCCTGCGCCCTGACGCCAAGTCGCAAGTGACGATGCGCTATGTGGACGGCAAGCCCCACAGCATCGACACCGTGGTGCTCTCCACCCAGCACCACCCCGACCAGAGCGAAACGCAAACCAAGATGAAGGCCTCGTTCACCGAAGCCATCATTGAAGAGATCATCAAGCCTGTGCTGCCCAAGGAATGGCTGCAGAACACCCGCTACCTGATCAACCCCACGGGCCGCTTTGTCATCGGCGGCCCGCAAGGCGACTGCGGCCTGACGGGCCGCAAGATCATCGTGGACACCTACGGTGGTGCCTGCCCCCACGGCGGCGGGGCATTCAGCGGCAAAGACCCAACGAAGGTGGACCGCTCGGCCGCCTACGCCGCCCGCTACGTGGCAAAGAACATCGTGGCTGCCGGCCTGGCGCGCCAGTGCCAGATCCAGGTGGCCTACGCCATTGGCGTGGCCGAGCCGATGAACATCACCGTCTACACCGAAGGCACCGGCGTGGTGTCGGACGAGCGCTTGGCCGCCCTGGTCCGCGAGCACTTCGACCTGCGCCCCAAGGGCATCATCCAGATGCTGGACCTGCTGCGCCCCATCTACGAAAAGACGGCAGCCTACGGCCACTTCGGCCGCGAAGAACCCGAGTTCAGCTGGGAAAAGACGGACAAGGCTGCTGCGCTGCGCGCAGCGGCGGGCCTGTAAAGGCCCGGAGCGAAGCGAGCTTGTCCGGCTTTCGGCGCAGGCTCATATCGCGCAGCGATGTGAAGGGCCGCAAGGCCCGTGCCGCAGCCAACGTACGGGCAAGGCTGTAAAGCCCGCCGCGCGGCACGCGCGGCTTTCCGTACGTGGACGAAGCTCATATCGCGCCAGCGATGTGAGCGCAGGCCAAAAGACCATCAGAGCCGCTCCACTTCCCAAGCCGCAACGCCCCGCGTTGCGGCTTTTCTTTTGGCGCTTCACCACCACCCGCCAGCGGCGCTCTCCTACACCCGCCGCCCGCTTGCACTGACGGCGCACACCACAGCCCGCCGGTATCGTTCCTGCACACCCTTTCGCAGCCCCGCGCTGCCTCAACATCCACCGCAAGGAGCGACCACCATGCTGAAGTACGCCATCATTTTTGCCCTGATTTCCCTCGTGGCAGGGGCCCTGGGTTTCAGCGGTGTGGCCGCAGGTGCAGCGGGCATTGCCAAGGTGCTGTTTGTGCTGTTCCTGGTGGTTGCCGTGGTGTTTGTGGTGCTGGCGGCCATCGGGGTGGGCGCCGCGCGCAAGGTGCTCAAGTAGTCCTGCGCATCCTCTTCACTGCAATACAACACACAGCCCACCATGACCGATACCCCCACCATTTTTGAAGCCCTGCGCGAGAGCCACGAGCGCCAGCGCGCGTTGTACGGCGCACTGACCGACACCAGCGGCGACACGCCCGAGCGGCGTGACCTGTTCGATCAACTCAAGAAGGAACTCGCCGCCCACGCCCAGGCCGAGGACCGCCACTTCTATGTGCCGCTGATGGCACACGACGCAGGCATTGATCTGTCGCGCCACGCCATTTCAGAACACCACCAGATCGACGAACTGGTGGAGTCACTGGAAGCGACCGAGCCATCAAGCCCAACCTGGTTGCCGCTGGCCAAGAAGCTGGCCGAGAAGGTGGAACACCACCTGAAGGAAGAGGAGCACCGCTTCTTCCAGATGGCGGGCAAACTGCTGACAGAGAAGCAGAAAACCGCGCTGGCGGCAGACTACCGGGCGGACTATGAGGACGCCAAGGCCGCTACGGCCTGAAGCCCCTCGCCAACGCGAATCAGACGGCGTCTTCGGCCTGGATCACGCAGTTGCGGCCGCTGGACTTGGCCTTGTACAACGCTGTGTCCGCGCGCTTGATGAGCGCATGGCTGTCTTCCTTGTGGTCCCAGGTGGCTACGCCAAAGCTGGCACTGACATGACCCACGGCGTCGAATGGCACCCCTGCAATGCGCGCGCGCACGGCCTCCGCCATCGCCATGGCAGCGTCCACCGGGGTTTCCTTGAGCAGGATGATGAACTCCTCGCCCCCAAAACGCGCAGCGCAGTCGGACGACCGCAGCAACTCGCGCACACGCAGCGCGGTGCTCTTGAGCACCACATCGCCAGAGTCATGCCCAAAGGTATCGTTGATGCGTTTGAAAAAGTCGATGTCGAACATCACCACCGACAGACTCCCCTTCTTGATGCGGGTGTCGGCCATCTCAGTCTCCAGCCTCTCAAAAAAGCGCCGGCGGTTGACCAGGTCCGTCAGGAAGTCCTTGGTGGCCAAGTCTTCCAGCTTGCGGTTGAGCCGCGCCATGGGCTCGATCACCAGCGACGACAGCGACAGGTTGAGGCCCACGAACAGCAGCACAAAGCTGCCCACCAGCGCCGTCATCACGGTGTTGAAGGTCTGACGCGCCTTCTCCAGCGGGAAATACATGGGCACCTTCACCACCTGGATGCCGACCGTTTCGTTCATGCCCCAGCCAAAGCCGTTCTTGTCGCCATAGACCTTGAGCATGGTGGGTGGGGCCACGGCAGGCGTGCTGTGGCAGGCCATGCACTGCGGCTGCTTGATGGTGATGGGCCGGGCCACATACATGGCACGGTGCATGCCCTCGCCCACCTCGCCGGTCACTTCCTTCTTGAGGTCGGCGCGGCCTTCGCGAAAGTCGCTGATGATGCGCTCTTCCCACTCGTTGGCACGGTCGCGCAGGTTGGTCGGGTTGAGCACCGCCTCCTTGTATTCGTAACCGGGGAACCGGTTCTGCAGCCGGCGCAGGGTCTCCGTGGCGGCATAGGCGGGCACGGTCTGGGGCAGGAATTTTTCGGCCAGCGTCACGTCCAGGTGGGGCTTGACCAGCTCGGTGGTGTAGTCGCGGATGGCCATGGCGGCGTGCATCATGATCTGCGAGTTGTGCTGCACCTCCTCAATGGCAGACTGCTGCAGGAAGCGGTGCACATAGGCGCCCGCGCCCAGCACCGCCAGCAGCAGCACGCCCGCCAGCACCAGATTGAATTTGAGCCGCAACGACATGGATCTCCCTCGGTGGCCCGCGCACGGCGGGCCTGTTATTGGAGGTGCGGACACGCCATATCGGGCGCAGTCCCCCGGGTTCACACAGGTGGGCTTGCACGCCGCATCACGGGACCACAGCACGAAAAGGACGGATTCGCGCTACAGAAACTTTGCGCGCAGCGTGCAAGCGGCGCATTGTCGCCACGTTTGTACGGCCCGGTCCATCTCTTTTTTGCCACGCTGCCCTGCGCCCCCGCCCCATGCCCGGCATGAACCGCCGGGTCGCACAATAGCAACTTCAGAGGCGGGTGGCAGCGCCGCCCATCTGCCGCCGCCAGGGCGCCCTGCCACGATCATCCCCCCACCCACGACACTGGCTGGCGGTAAAATCACTACAAAAAAGATAGCTACCAGCATATATACATCCAGCGCGTACAGCCCCATTGCTTGCTCGACCTGCTCCAACGCCGACCCAATGCCCCGGTCAACCCCTGGCATGCGACGGCCACCGCGAGGACATGGGCGGCCCCCAAGCCAGCAACGCGAAGGGCCCTGAAGCGCACCACCAGCCGGAGACACATGGTCGACACCGCCATCTACATCGGACGTTTTGAGCCCGTCCACAGCGGCCACATGGCGCTATTGCAACGTGCACTGGACAGCGCCCCGCAGGTCATCGTGGTGATCGGCTCGGCGTGGCAGGCACGCTCGCCCAAGAACCCTTTCACCTGGCAAGAGCGCGAAGCCATGCTGCGCGCTGCCCTGGCCCCCGCAGACAGTGCCCGGGTGCAGGTGCTGCCCATGCGCGACTACTACAACGAAGCCGTGTGGGTGCAGGCGGTGCGCCGGGGCGTAGCGCGCCTCACTGCCCCGGGCGCACGCATCGGCGTGGTGGGCCACTTCAAGGATGCGACCAGCGGCTACCTCAGCGCCTTTCCAGGCTGGCAGCTCATTCACATAGACCGCCAGGGCCGCATCGACGCCACCGCCATCCGGGACGCGTACTTTGGCGCCACGCCTGCCACCGCGCGCGCCGCCGTGGCGCCGCTGGCCGCAGAGATTCCCGAGAGCACCATCGCCACGCTGGAGCACTTTGCGCAGACCCCACACTACCCCGCGCTGCAGGAGGAGTGGCGCATGCTGCGTGGTTACCGCCAGGCCTGGTCTGCTGCACCCTACCCGCCCGTGTTCGTGACGGTGGACGCCGTGCTTCGCTGCCAGGACCATGTGCTGCTGATCCGCCGCGCGCACGCACCCGGCAAGGGCCAGCTGGCCGTGCCCGGCGGCTTCATCGAGCAGCGAGAAACCGTGTGGCAGTCCTGCCTGCGCGAGCTGGTGGAAGAAACCCACTGCGACCTGCCCGAGGCCCGCATGCGCGCCGCGCTGCAGTCAGTGGCCGTGTTCGACCACCCCGACCGCAGCCAGCGCGGCCGCACCATCACGCATGCACACTACTTTGACCTGGGCGATGCGCCCTTCCCGGTGGTGCAGGCCGATGACGATGCAGCGCTGGTGCTGTGGAGCCGCATCGACCAGCTGGCAGGCCTGGAAGAGGAATTCTTCGAAGACCACTTCCACATGCTGGACCACTTTCTGGGGCTGACGAAGCTGGACT